>NZ_CEEDMJ010000031.1:1387-45903 GCF_979255925.1 Kineococcus sp. AC630
CGACGGAGCGGGACGACGGAGCGGGACGACGGAGCGGGACGACGGAGCGGGACGACGGAGCGGGACGACGGAGCGGGACGACGGAGCGGGCATGCTGCGCGCGTGAAGCACGCATCGACCCTCCTGCATGCGGGCCGGCGCTATCGCGGTGATGACGGCGCTCGCTGGCTGCAGCGGTGGAGCCAGCGACGGGCCGGGGGCGAGCTCGACCTCGTCGGCGGGACCTGCACCGACCGTCTCGACGAGTGCAGCGACCGGGTCAGCCGACCCCTCAGCGACGGTCTCCAGCGGCGGTAGCAGCGCAGCCAGTGTCGGCGGCGACGTCGTCGCTGCGGATCGACTGCCCGATCTCGTCCAGCAGGTGCGCGCCGGCGTCCCCGAGATCACCGACGCCCTCATCTACGTCGAGACCACCGACCCCAACGCCCTGCTGGGTCGGCCCAACGGCTACACCGGCGCGGCCAGCCTCACCGACTCCCGCGCCAGCGACCCTGCCGGCTCCGGGGGGATTGACCTCGGGGCGGTCCTGGAGGTGTGGCCCACCCCGGTTGATGCGCAAGCCCGCGCGGACTACATCGCTACCGTGCAGAAGGGCAACATGCTGCTGGGCAGTGAGTATCACCACGTGCGCGGCAACGTCCTGCCGCGCGTCAGTGGTCAGCTGCCGCCGAGCGTGGACGCGACGTACGCGGCATCTTTTGGCGGGTGAACTACTGCGTCGCGCTGCATAAGCGTGCTGACCGCAGAGGTCAGACGGTGGCGGGGGTCAGTCGGTCGGCGAGGCGGGGACAAAGGAACGACACTTTCGACGCTGAGCCCGACAGGCCTCGTTCTGGGTAGCTTCGCAAGATCCTGGCCGTGTCCAGGCCGTATCCAGGCCGTGTTGGGGTGTCTCGGTGCGCACCGCAGCCCATGACCTGCTGGCGGGTCTGCCCCGCCGCGCCAAGTTCCTGCGCGCTCCGGTTGGAGTAGACGCAGCGAGGCCCGCCAGGAAGGGGATCCGGCGGGCCTCGTAGGTCAAGGGTGGGGCTAGTTTCAGCCGCTGGCCTCTTGGAACAGGGCGATCAGGTCGTTCTTGATACGGCCCCGGTCGGAGACCTCATGTCCGTGCTCGCGCAGCCAGGAGCGCGCCTCGTGGGCGTCTGTGGAGGCGCTGACAGTCTTGTCGGCAGTCTTGGCGGCTGCCCGCTTCGCGGCCGGACGTCGGGACCCGTTGATCGTGCGGGCGTTGTCGACGAAGGCATCCAGGCTGTTGCGAAAGCGCGTGGCGTTTTCGTCGTTGAGGTCGATCTCGTAGGTCGCACCGTCGATCGAGAAGGTAATCGTCTCGGTCGCGGCGGAGCCGTCGAGGTCGTCTGTCAGCTCAACAACGTGCTTTTGTGCCATGGCGTCATCGTCCCATGGGTGAGGCAGCGCTCAGCTGCCCTGCGTGGCGTTCCACCGGTCGATGACGTCCTACGCGATCCGACGGGTCTGCCCCAGCTTTGGTTGACGTCCATGACGTGCCCCACCCCTGGGTTACCCACGGCGGTGTGAACATCAGCGAGTTGACCGAAGGAGGGGCCAGACCCGTCGTAGTGCCGGGTACCGGGTGCCGCCGCAAAGTGATGGGTCTGGTCAGGCTGCTTGGGTCTCGCGGACGTGGATGAGGCCAGCGGCTTCGAACAGGGGAGCAAGGTCGAGGTCGCAAGCGTCGCAGAGGTGGTACAGGTCGGTGAGGAGCTCCACGAGGGCTTGCTGCATGTCGTCGGCGTCGCTGTGGCTGATCTGGCCGTGGCGGTGGAGGGCTTCGGCGGCGTAGGTGGCGCGGTGGGCGTTGGTTTGGCGGGTTCGGGCGGCGCGGGTGGCGGGGTGTTCGACGTTGAGGTCTGTGTCGTAGCCGGTGTTGCTGCGGCCGCCGGTACCTACACCGGTCCGGGTGCTGTTGGCGCTCGCGGGCTGGTGGTTGGCCTGGGTCATGGCGGGTCCTCCGGTGCGGGGAAGTCCAAGGGGTGGGGCGAGGTGGGGGTGCACGAGTGGCGTGAGTCGCGCTTGCGGGGCCTGGGTGCCCTGCCGGACGTGGCGTCTTCGCTGAGGCGGGCTGGTGATGCGCCCACTGCGGTCAGTGATCGAGCGAGCTCAGGTATCCCGGACTGGCCTTGAGCTGAAGTGTCAGCTGGTGGGGTAATGGGTGACGATTAGCGTGAGGTGCGGACTACTGCCGCGGAGCCCGCTGGGAGCAGCCTCGGTGTCAGGTCCGGTGGTGAAGGCTCTCCGGTGGGGAGTAGGTACCAGACCCAGCTCCTGCTGCTGGTGTGCGGGGGGTCGGGCGAGGGCGGCGAGGTGGCCGCTGCCGGTGGGCGAGCCGGTCCCGTGTACTGGGACAGGTTCGCTGACGATGCTGATGACCGGTGCAGACGGCTGAGCAGCTTGAAGTTGGGCAGCCTGGAGCTGAGCAACACTCAGCTGGCGGTCTGTGACTTGGGCAGTCTGTAGCGCAGTCGCCTCGAGAGGAGTGGCCGATCCTGCGGCGTAGCCGGCGAGGTAGCCGAACAACGCGGCGGCAGGGACCGCAGCCAGCAGCAGGGCGACGCGTTCACTGGGCTTGGCGTGAGCGAGCAGCGGGACGAGGGTGAGGGTGGCGAAGGAAGTCAGCCCAACGGTGGTGGCGCGTCGTGCATCGATGCGGCTACCGCGAATGGTGATGCGGGGCACGTCGTGACTCCTGCCTGCTCCCGGTACCAGCTGCGTCTCCCAGTCCGGGTTGAACCCGGCGGGTTCGCGAGCTGTCGCCTTTGCTGTGGACTGAGCCTGCCACACCGCGGCGTTGAGAGCACGGGCTGTAGGGGCGCCAATGCCTGAGCTCGCGGTTCCGGTTCGAGGGGATAGAAAGTGTCGTCGCTGACGAAGTCCCCTCGCAAGTGATCAGATCATCGATCACGCTCATCGATCGAGGTATCGATCACAGACCCGGCCGGTCGCCACCATCACCTGCCCTCCCTGATCGGCCAGCTCCACCTCCAGCCCACCTGCGTGCCACCGGGGTCGGTACCTCGGTGGGGGTGGGGCGCATGGGCGCCGTGCTGGGGCAGGTGCTGCTGGCCGAGGTCGCAGTGGCCTTCTCCGTGACGTCGATGTTCGTGCTGCTCGCCGCGTTCTGGCTGATCGGTTCGCTGGCGGGGGTGATCTGGTGGGCGCGCGGCGTCGAGGCGCGGGGGATGACTCTCAGCGATCTCGAGCAGGTGTCCGCCCCGGTCACTCCCTGACCGCCGACTGGCCAGCTGTTGTACGCGTTCCCTTACCGGGCAGGTCTGGGGTGGCGTCAAGTCGTCCTTCTGAGGCCCTGCTCGCAGAGTCAGCAGGACGGCGGGACAGCGGCGACGCGAGGACCAGCACGGGCGCGTACGTAGGCGTGAACGCGGTTGAAACTACGCTCATCGACGCTCAGGCCACGATCGCTGGGAACCTTGTGCGGGCAGGTTAGACGGGCTCGTCCGCCTTCGTAGCCGAGGTCGGCCAGCACCGTCTGCCCGGCGTCACCGAACCTGATCAGCGCGGGCAGCAGGTCGGTGTGGATGCGGGCACTGGTGGTGTCGTGTTCGCGTCCTGGGCGCACCGGTGAAACCCAGATGGGCCAGCCGTCAGGAGCGGTGACGACCTGGACGTTGCCGCCGTGGCGGCGATGCTTGCCCGACCACCAGAAATCCACCCGCCGATTGTGTCGCGGGCCTTTCCTGATCGTCGGTCCCTGCACCGCAACACGGTTAGCGGAGATCAGTGCGCCGTCGAGGTTGAAGTGAGTGTGGCCGGCGCAGTGAGCGGCCAACAGAGCCCGACGCAGCCGGGGTGCTCGGGCGGCCAGGACGTCCAGGGCCTCGTGCACCTAGCGGTAGGCGGCGGAGATGCCCGTGCCGTTGTCGCGGGCCAGGTGCCTCATTCGGGTGGCGTCGATCAGGAACCGTCAGATCAGTACCGCGTGAGCGAAAACGCCCAGCACCCGCCGCCCGGCGCGGGTCCCTACCTGCAGACGGCGGCGCAGCAGGAGGGCGGCGATGTGCTGGACGGTGGCTCAGGAAGTAGGCAGCACGGTGGGTGTAGATGACAGCATCAGACACGGTGGAGCTCCGGTGGTGGATGTTGCCGTTGGAAGCCCTCCGTTTGTCGAAGTTCCACTCTCACCCGCCACCTCAGCCTTCGCGGAAGCGCGGCCGTCGTCACCAACTGTGATCGTCAGGCCGGTACTGAGAAAGCTCAGCAACTATCCCCCAGGCAGTCGTAAGTGAGGAGAAACCCCCCTCCGTCGGCCTTGGCCTGATACATCGCCGTGTCGGCAGCCTGCAAGAGTTCTTCACCGCGTCGTCGCGCCCGAGCCGCCTCGGAGCCGACGCCAGCGTTGCGGGCACCGCGGCGGATCGTGCTGTTGAGAGGTGCCGACACGGAGGCGGAACTGTCTGGACCTCCGTTCGTGACATGGGGTGTATAGGGTCCTCGCTGCTCAGATCGTGCACTCTGGGAACTGCGTGGGGGAGTCGTTGGACTGAAGTTCCCGGGGTGGACCGCCACACCGATGCTCACCGAGACGGGCAGGTCGTGCCCCGCGACCTGGCGCGGTCCCAGTTCGCTCACGATGGCTGCCGCCAGGACAGCCGCGCCTTCGGGGTCACTGTTGGCGAGGAGCACGACGAATTCGTCGCCACCCAAGCGCGCCACGTGCCCGTGGTGGGCCACGACACGAGTGAGGCGGTCGGCGGTATCACGCAGGAGAAGGTCCCCGACGTGATGCCCCCAGCCGTCGTTCACCCCTTTGAAGCCGTTGACGTCCAGCAGCATCACCACTGTCGAACAGTCGCGGTCTAGGCCCGTGAGCTGTTCGAAGAAGGCGCGACGGTTAGGTAATCCAGTCAGCTCGTCGCTCAACGACAAACGACGGCTGTCCAAGAGTGCGATGAGGGTTCGCACGAGCACGATCAGTTTGCAGGCGATCAGGGCCAGCGCCCCGGCGGTCAGGGAAAACGTCAGCAGCGACGTGGCTTGCTGTCCTGTTCGGAAGAAGCCGGCGATCATGCTGAGGGTGAAGACGCTGATGGGTCCGCTCAGCACGGCCCAGCCCAACTCCACCGTGGCAGTGGGTGGTGGTGCTGGACGCCAACTGGCGGCGACCAGCAGCACCATCGCCGCAGCTCGCGAAGCCGTGGCCAGCGCGGCCAGCGCCGCCAACGTTGGCGCGGGGAGTCCTGAAGTGTCACCAGGACTCGTCGAGCCGAGCAGGAGCGCGAGGTCGAGCGACTCCCCCACGAGGAGAAGGACGAAAACGGCAACAACCTTGACGAGTCGACGATCAGTGCGCCATCCCACCAGCTGGCAGTTGGCGACGGCGAAAGCGCTCAGGACCAGGACCAACGCTGGACGCACGGTCAGGCACCACGCCTGCCCCTCGGTGAAGCCTCGCGCCACAAGGGCGGGAATCACCAAAGCCCCAGCGATGGCTCCCAAAGCCAGCAGGCTGGCGAGCCCGTCAAACCACGACTCCAGGTGAGGTGTCACTGCACTGCGCCGGTAGTGCAGCAGACGCAGGCTCGCCCGGAACGCCAGCGGGTAGGTGGCCAGGGCGATCAGGACGCCGATGATCAAGAGGGCGGTGAGGTGGGAATTGCCCGCGCCCAGGACATCGAGTCCATTTACCGGGCCTGTCCCGCCGAAGACGGCGGACAACCGCGAGTGGCTGACCAGGGGCCACGGTGAGTGCACCGGTGCACTGAGCACCAGCAGAGCGACGCTGATACCCAGCCACCGCCAAGGACCAGGAGCGAGGGCGCTGCGCCGGGTGTGCGCTCTCAACAGGAGAAGAAGAGCCGGCACGAGCACCAACCAGCCGATCCTGCTGCCGGACGGCCAAGCCAGTTCCGCTGTCGCGGCGAGGACGGCAATGACGATGACCAGCACGACCAGGAAGGCGCCGCTGTATCCGCGTCGGATTTCTTGACCGTCACGTGACCCCGCTGTCGCGTTGGGTCCCAACGTGGAGTGGGTGCTGAACCGCCCGGTGGCAGGGCTACCCCGGCGCATCTCATCTCCTCTTGTGAATGTGATGAAGCTGCCCACGATCTGCAGCAAACCCAGCAATTTCCGAGCGGGCCGGCGTGGATCGGGCCGATGGCTGTATGTCGAAGAAGACTTCGACCGCATCGTCCTCAGGAAGTGTCGGACGCTGCGCATCCTGACTTCACCAATGAAAGGAGACTCACCCTGATGCTGTGGGCGCGTGAGGCGGTCGTGGGCGATGCTGACGTTGTGTGCATCACCCACTCGGGTGGGCTTCCCTGCACGCAGGGTCGCGCTACACGGAGTGACCGTGTCGTACACCACTGTGGTGGACCCAAATCGTGCAGCAGAACTGATACTTCCGGGTGCCTATCAATGAGATTGGTGCAGCACCACAACCGCGCTGCTGAGCTGGACACGTGGTAGGCGGCCCTCTTACGGGTCAGCCCGACCGACTTCGAACGGCAATATCCCCGCAGGTGCACAGTCCTGAACAGGGAGATCACGAAGAGCCGAGATGGAGACCTCGCGCGGTTGGAGACTCAGTCCTTCAGGTGCAGTCGTACGATGCTGGCGAGCTCATCCAGTCGCGCAGCTAGCGCCTTCAGATCAGCCTGGGGTTGATCGCAGACCACCTCAGCCAAGGCCGTGAGCACCTGCAGCCAATGCTCCATGAAGCCTCGATCGGCCGTCGTCGGCTTCGTTCCGTTTCTACAAGCCACGGCGAATCGTTGGCCGACCTGCTCGGCCAGGACGGCATGACGCATCGCGATGTTGAGCAAAGCGTCGCGCAGGTACTTCTGTGCATCTGTGGACATCGCAGCCTCCCCATCTCTTCGCCTGCTCGATGAAGTGGCCCATTGGAACAGGGACCTAAGAGGTCAGGGCGGAACCCTAAAGGCGGAATCGGCCGACGAGAGTGTTCAACTCCGCCGCCGTCGCCGACACCTCTGCTGCGGTCGTGGCGGTGTGGATCGCGCTGGCGGTGGTCTCTTGAGCCGCGGCGGAGATGCCGGAGATGTTCAGCGCGATCTCCTGGCTGCCGGTGGAGACTTCGGTGACGTTGCGGACCATCTCCGAGGTGGTCGCCGACTGCTCCTCCACCGCCGCCGCGATCGTGGCCTGCAGTCCGTCGATTTGGGCGATGACCTCGGCGATGGTGGCGATGACCGCGGTCGCTGCATGCGCGTCAGCCTGGGTGGCGTTGACCTTCGCGACGATCTCCTCTGTTGCCCGAGCTGTCTGCTGAGCCAGTTCCTTCACCTCTCCGGCTACCACGGCGAAGCCCTTACCGGCATCGCCGGCGCGGGCGGCCTCGATGGTGGCGTTCAATGCCAGGAGGTTCGTCTGCTCGGCGATGGAGGTGATGAGCTTGACGACATCACCGATCTCCCGGCTGGAAGCACCTAAGCGGTCGATGGTGGCGCCGGCGTCCTGTGCTGCGGCGACCGCGGTGGAGGCGGTTTGGGAGGCCTGCGCGGTGGAAGTGGCGATTTCGCGGATAGCGGAGGTCATCTCCTCTCCAGCCGCGGCGACGGTGCCGATGTTGGCGCTGATCTGCTCGGTCGCGGTGGAGACGACCTGCGACTGCGATGCCGACTCCTCAGCTCCTGACGACAACTGCGCGGCGACGGCGGTCAACTCTTCGCTGGAGGCGGCCAGTGTGGTGGCGTTGCCGGTGATCTGAGTCATCGCCTCGGCCAGGCGTTCCATCGACGCGTTCACCGCGGCCGCCACCTGCCCTACCTCGTCGGCAGAGACGTAGGCCACCCGCTGGTCCAAGCGGCCTTCGGCCAGTCCCTGGACCACCACGACGGTCTGGGCGAGGGGGCGCACGATGGAGCGGGCGATCAGCACAGCCGCGACTACGGCGAAAGCAAGGGCCAGCCCGCCCACCAGGGCAAGAATGAGCATCGCCCGGTGCGCTGCTGCTTCGGAGATTTTCGTCTTTTCCTGCGCGTTCTGATCTTCGGCTCTCGAGAGTGCGTCGACGGCGGCTTCGAGGGTCTTGACCACGGGGGTGACGTTGGCGTCTCGAAACGCCAGGTAGCCGGGTACGTCGCCTCTTTCGGCGTAGGTGAGCTGCTGGGTGCGTAGCTGGCGGTACTGCGCCACCTGGTCGGTGTAGGTGCCCTGCTGAGCGGCGGTGCTGGCCGGACCGACGGTCAAGTAGGCGGCGTAGGTCTGATCGAGAACGGTGTCGTCGGCGCTCAACTTCTGCTCCGCCGCCGCGACCCCGGCCGCGTCGACAGACAACGCGACGTTGGACGTGTCCAGACGAACCTGCAGGAAAGCTGCCTTGACCCTCCCCATCGTCTGGACCGAAGCCAGGCTGGAGGAGCTGAGGTCCTTCAGCGAGGCCAGGGAAGACTGCAGGCTGACCATGCCCAGAGCCAGGACGATCCCGAGCAGCAGACTGACCAGCCCGAAGCCGACGCCCAGCTTGCGGGCCACCCGAAGATCACGCATTCGAGACATCAGCACACCCAGTTGTCAAGCTTGCATAAGGCCCCCGGCTGGACCTTCGTCGTTCTACTATCGGTGCCCCGCTGAGAAATCTGAAGTACGGGCGTGGATCAGCCGTCACCAGCGTTTGAGGTCGGCAGCGGTTGTACGACCTATCGAAGACGATCACATCGTCTGTTGCCACCTTGACGTCGCCACCTTCGGTTCCCGTCGACGTCCACTGGAGGTCGCAGCCTGAGGACCTGACCGCACGGTGGAGCAGCTGCTGAGGGAGATCAGCGCGACGTTCTGCATCATCAGTTGATGGGGCGAGACCTGATCACACGCTGCTGGTCGCGAGCCCCGTCAACGCCATACCGGGCGCGACGACAAGGAGGGCACCCACCGAGACTGGACGCAGAATATCTCACGCTCACTGGTCAGACTGATGACTGGAGTCGCCCCTGTTCAGGTATTTGCCGGCGGGGTGGTGAGCTGCCAGCCATCCGATGGCCGCGGCGGCCGTGGAGCAGGAAGTCGTACCGACGCAGCCAGGTCGCGCGTTTCTGCCAGACCCGCGCACCCACGCCCGCCTCGCCGGCCAAGACGGCGGCGGCGAAGTCACCGGGGATGGTTTCGGTCCAGGCTACTGCCCCGGCCAGGACCCACGCCACACCGATCAGCGACGCCCGCGACGGCGCGGGTAGTTCAGCACGGGGGATCGTGCAGATCGACGCGAGAACTATTTCCGCCCCTGCGATACCGGGTGGGGTCATGCCTCGAGGGTCCGATGGCAACAGGTTCCCGTCAGCTGGCTCCAGCGGCTGCCGGGGGATCTAGCTGTGGGTCCGATTTCCACTGTGGAGCAGCACCGGTAGCTGCGTGCCGGGTCATCGGATCCATCCGGTGCCGGTGGGTTCCGCCGGTGGGTTCCGCCGGCGGGCTGCGCCGGGGAGGCCAAAAACGCCGGCGACGTTGTTCGACGGAGGCGAAGGGGTCTGTTTCCGCTCTGGTTGATTCCAGACTTGTGAGGATCATGGTCCTCGCTGGAAGGCCGTCCGCAGCTGTAAGCAAGACGTCAAAGGCCCCGAGTCAGGCGCGCTCGTCACTGGGAAGGTCTTGCACCACGCTGGCGGACTCCTGCGATGTCCTGTGCCAGTCGCGGGGTCTGGCAGGAGGCGGAGAGGGGCACTGTGCCCTCGCCCTCCACCCTTGGTACCGAACTGGCCCACTCGTCCATGGCCTCCAGCACGCTCCGCAGGCGCAGGCCGATATCAGTGAGTTGGTACTCCACCCGGGGCGGGACCTCGGCATAGACGGTCCGGGTGACGATGCCATAGGCCTCGAACTGGCGCAGCCGGTTGGTGAGCGTGTGGGCGCTGACCCCCGGCAAGGCGCGGCGCAGTTCGGTGAACCGCATCGGCCCGGGCAGGAGTTCGCGGACCACCAGCGTCGCCCACGGCCCGTCGAGGAGCTTGAGGAAGCGGGCGATCCCGCACTCTGGCCAGGGGGTGTCTCGGGGATCGGGGAGGGCCATGCGGGTGAGGGTATCCCAATGGTGCACTTGAAGTAACTGGTGCTCCCCATGCACTAATGGGGTCATGACCTTCATCGTGCACGGTGCGACCGGCGCTCAAGGTGCCCCCGTCGCCGCAGCTCTCACCCACGCCGGACACCACGTCACCGCCGCGGTTCGCGTACCGTCCGCCTACACCGCCGGCCCCGCGCTCGCCGTCGACTACTCCGACGTCGCCTCGCTGACGTCGGCCTACCAGGACGCCGAAGGCCTCTTCGTCCACCTGCCCATCGGCGGTGCCGATCATCAGATGGCGGTGGCCGTGTCGATCGCCGAAGCCGTCGAAGAGGCCCGTCCGGCGCGGGTGGTGTTCTCCACCAGTGGCTACCCGCTGCGTGACGGCACCGAGCAGACTGCGATTGGCCTCCTCGCAGCCCGCCTGAACGACAGCGGAGTCTCCACCGCCGTGATCGCTCCCCGTCTCTACCTCGAGAACCTGCTGTTGCCACCGGTGACCGGCTCCGCGCGGGGGGAGGGCGTGCTGCGGTACCCGGTGCGGGAGGACTACGCCGTCTCCTGGAGCTCCCACCTCGACGTCGCCGACGTCGCTATCCGGTTGTTCCAGAACATCTCGGTGACCGGCATCGTCGCGGTGGGCGCCCTGCCGGGTCTGCTGGGAGCCGACCTGGCCGCCGGGTTCGCCGCCTATCTGGGGCAAGAGGTTCGCTTCGAGCCCCAGGAACCCAAGGACTTCGGGACCGCGGTGACCCCTCTGTTCGGGGCCGAGGCTATCGCGCCCGTCGTGGCGTCCTACGAATGGCGCCGGACGCAGCCTCACGAACTCATCGACGAGTCGGCAAGCGCTCAGAAGCGACTCGGCCTATCACCCCGTTCGGTGGAGCAGTGGCTGCGCGAGGTCAACGCCTGACCCAGGGGCCCGCTGACCTGCTGCTCGTGAGGGAGACTTTGTGGGCCACGTCTCTACGAGAACAGGATTGATTGGCAATTCTAGGGAACCGCCTGGGTAATTTAGGCGCTCTCTTCCTCGGTGCTGACAGTTTCGTGTGGGTTCAGGAGTGAGGGGGCAGTTGATTCTCGTATGACCAGATGCGCGACCATCTCGATGGTTTGTGCTGGAATCTGCTGTCCCCGCGCCAGCTCGATGACGGTATTGAGGGCGGCCGTTGCCATCCCCGCAAAGGGTTGTCGAACGGTCGTCAGTGTAGAGAACTTCCCTGATGAATGGAGGGTGTCGTCGAAGCCGACAACGCTGAGATCTCCGGGGACGTCCAACCGGCATTCGGCGGCAGCATGCAGAACTCCAGCTGCGGTCGCGTCGCTGCTGGTGAGGACGGCCGTAGGCCGGTGGGGACGTTGAAGGAACTGCCGTCCCGTGCGAAGACCGTAGGCGTGACTGTGAGTCTCGCGAGGTTCAGCGGTCAGGTGAGTGGATGCATGCACTTCCTGCATCGCTGTGACCCAACCTCGTGCTCGTTGGAGTTCGCGTTCGCTCTCGGCCGAGCTCCCGATGAACGCGATGCTCCGGTGGCCAAGACTGAGGAGATGCTTTGTGGCGGCGTAGGAACCCGCGTAGTCGCCACCGGCGACGGTGTGGGTGGGGATGCTGGATCTACGAAATGGATCGAGAAGAACCAGAGGCAGGCCCGCTCGGTTGAGCTGTTGGTGCCGGTCTTGGGAGAAGAGGCCGGCAACCTCGATGACCCCGGCGCGTCCTGCCCGAGCGAGAGCGGCACCCCAACCAGCGGGGGGTCGAGAGCTCATCGTGTTCGTGCTGCGCACGACGAGCCCAATACCCGAGCTACTTGCGTGGGTAAGCAGCTTCCCTACGAGGGCTGAGCAGTAGGGATCAATCAATCCATCGGCATCGAGAAGGATCTCGATGATGGGTTCGCCCTGCTGTTCAGCGGCCTGGCGGCGTGCCCCGAGACTTACGTACCCCAAGACTTCGAGTCCGGCTTCGACACGCTGGCGAGTCGCGGCGCTCACTCCTGCGCGGGCGTTGATAACTTTCGAAACCGTGGCGATCGACGTGTTCGTGAGTCGGGCAACCTCACGAAGAGTGGTCCTCGTGGCGTTGGCGGCCGCCGGAGGGCGAGGTCCAACGGACACTGAGAACCTCCAGGACAGACGATGTGGCTGTACTCCCGCCGCTCGATGTAGGGTCGAGTCCGTACGGATTGGAGCTGACCCACTGCACTGGGGTACGAGTCGCTCCCTAGGGAGCGTTCGGATTCCCGCCGTGTGCGGAGGGATACAAGCCGAAGAGCTCCCGGGGAAGCGACTGGCGGTCAGACCCCCCACGTCAAGGGGCGGCAACGGAACTACTCCCACGCCGCGTCGGCATGTCTGTGGAGCGAGTGGCGAACTGAGGACTGGATGTGGAAGTGGTCCCCCACCTGATTCGAAAGCCGTTTCGTGCTGAGACCGTAGACAGAACGACGCCATCCGTCAAGCCGACCGGACCGTTTCAGTGATGGGACCGGCGACCGAAATGCCGGAAACTTCCCGTCCGGCTCAGGCTTCGCCCGCCACCCCTCGTCGCCGCTCGTCGCCGCTCGTCGCCGCTCGTCGCCGCTCGCCGCCGCTCGCCGCTCGTCGCCGCTCGCCGCCGCTCGCCGCTCGTCGCCGCTCGCCGCTCGTCTTCCCACCGCCGCGGCGGGGGGTGATGGCCGACAGGGAGAACATGTGGAGAGGTCGGGGAGCCGTGATGATGACGGACTGCATCTATGCGATGACCGACCAGTCCCCAGTGAGACTCGGGTGTGAGAATGCAACCTTTGTCCGTTGCATGCAATTGCGTGTTGGCTTCCCTGGGGGACAGCACGAACCTTCGGTGGTGGAGCCTTCGCATTAGGCGGCTAGGGCGTGACTCATACTCGGGCCGACCTGGCGCCTGAAATCTGCTTGTCCCTGCGCTGCAATGGGACCGCGGGGAGCAAGGAAGACTATGATCTTGATGCCTAGCCGATGGGTGTGGTGGAACCACGCGGGACGATCCGACATGAGTTCCTGATCGTTCCCGACGACGGTCGTCCGGCGATGGCGGTCGACAGGCTCATTGCGGCGTGTCGTCCCAGGTCTTCCAGCCGCATGTCGACGGTGCTGAGGGCTGGGCGCGACTCAGCGGCGATGGCCTCCCAGTTGTCAAACCCGATCACGGCGACGTCGTCGGGGACTCGGCGACCGTTGTCGTGCAGCACGTCGAGGACTCCACGGGCGATCTGGTCTGAACCGGCGAAGACGGCATCGACGTTGGGAGTTTTCTGCAGCAGGAGTCGCGTCGCACCACGACCCCAGCTCTCGGACCAGGAACCGAACCACACATGGTCATCGAGAAGCTGAAGCCCGACCTCGGCGAGGCGTTCCCGGGCACCCCGGGCCCGATCATGAGATGCCCCGTAGCTGGGATCGCCGGTGATGTGGGTGATGCGGGAGCGGCCGGCGCTGAGCAGGTGGTCGATGGCCAGCCGGCCGCCCGCGACGTTGTCGCAGACGATCGAGAGGTCCGCCGGGTTCTCCGAGGGGGAGTAGGCGTACACGACGGGCACCGGAAGGTCGGAGCCGAGTGAAGGTCGCGAGTCCGGTCGCGCCCCCACGACGATCAGGCCGTCGACCTGTCGCGAGAGCAGAGCGCGCAGGTGGTGCTGCTCCCGGATGGCGTCACCGCGGGCATCGCAGAGGAAGACCGAGGTGTGCTCGGCGCCGAAGGCATCCTCAGCGCCCATGAGGATGGGGAGGGAGAAGCGCCCTTCCAGGTCCGACGTCAGCAGCCCTACGGTGCCTGTCCGTCCCGCCGATAGTCCGCGGGCTACTGCGTTGGGCAGGAACGACAAGCGCTCGGCCGCCTCCAGGACGCGGGCCCTGGTGGTCGCGTTGACGTCCGGGCGACCGTTCAACGCCTTCGAGGCGGTGGCGGTGGACACCTCCGCCAGCCGGGCGACGTCGCGCAGGGTCACCGCTGCCCGTCCACGCTGTCCCTGGATCACGCCATCCTCACCTTGCTCGCGTCCTCCTCTTGCCTCTCTCGTGGCCCCCCAGTGGGCCGGGCGAGACGACAGCATCCCATCTGCTCCTTCACCCGTTCCGACTGAGGCGCTTGACAGTCGTCCGTGCCAACACTTAGCTTTCGAAAGCGATTACGGAACGGTTCGACGTTGCTAGCAAAGACGTAGCCAAAACCCCTCTGAACTGGGCAAACGCTACAGTTGAGCTCCTCGCGGCCACCGAAACGCCTTTTCGCACGGCTCTGAGCCGGGGCGACTATCTGCTGGCTCGAGGAGGAGCACATGAAGATCACCACCGGGTACGGAACGCTGCGAGGCACCCTCGCTGCAGTGGCTGCAGCGACCTTGGTCTTGGGCCTGACTGCCTGCGGTAGCGGTGGCGAGGCCAGCGGTGACCAGACTGCGTCGGTCAGCAGCCCAGAGGGCAGCGACGACGGGGCCAAGCTCACCCTGTGGACGCGAGCACCGCTGGAGCTGCAGGCCAAGGCCCTCGTCGACGCCTACAACGCCTCTCACAAGAACCAGGTCGATCTGACCGTCGTCCCCAACGACGACTACGTCACCAAGGTGGGTGCGGCGGCCGGCAGCGGTGGCCTCCCCGACCTCTTCGCCGCTGACATCGTCTACGCCCCCAACTGGACCTCGCAGGGCCTCTTCAAGGACATCACCACCAACATCGACGACCTGCCCTCAGCCGAGACCATCAACAAGGGGCACCTGGCGGCCGGCACCTACGAAGACAAGGAGTACGTGCTGCCCTTCGTCGAGGACCTGTCGGTGATGATGTGGAACAAGGACCTCTACCGCGAGGCGGGGCTGGACCCGGAGAAGGGCCCGACCACACTGGCGGAGTTCAAAACACAAGCCGAGGCCGTCCAGAAGCTGGGCAAGCCTGACACCTACGGCACCTACTTCGGTGGCAACTGCGGCGGCTGCAACGTCTTCACCTGGTTCCCCATGATCTGGGCCAGTGGCGAGGACGTGATGAACGCCGAGGGCACGAAGTCGCTGCTGAACAGTGACTCCGCCCAGCAGGTCTACGCGACCTGGCGCGACCTGCAGGCGGCCGGAGCCATCGCCCCCGGGTCCCGTGACGAGACCGGGGCGACGTGGACCGGTGCGTTCCAGGAGGGACAGGTCGGGGTCATGCCGTACCCGGCGACTCTGCTGTCCACCGTCGCCAAGACCGTAGACGTCGGAGTTGCTCCCATCCCCGGAGTCGACGGGGGCGGGTCCACCTTCGTCGGCGGTGACGGGATCGGCATCTCCAAGGACTCCGAGAAGTCCGACCAGGCCTGGAACTTCCTGTCCTGGCTGATGTCCGATGACGCTCAGGTCGGTGTTCTCGCCAAGGGTGGCACCACCCCCTCACGCACGGATCTCGCGGAGAACCAGTACACCGCGAACGATCCCCGTCAGGCCGTCATCAACAAGATCGCGGGGGCAGCGGACAGCAAGACCCCGTTCGCGCCGAACTTTCAGACCGCGTTCAACGCCACGGGCAGTCCGTGGGTGACGTTGCTGCGAGACCAGGTCTACGGCGAGACCCCGGGCGATCTCGACGCCCAGAACGACGCGATCACGGCCGCCTTGGCCGACTGACAGAAAGTCCGGACCGGGTGGTATCGCGCACTTACGGCGCCACCCGGCTCGGATGGTCTACCGCCAGGGGAGTTCATCACTTTGCCCCACCCGTCACCTGATGAGAGAGCGACCACGTGGCCGTCACCAGCCCGTCTTCCACCACGGCGTCCACGCCGGCCCGAGAATCACGCCTTCGCCGCAAGGGCCAGTCCATGGGGGGCTGGCTGTACGCCGCCCCCACGGCCTTCTTCGTGGGTCTCTTCTTCATCCTCCCCGCACTGCTCGTCCTGCAGATGTCGGTCTCGGACTGGGGTCTCTTCGCCGGTAACCAGGGTCTCAACGCCCCAGAGAACTTCACCGACGCCGTCGCCGCGCCACTGTTCTGGCCCGCGGTCCGCTTCACCCTCCTCTACACCGCCATCACCACCGTCATCCTCCTCGCCCTGGCTCTGGGACTGGCAATGCTGGTGCAGGAATCTGGTCGCTGGAGTGCGGTCCTGCGCACGTCCTTCCTGCTTCCCAGTGCCCTGGGATTGGCCTCGGCCTCCCTGCTCTTCTACGCCCTCTACTCACCGCAGGCCTCACCCGTACCCACACTGTTGTCCCTGATCGGCATTGACGTCGGCCCGATCTCCTTCCTCGGAACGCCTGGCGCAGCGCTGGCCTCGACTGTGGTGCTCATCGTCTGGCGCTTCGCGGGTTTCTACATGCTGCTGCTCCTCGTCGGATTGCAGGGGATTCCCGGGGAGGTCTATGAGGCCGCGCGCATGGACGGCGCGAAACCTCTGCAGATCTTTCGTCTCATCACCGTTCCGCTGCTGCGCTCGTCGCTGGCGTTGTGCACGATCCTGTGTGTCACGGGGTCGCTGCTGGCCTTCGACCAGTTCTACATTCTCACCAAGGGGGGGCCGGACAACAGCACGGTCACCATCGTCCAGCTCGTCTACAACGCGGCGTTCCAGGGGCAGAACGACCTCGGGCGCGCCGCGGCCCTGTCCATCATCGTCCTGGCCGCACTCGTCGTCCTGAACGTCCTGCAGTTCCGCGGTCTGCGCGGCAAGGAGAACTGAGCATGGGCAAGAACATCGCCACCCCGCCACTTTCCGATACAGCCATCGTCGAGGCGATCCCTTCGTCGAGGGGACCGCTGCGTTCCTCGCGTCGTCGGGCGTCGCAGACGATGCCCCGCTACGTGCTCACCGGGGGCCTCGCGCTGATCTTCCTGGCGCCGCTGCTGTGGGCGGCGGGGGCCTCCGTCAGTCCTCAGGGGGGCACCGCCCAGGCGGTCGGGTGGGGTTTCGGAAACTATGAGACCCTCGCGAACTACCAGGCCGGGGTCCTGCGCTACCTGTGGAACTCGACCTACCTCTCGGTCCTGACGGTCGTCCTGACCCTGGTCGTCTCCACCTTGGGCGGCTACGCGTTCGCCGTCTTCGATTTCCCCGGCAAGAACGTTTTGTTCCTGTCGGTGCTGGCGATCCTCATGGTCCCCTACGCCACGTTGCTCATCCCGCTGTACGTACTGTTGAACCAGTTGGGCCTGCAGAATAGTCTTCTTGGGGCTGCGCTGGTCATGACCATGTTCCAGCTGCCTTTCGCCACGTTCATGATGCGTATCGCCTTCGAGGCGGTACCTCGTGAGCTACTGGAATCGGCCCTCGTCGACGGATGTAACTCCTTCACCGCGCTGATCAGGGTGCTGTTACCTGCGGTCAAGCCCGGGCTCATCACGGTGGGGCTCTTCGCCTTCCTCGCAGCGTGGAACGACTTCATCACGCCGCTGGTCCTCATCAGCGACACGGACAAGCAGACCCTGCCGCTGGCGGTGGCCAACCTGCGCAGCCAGGTGATGGGCGTCGTCGACTACGGCGCGACCGAGGCCGGTGTGGTCGTCTTGGCCCTACCCTGCGTCCTTCTGTTCCTCCTGCTCCAACGCCACTACGTGGCCGGCTTCATGTCCGGAGCGCTCAAAGGGTGAGGGGTACCCACCCAGCATCTGTCGTCAGCACCGATGACCCACTGATGAACTCAAGGACTCAGTCATGACCACGATCTCTTCGTCCCTGCCCAGCGTGCCCTCGACGGTGGACGCCGCTGCACGGACCCGGGCTACCTCGATGGCCTTGCCCCTGATGAATGTCACCGTCGACGACGGGTTTTGGAGTCCTCGCATCGACGTGGTGCGCCGGCGGACCATCCCCTTCCAGCGCCAGCAGCTCAATCGTGTCGGTCACCTGCGGGCGCTGGCCGGGGCGGCGAGGGACGGGGACGCTTCGCCGCACGTGTTTTGGGACAGTGACGTCGCGAAGTGGATCGAAGCGGCCAGCAACAGCCTGGCCACGACGCCCGACGCCCGGCTGGACGCGGAGGTGGACTCGGCCATCGACCTCCTGGCCGGTGCGCAGCAGCCGGACGGGTACCTCAACACCTACTTCACCAACGTCGCACCCTCGCAGCGGTTCACCGACCTACGCGACGCTCACGAGCTCTACTGCGCCGGGCACCTCATCGAGGCAGCGGTGGCCCACCACGCTGCGACGGGCAAGACCACCTTGCTGGACGTCGTCCGCCGCTACGCCGACCTCATCGAGGCCACCTTCGGCACCGGACCGGGTCAACTGCGCGGCTACGACGGGCACGAAGAGATCGAGCTCGCGCTGGTCAAGCTGGCGCGGACCACGGGGGAGCAGCGCTACCTGAGGCTGGCGAGCTACTTCGTGGAGGAACGGGGACATGAGCCGTACTTCTTCGACGAGGAGACGCAGCGCCGCGGGACGACCGGCTGGTTCGGCGATCACTTCGCCGGCGTCGACCACCCCGGACGCACCCGGGAGTACCTGCAGGCCCACGCCCCCGTGCGCGAGCAGCACGAGGCGGTCGGGCATTCGGTCCGGGCGATGTATCTGTACAGCGCGATGACCGACCTGGCCGCCGACACCGGTGACGCCACGCTGCTGGCGGCGTGTCGGCGGTTGTGGGACCACCTCGCCGCGACCCGCACCTACGTCACGGGCGGACTGGGCAGCTCGCGGATCAACGAGGGCTTCACCCGGGACTTCGACCTTCCCGCCGAAGACGCCTACGCCGAGACCTGCGCCGCCATCGGACTCGTCATGTGGTCCCAGCGGATGCTGACTCTGGACCGGGACCGCCGCTACGGGGACGCGATGGAGCGGGCGCTCTACAACGCGGTCCTGGCGGGGTTGTCCGCCGACGGGGAACACTTCTTCTACGACAACCCCCTCGCCAGCCGTGGCGGGATGCAACGTCATGAGTGGTTCGAGGTAGCGTGCTGCCCACCGAACATCGCCCGCCTGCTGACCTCCCTACCCTCCTACGCCTTCGCGCAGGGTGAGGACGAGCTGGTTGTGCATCTGCCGCTCGGCGCCATGGTGGCGGTACAGACCGCCCGGGGCACCGCCACCGTCCACGTGAGTACCGACGCACCTTGGGGAGGACGCACCGCACTGCGTGTCAGCGACACTCCCGGGGGGAAATTCACCCTGTCCCTGCGGGTTCCGGCTTGGGCCGCCGGTGGCCGGGTGGAGCTTCCCGGGTGCGTTCACGAAGTCGAGGACCTCGTCGGCTCAGACGGATATCTCTCCATCACGCGTGAATGGGCCGAGGGGGACGAGCTGGTCCTCGACCTCGACGTCGAGGTGCAGCGGGTGTGGGCCGACCCGCGGGTAACTAGTGAGGCACAGCACGTGGCCATCACTCAAGGCCCGCTGGTCTATGCCGCCGAAGAAATCGACAACGGGGCATCTCTGGTCGATTTGCGCGTCAGCAGGTCGGCGCCGGGTGAATCGGTTGACGTCCCAGGTCTGCCTGGTGTTCGAGGACTGCGCCTGGCAGGACAGCGAGTGGTTCACGGCGGCGCCGGGCTGTACCGCACCGAGCCCCCTCAGCGCTGCCTCACCGCACTTGTGCTCATCCCATACTACACCTGGGCAAACCGAGGCCCGGGGGAGATGCGCGTTTGGCTCGGTGACTCCGAAGACTAATTCTTCCGCTGCCATCCGCAGCAGCGGAATACTCCGGTGGGTCCGTGTACCCACCGGAGATCCCCCCGATCGAGGACGAGAAGGGCAATTCAATGACGAATCCTGCACCACGGCACAACCAGGCAGAACCTTCCGGCACGGCCCAAACTCCGGCAGAGAAAAGGTCGGCCGCGTCGCGTCGCTCGGTTCTGGCGACCATGCTCGCGGCCAGTGCCGCGGCGACCCTAGGACCGACGCTTCTTGCCCCCACCCGGGCTGCGGCAGCAACCCGAGCTCTGCAGTCCGCCCGCTTCGACGTCGCTGTCGATGAGGCGACCGGTGGGGTCTTTCGGATGGTGGACCCGAAGGACACGTACCAGACCAACTATCTGATGAACCCGCAAAATCGCCCGAATTTCGTCGTCGACGACTCTCGGTGGCTGGGCGACATGGTGTTCAGCGTCAAGGGCCCCGCCGACGCGGCAGCCAGACCCGCGGTCACCGGACTCTCTGATGACATCCGCTCCGTGACGTCCGACGCCTCCAGTGTGACGGTGAAGTACCAGGGAACAGCAGCCAACCCGTTCGGTATCAGAGGCTTCGATCTTGTCGAGACGTACGTGCTGACCGGAGCCGACCGTAGTCGGCTGAGTTGGACGTTCACCGTCACGAACACCACGAACGCCCCGCTGGAGTTCCTCGACATCGGATTCCCGCTGCCCATGAACTCCTGGTGGTCCAAGGATCAGACGGCAATCTACGAGCAGAACGTCAGTCGCCATTCTTTCGTGGCCCAAGACGGCTCCTACATCTACTGGCAACGTCCCAATGGTGAGGCGCCCTACCTGGCCATGGTCCCCCAGGCCGGCACCAGGCTCGAGTTCAAGAACAAGGCCAGGCACAGGGAGGGCCCCTTCGGGGAGGATGATCCGGCCTGGGAGGGACTCGTCGAGTACTACATCCACTCCAAGAACGTCCAGGTCGCTCGGGCCGGCACCAGTGCCAGCTACCTACCCGCGACCTCCATCGTCCTGGCCCCCGGAGCTTCCAAGACGTACGGCTTCACCTTCGCCTGGGCAGGCAGCTACCAGGACCTGCGCGACGTGCTCTTCAGCGCCGGGGTCGTGGATGTCATCTCCCTGCCTGGCATGGTCATCCCCACCGACCTCACCGTGACACTGGCCGTTCGGGCGGCGGGCGGCATCAACGCCGTGGTAGGGGAGAGCGGCAAGAACGTGACGGTGACCGCTCAAGGTAGCCGAAACGGCTACTCGCTCTACCAGGTCAAGCTCCCCACGCTGGGCAGTAACCGAATCACCGTCACCTATGCCGGTAACCGGACCTCGATTCTGCAGTACTGGGCGATCGAACCCATCGAAAAGGTCATCGCTGCTCGAACCACCTTCTTGGTGGACAAGCAGCAGGCCAAGACAACACGGGGCTACAACGGGGCCTACCTGCAGTGGGACATGTCCCGGCAGAAACTCATCACCTGGGACGACTATCCCGGCGGGGGATGGAAGGAATGGATGGCTGGGGGATCTGACGACCTGGGCCTAGGCCCAGCCGCCTTCCTCGCGCGCAAGAACGTCGACGACCCAGTGCAGAGTCAGGTCAGCTCGGTTGACTACTTCATCCAGAAGTTCCTGGCGGGCTACTTGCAGGCCCGCACCGAGAACGGACAGCGGACCTATCAGGTCTACCGTTGGTTCGATGGGCCCGACGCAACCCCCCAGGACCAGAGCGTCTGGCGCGCCTACAACTACACGCACATCGCCAACACCTACTTCCACATGTACGAGGTCGCCATCGCGTGGCCAGAGATGCGCACAGCACTACCCGCCCAGGACTATCTCCTCATGTGCTTCCGAACCCTGGAAGCGATGTACACCAAGATTCCTCTCCCCACTCCCATTGGCGACGCGGCCAACGAGTTGGGGTTGATGGGGGAGAGTACCTACCCAGAAATTCTGGCCGCACTACGCGTCGAGGGGCGCGCAACAGAGGCGACGAAACTGCAAGGATTTCTTGACGCCAAAGCCCGCCGCCTGTTCGCACAGAAGTACCCCTTCGCCTCCGAGGCCAGCATCGACACCACGGGCTTCGAAGCGAACTACACCCTGGCGAAGATGGCTGCCAACACCGATCTGGTACGGAAGGTGCAGCAAGCCTCCCTGGCCTGCCGTGGTTTGCAACCCCTGTGGTATTTCTACGGCTCCGACAACCGGCACATGGGCGAGTCCTGGTGGAACCTGGGGTATGAGAGCCAGATCGGCGCCTGGCAGCAGCAGGACTACCTCACCGCCTACGCTGCGCCGGCGAATACTGACTTCGACGACATGGTCCGCTCCACCTATGGCGCCTACCTTGCCGGTTGGGCCAACGTGAACTCCGGGCCGATCAGCACTGCCGCAGCCAACTACGGAGCCGCCTCCTGGCAGTACCAGAGCGAGAAGGGAGGGGGTAACCAGAACTTCGAGTACATGACCGTCATGGACGGATGGTGGGCATGGTCTGGTGAGGCAGACCTCGGATTCTGGGGGGGCGTGCGTACCGCCTCGACGACAATCGTTGAGGATCGCGTTATTGGTACCTACGCCTACGGCGGAGACGTCGCATTGAGCGATGGGCAGTACACCGTCACGCCCCGCGACGGTGTACGGCAGAGGCTGATCGTCCACCCCGCTGGTGGGTTGACCGTCGGGTTGCAACGGGCCAAGTACAGCCTCGCGCGAGTCTCGCTATCCGGTGACCGCGTCATCCTGACCGTGCAGGGGCCTCGGGGTGGAACGAGTTCACCGCGGATTACTTTCGGCAATCTGGCGGCGGGCGTTTACGACGTGTCCCTTGGTGGCGCAGTCGCAACGGCCCAGCTGGTCAGCGACGGCCGAAGCGCAGCGCTTACCCCGGGCAGCGTGGTCGCCCTGGGTAGCACGGCGGCGGGTACGGTGGTCGGGATTGCCCGTAGTGGAGCAGCTCCCACCGGACGCGAAGTGGGTCGAAACGCCGCGGCGTCGGCTACTTACACCGCGGCCTGGAACCGTGTGGCTGCCCTCAATGACGGGATCGTTGCCGCCGCCGGCGCTACCGATCAGGGGGTGCTCTGGGGTACCTATCGCCCGAGCGGTAGGCCGGCATCCGATACGGCCACGTTGACGTGGACGCAGCCGGTTACGATCTCCGCCTCCTCGCTGACCTTCTGGAGCGACCGGCCCAAGGAAACGGGTGATGGTGTAGCCCTACCTGCCGCCTGGCGACTTGAGTACCGTGATGCAGCTGGCTCTTGGCGACCCGTCGCACTCCCTTCTGGTGGGTCTTACCCGATCAACGCGGCGGGTTTGAGGAGTGCGGTCACGTTCGCCCCGGTGTTGACGACAGCACTGCGCGTCGTCGTCAGTGCCAGTCCCGGTCCCGGTCCCAATAGTTCCTACTCCGCTGTTGCTGTCTCTGAGTGGACGGTCCACTCTTCCTGACGTCAGTGCGTGCCGTCGGTAGCAATCACTGCTGCCGGCGGCACGCTCGAAAGTATCCAGTCCGGGGTGCTCACGAACTGACTCATCGAACAGCAGTGCCGAAGGAGATCCATGGTGCCCACCGTTGCTGGCGAGCCTGCCGGAATTGCCGAGCTGGTCCAGCGCGTGAGCGATGAGGGGGTTGTGCTGCTGACGACTCCCGGCGGGTCGGTCGTCTGCCTGCCCTTCGAAGAGTTCGTGCGCCTACTCGGGAGCGCTAGCGCGTCCTACCCGTCACAGTCGACCTCCCCCGCGACGGCGCTGTCGGTGCGGGAGACGGAGGTGCTGAGCCACATCAGCAAAGGTCTATCCGCTACGGAGACGTCGATGGCTCTGGGGGTGAGTCTGAATACGACGAACCAGCACCTGCTCTCGGTGCGTAGGAAATTCGGGGTTCGCAGCACCCGCGAGGCTGTGCGTCAATGGCTTCTGTGTGAGCCCCAGGCATCCGCGGGGGAGGCGACAGGGGTGGGCTCGGATGAGCCGATGACCTAGTCGATGGTGATCGATCGGCGGCTGGCGGGCCACAATCGATCGCGCCTCACTTACCGACGGCTGGCGCGAGCCGTGCGAGCGAACAGGTCGCTGCGCCGCTGGCCGACACTCCCGTCGAAGGCCGTCGAAGGCCGTCGAAGGCCGTCGACTACTCGGTCTGAAGAGCCTTACAATCTGGGACCAGTGGAGGCTCGAGGGACCAGATAGCCGGGAAGCGCGTGGTGGCCTGGCCGCCAGGAGCCGGGATTGAGCAAGGCTCGTGCTGCAGTTTGTCCGAGGCTGTACAGGTCCATGTCGATGGTCGTTTGGGGGAGGCGACCCAGGCTCGACATCTGGGCCGCGTTGTCAAAACCGACGACCGCCACGTCCGCTGGGACCTGCAGACCACGGTGCAGCAGCAGGTCGATGGCGCCCCGCGCGATCTGATCGTTGCCACAGACGAGGCCATCAAGCTCTTCGGTCTGAAGGAGTCGATCAGTCGCCTCCCAGCCCCACTGCTCGAGCCAATCGCCATGCAAAGGTGCGCCTGCGACGATGGGGAGGTCGTGTGCTGCGAGCGCGCTCATCGTGCCTTCGGCTCGAAGGCGAGCTGCCTCTCGACCGATTGCCCCATTTTGCAGGGGCCCACCCACATGGGCGATGCGGCGGCAACCCAAGCCGATGAGGTGTTCGGTGGCCACGACGCCACTGCCGAGGTGGTCGCAGACGAAGGACAGGTCGTCAGGACTACTGGATGGGGCATAGGCGTAGACCGTGGAGATACCCGCAGGCGTATGCAAGGGGTCGCGCTCTTCCGGGCCTCGGCCCACCAGCAGCAGTCCATCGATGCGGCGACCTAGAAGGGCCGTCAGGTGTCGCTGCTCGAGATCCTGCCGGCCTCGACTGTTGGCCAGTAGCGCAATGGTCTGTGCCTCGCCGAGCGCGTCCTCGGCGCCGATCATGACTGGAAGGGCGAAACGCCCTTCCAAGTCATCGGTGAGGATGCCCATCGATCCGGTGCGTCCCGAGGACAGGCTCCGGGCGAGCTCGTTGGGGGCGAATTCCAGGTCCTGCGCTACCTGCATGACCCGGACGCGCGTGACCTGACCGACGTCCGGGCGACCATTGAGCGCCTTGGAAGCGGTAGCGAGGGAGACGCCGGCGGCCTTGGCCACATCGGCCAAGGTGGCGGCTCGTCCTGCTGGTCCCTTGCCTGACGACGTCATCGGTCCCCTCGATCTTTTCCGTGCCTACTGACTGTGCACCCACCAGCGACTGTGCACCCATTGACCTGAATCGATTTCGTGCAGGTCAAGTGGATGGTACCCCTTGACAGATTTCCTGTGCGAGGCCTAACGTCCCTATTCCGAAAGCCGTTTCGGACCACTGACAGAGCGATGCCGCTCCACCTCAGTCCGCGCACCATTGCCAGGTCTGCCAGCCGTCACTGGGAAGCCTGTGCCTCTCTGCAAGTCTCCCGTACACGCTGACATGCGAGGACGTGTTCCATGAGCACTCGAGTTAACTCCCTGCACACCAACCATCACCGAAACGATGACTCAGCCGCCGGCAGCGACCTCTTGCTCAACCTGAGCAGTCACGACCGCCGTCGCTTCCTGGGCTTGAGCGCCATGGGGATGGCCGTCGCCGGCCTAGGGCTCGCCGGCTGCAGTTCTCAGGCGGCCAAGGGCTCCAGCACCGACTTCGTCTTCACCTTCTGGGGAACCGGTGCGGAGAAGGACGCGGTGACCAAGGTCCTGTCTGCCGCTGCGGGAGCTGCGAGCCTGACGGCGAAGCCGCAGTCCATCCCCACCAACTACGAAACCAAGATCAACACGCTGATCGCGGCCAACACACCCCCCGACGCCGGGTATCTCACGGAGTCCATGGCCATGCGGCTGGGGGAACAGGGCAAGCTCGTCAACATTGCGGATCGTCCTTCCTTCGCCAACTACCTCCCCCAGGCACTGCACTGGTACTCCGACACCGAAGCCGTCGCCCAGACCTGTCAGGAGTCGATGACGCTCTTCTACGACGCCGACGCTGCCGGCAAGGCCGCTGTGAGCGTCCCGGCCACCGCCGGGGAGGCGTGGAGCTGGGAGGCGATGGTCCAGGCCGCAGACGCCCTGACGGTGGACTCCAATGGGCGTCACCCCTCGGAGTCGGGTTTCTCGGCCGACGACGTCCAGCGCTACGGCATGGCTGCACCCACCGGGGTTCCCCAGCTGTTCGCGCTGCTGAAGTCCAACGGCGTGGATCTCTTCAACGAGGAGGGCACCGCCACCAACCTCGACACCCCTGACGCCGTGAAGGTCCTGCAGGACATCTCTGACCTGATCAACGAGCACCGGGTTTCACCGACCCCTGCACAGGCCACCACCTTCGGCGCCAGCAGTTCGCTGCTGTTGGCCAGTGGGCGGGTCGCGATGGTCATCGACGGCACCTGGGGACTGCTGGACCTGGCCGCGTCGAAAGTCAACTACGACGTCGGTGTGTTGCCGGTGTACCAGGACTACGTCACCACGACCCTGTCCGGCGCGACGGCGGCCTTCACCGCCAGCAAGCACCAGGACTTCGCACTACAGCTCATGGACGAATTGGCTGACCCCACCAAGGTGGACCTGTACTCAGCCGGTCTGTGGATGCCAGCCATCCAGGAGTACTACACCGACGAAGCCAAGATCGCGCAGTGGACCGGTGGTGGGGCGCATCCTGCGGGGTTCCGCACCGCGGTCATCGACACCGTCATCAGCGGGGGAGTGGCCTACCCCTCCTACAAGATCAAAGAGTTCACCACCGTAGCGACGACCATCACCAACGCTATCGGCCCCATCATGGCCAGCCGCGGCGACGTGACGGCGAAAGTGAAGCAACTGGCCCAGACCGTCAACGGCCAGCTCAAGGGTGCCTATCTGGACCAGAAAGTCTGACGCGGACATGACCAGCACCGATGCACCCGTCCAGGGGCCCCGCCACCCGCCCGGAACGGCACGCGGGCCGGCCCGTGCTCGAGGATCCCGCCGGCCCGCGGGGGCGCTGTCTCGCCAGCAGTCGCGCTGGGGTCACGCGTTCGCGGCACCCGCCGTGATCGGCTTCGCGGTCTTCACGGTGGGCCCTATGCTGGCCTCGTTGGTCATCGGCCTGACCAACTGGTCCATCGGAGCGTCCCCGCAGTTCGTCGGTACCGCAAATTACGAGGCCATCTTCGCCGATCCTCGGTTCTTCAACGCGCTAAAGGCCACGTTCCTCTACGCGGCCCTGGCCGTGCCCGGCACCGTAGTGGTGGCGTTCTTCGTCGCGGTGCTGATGAACCGGGTCCAGAGGGGCCGAGGGTTCTTCCGCACCATCTTCTACTTACCGGTGCTCGTACCGCCGGTGGCCACGGCCGTTCTCTGGCTGTGGATGTTCGACCCGACAGCAGGCCTGCTCAACTCCGCTCTGCGCGCCGTGGGCCTGCCGACCTCGCAGTGGATCTACGGAGAATCCAGCGCCCTTCCCTCCATCGCCTTGGTGGCGGTATGGGGTTTCGGCAACATGGCGTTGATCTTCCTGGCCGCATTGATGGGTATCCCGCGAGAACTCATGGAAGCCGCGGAGATGGACGGAGCGGGAGCGTTCCGGCGCACCTGGCACATCACGCTGCCCCAGATCAGTCCCATCGTGCTGTTCAACCTCGTCACCGGACTCATCGCGGCCGTGCAGAACTTCGACAGCGCCTACATCATCACCAACGGTGGTCCCAACGACGCCACTTTGTTCTACGTCTTTTACCTCTACACGAAGGCGTTCACCGAGGGACAGTTGGGCTACGCCTCCGCCATGGCCTGGATCCTGTTCCTGGTCATCGTCGCAACCACCTTCCTGGTCTTCCGCACCGCCCGATACTGGGTCCACACCGAAGGGCTGAAGTGATGGATGCGAGCACCGTTCCCGTCTCGACACCCCCATCAGCACCGGCAACGGCCCCGACGAAACCTCGCGCCGGCGGACTGGGCAGAGTGTGCGTCTACGCGGTGCTCGGCCTCCTCGTCGTTTTGTGCTTGATGCCCTTCGTGTGGCTCATCCGTAGTTCCCTGATGGGTACCGAACAAATCTTCTCCTACCCTCCTGACTGGATCCCGGACCCGTTCATGTGGTCCAACTTCTCAGGCGCCCTGACTGCTGTGCCTTTCCTGAGGTACGCCGGTAACACGCTACTGCTGGTGGTGCTCATCGTCCCTGGAGCCCTGTTGAGTTCCTCAGCTGCCGCGTTCGCGTTCTCCCGCCTGGCTTGGCGTGGTCGTGACGTCTGTTTCGCCGCCCTCATGAGTGGTCTGATGCTGCCGTACGCAGCGACGTTGATCCCCTCATTCATCGGCTGGCAGGAACTGGGCCTGACCAACACTTACGTTCCGCTGGCTCTGCCGCCGTGGTTCGCGGCCGGCGCGGCGTTCAATATCTTCATGTTGCGCCAGTTCTTCGCTCAGATGCCCGTTGACCTGGACAACGCGATGTACGTCGACGGAGGTTCCCCCTGGACGGTGTTCTGGCGCATCGCCCTTCCCCTGAACAAGGGGCCGTTGACCCTGGTGGGGATCTTCACCACCATCGGCGTGTGGAACGACCTGCTCAACCCGCTGATCTACCTCTCCGACCCGGACAAGTTCACCTTGTCCCTGGGGCTGGCCTCCTTCCGCTCGCTCTACAGCAGCCAGTGGGGCTACCTCATGGCGGCCTCCCTGCTCGTCATCCTCCCGATCATGCTCCTGTTCGCGCTGGCTCAACGAGCCATCATGGAAAACCTTGCCCTGTCCGGCCTGAAAGGCTGAGCGGTGAAGGATGACGGGCGGACGTCGCTAGCTTTGAAATGGGTCGCGAACACGGTCACAGTGGGCTTGCTGGCCACGATCACCGCATTGCCGGTCCTGACCGCCCCTGCCGCGATCGCGGCGGCAGCTTACGTTCTGGAAGATCGTGACAGCGCGGGGAGTCTCGTCCTGAGGTACGGGCAAGCGCTGCGTGCCCGGATGCGACTCGGTGCGCTTCTCGCCCTCATCGCCGTACCTGCGAGTGCGCTGTCACTCCTCGACGTCGTATGGGCGTTGGGTGAGCCTCTGACGCCGTTGCGCACTGGTGTCCTCGCGGCGGGAGTGTCTCTAGGCCTCGTCACCCCGACGGTAACCCTGATGGCCGCATGCCGAATCGGATGTGAGGACAGTCTGCGGTCGTTGCTCGTCCGATCTGCCGTGCTGACTGCTTCTCGCCCGCACCGCATGTCCGTGGCGCTGCTGTCGGGCACCGCTCTCCTCGCGGCCACCGTGGTCCTCCCCGCCGTACTGCCCGTCAGTGTGGGCGTCTTCACCAGAACCCTTTGTTGGGCGATCCCACGCCGAGCGAGAGCGATTCGTACTTCCACCGCGTCGTCAGCGGCACCCGCTTGACCATCCTGTGCCTTCGTCCTGGCGCACCGATTCCCCTGGAGAACCTCCCGTGGCCACCACTTCTGAACCGTGCTCCAGTACAGGGCACCATCCGGCGACAGCGCCGCCGCTGTCGACGAGACTCTCAGCCCGGTTGGTGCCCCTGGATCTGCGCGATGTCCTCATCGAGGACTCGTTCTGGGCGCCACGCCGTGAGCTCGTCCGTAGGACCACTCTGCCTCAACAGGAGCAGCAGCTGCGAGCGAAGGGCAAACAGTTCGATGCCCTCCGTCTGCAGTGGCAACACGGGATGGAAGAACCACACATCTTCTGGGAGAGCGACGTCGGTAAGTGGATAGAGGCGGCCAGTTACACCTTGGCCTGCCACCCGGATCCAGCCCTCGAAGCGTCCGTCGATGAAGCTATCGGCCTTCTGGCCGGTGCTCAAGGTGACGACGGCTACCTCAACACCTACTTCACCGTGGTTCGCCCCGAAGGGCGCCTTCGTGATCTCCGTGACGCGCACGAGCTGTACTGCCTCGGGCACCTCATCGAAGCAGCTGTCGCTCACCACGCAGCAACCGCCAAGACGTCTCTGCTCAACATCGTCTGCAAGTACGCCGATCTCGTCGACCGTGAGTTCGGTCCGGATGGGATGTGCGAGGGCGGTTACGACGGGCACCAGGAGATCGAACTTGCCCTGATTAAACTTTCGCGTAGCACCCGGGAACCGCGATACCTGAATCTTGCCCGGCGGATGATCGACGCCCGTGGTACCCAGCCCTTCTACTTCGAAGCAGAAGCAGACCGTCGCGGTGACGAAGGGTACTTCAGCAGCGTCTTCCCGCAACGTCGCGACCAAGGTCAGCGCTTTCGCGAGTACAACCAGTCACACCTGCCGGTGCGCCAACAGAGTGAAATTGTCGGCCATGCAGTTCGGGCGATGTACATGTTGTGCGCGATGACCGATCTTGCCGCCGCGGACGGCGACCAGGCCCTTCTGCGTGTCGCCGAATGCCTGTGGTACTCCGCCACCGAGACCAAGATGTACGTCACCGGTGGGCTCGGGTCAGACCCATCAATCGAGGGTTTCGGGCCCGCTTTCGACCTGCCCGATGCTGATGGCTACGCCGAGACCTGCGCGGCGATCGGTCTGGTGATGTGGGCCCAGCGCATGGTCAACCTGACCGGCCAGGGTCACTACGCTGACACGCTGGAGCGCGCACTCTACAATGGTGTGCTCTCCGGAGGATCAGCCGACGGTACCTGTTACTTCTACGGCAATCCACTCGCGAGCGATGGTTCCCTCCACCGCCACGAATGGTTCGGGGTCGCTTGCTGCCCGCCCAACCTGGCCCGACTGCTGTCCTCGTTGCAGACCTATGCTTACGGGCAGAGCGCTGACGAGCTAGCTATTCACCTGTATATCGCTGGATCGGCCCGGACCATCGCGGGCGGCGGTGCGCTTGTGCGCCTCGAAACCGAATACCCCCTCAACGGGGCTGTCCGTATCGTCGTCGAGCCGGATCACGAAGGAACGGAGTGGACCCTCGCCTTGCGCGTACCCGCGTGGTCTAGGGCCTCCTCCCTGCGTATCGGGAACGAAACCGTCGATCTCGCGAAGATCACCGAAGAAGGTTTCGCCAGGATCCGCCGGCGCTGGTCTCGTGGCGACGTCGTCGAGATCGATCTTGAGGTGAGCGAGTTTCGGGTGTGGGCGAATACCGACGTATCAGCCGTCGCCGGCAAGGTTGCCCTCCAGAGGGGTCCCGTCGTCTACTGCTTCGAAGGAGCCGATCACCCAGGATCGACGCGGGATCTTGTGCTCCCGCGGTCCGCACAGTTTGCTATCGAGCCAGAACATGTGTCTGGCCTCGTCGCCTTGACTACCGTCGGCTACGTCGATGCCAACCCGCCGGGTAGTCACAGTCTGTATCGGCAGAAACCTCCGTCTCACGTGGCACAGTCTTTGCGCGCTGTGCCCTACTTCGCGTGGGCCAACCGCGAGCAATCGAGCATGAATGTCTGGATGCGAGAAACCTGACGAATGGTGTCTGGTCCTGGCGGGTGGGCGGTTGTACTCGCAAGAGGGCTGCATATAGCCGGGCGGAGCGCGTGCCGCCTCGACCCAGACTTCGGTGTCGATGGAAGATCAGCTACGGAACCCGATGCGTACCTGCGCGTGTAGTCTCGGCGAGGAAACTCTGTCCGACGGGATGAGGTCAGTGAGCCATTCTCAGTAGCGGCCTGACGGTCACGGGCGGTGACGCCGGTGGTGGTGCCGCAAGGGCTGAGGTGGCGGGTAGAGGTGAAACTCCGGTAAACGGAGGGCTTCCTACAGCAACATCCACCACCGGAGCTCCACCGTGTCTCATCCTGTCACCTACACCGCTGTACTGCCCACCTCCCGGGCCACCGTCCAGCACATCGCCACCCTCCTGCTGCGTCACCGATTCAAGGTGGGGACGCGCGCTGGGCGGCGGGTGCTGGGCTGCTTCGCTCAGGCGGTGCTGATCTGCCGGTTCCTACTCGATGCCGTACGGGTGTCGCAACTGGCCCGCGACAACGCCATGGGAACCTCTACCACCTACCGCTACGTGCACGAGGCCCTCGACGTCCTGGCTGCCCAGGCGCCCGGGCTGCGCTCGGTACTGCTGGCCGCGCACGCCGCCGGCCACACTCATGTAAGCCTTGACGGCACGCTGGTGGCGACCAACCGCGTTGGCGTGCATGGACCTACGATGCGAAGAGGCAGGCGCGAAGGGCAGCGAGTAGACCTCTGGTGGTCAGGTATGCACCGCCGCCACGGCGGCAACGTCCAGGTACTCACCGCTCCCGACGGCTGGCCAATCTGGGTCTCGCCGGTACGACCGGGCCGCGAGCACGACACCACCTGCGCCCGCACTCATCCCGATCTCCTCAACGCGCTGGATGAGTTCACCGCCGCCGACCACAAGGTCCTCGCCGACCTGGGCTACGAAGGCGAACGCGACCGGCTCATCTGCCCGAACAAGCAGCCCAAGGACGGGGACCTGACCGTCTCCGAACGTAGTTTCAACCGTGTCCATGCGCACGTACGAGCCCGTGCTGAGCAAGGCAACGCCAGGCTGAAGAACTACCGCGTCTTGCAGAAGGTCACCCTCTGCCCCTGGCGGATCGGCGCCATCACCGCCGCGGTCCTGGTCGTGCTGCACCTCGAGCACGACCGCACCACATGACGCACAGTTACCGTCAAGCCGCTACAGAGAAGAGCTCAGTGTCGCCGACGTTGCAGGCGAGTCCCTCGCGATGTTAGCGACGGTGATGCCTATGGCGCGCGAATGTCGGCTCGAATGGCCACCTTCGCGATGCGGGGTGCACTGGTGATCCGCAGGTCCTTCTGTGCCGCCTTCCATGGCGGCTGTCGGTGAGTAGGTCTGGGTAGTCACCGACAAGCCTCGGGCGTGATCGCGGCCTGTTCGGGTTCTGAGTAAGTCCAAGGATGTGACGAGTTTCGCTGCCCGCGACGACCAGGGGGTGGAGAACGACATCTCCTGCTCGAAGCTCACGCGCTTGGGTTTGAACAGCAGCTAGGCGAAAGTGCCTCGAAGTAGGTTCCAACGCCCCCTGTAGGACTGCTCGCGGAGGACGTGGATCACCTGAGTCAACCAGTCCTCCTTGTTGTGCTCCCGCCAGGACGGTTCAGATCCAAGCGTCAGCCGCCCGCGGTCGGAGATGACACCAATCTTCTTGACGTCGATGTGCACCAGACCGCCTGCGGCATAATACTCATAGCGCTGGACCTCGCGGTGAAGCGTTGACGGTCGGTAAGGGCGACGTCGCATAACCGCGGTAGGCCTTCGCGGGTGATGACCGCGGCGACGGTGGAGACCGGTAGGTCTAGCTGGGGTCCGATGCGGGTGGGTTCCCAGCCGCGGGTGGTGCGTAGGTGTGCGGACTTCTTCACCACGGCCCGCCGGGTGCGGGTGGGGCTGCGGTACGGTCGTGAGGACCAATCGAGTAGTCCGCCTTCCTCTCGACCACCGGCGGCGCGTAGCTGCAGAAGGCGGTCAGCCCAGCGGGCGGCGGTCGGCCAGGACACTTGGAAGGACTCAGTAGCGCGGCGGGTGGGCCATCGGTCATCGATGATGAGCCGGGCCAGTTTCAGTCTCCGCGCGGGGGTCAGGGCGGCGTCACGGTGGGCTACGGGGACCTCCGAGTGGTTTGCGTGTGGTCGCCTTCAGCAGCTCCACACTGTCCTCGGAGATCCTCCTTACGTCAGCGACTGGCGGTCTCTGGCGTGTCACTAACGTCCTGCTCAGTACACCTAGGCCCTTGGGCCGGGACCCTGAAGGGAAAGTTTTTCAAGGTGGGCCGTTACTTTCAAGTGCGGGCTTGGACCGTCGATGGCTCTCATAGCTGGCACTGCTCACATGCAGAGCCGCGGCCACGCACTGTCTAGATGAGAGGCCCCACCATGAGCAAGCTGCGCGATCTGAGAGTCGCTTCCAAATTGTTCGCTAGCTTCGGGGTCATCTGCCTCCTGCTGGCGTTCGTGGTCGCGCTCGGGATCTCCCGTCTCGGCACCTCTCAAGCCAACCTGACCAGGGTTTCCATCAGCGGAATCAGCTCCATCCAAGCCATCGCTGATGTCAAGACGAGCTTCCTCACCATGCGTCAGGACATCACCAACGCTGCAGTCGCCCTAACAGACCAGGACACCGAGACGGCCCTGCAGCAGCTGGCCACCGATGACACCGCCTACGACACTGCGTGGAAGGCCTACCTGGAGACCGCCCCCACGGCCAGTACTGCGGAGCGGGCCACCGCCGAGGACCTCCTGAGCCAGTACCGCGCGGCTCGCGAAGCGCAAATTCCGTTGGTCAAGGCCAACGATGTAGCCGGTTTCCTTGCTGCGCGCGACAAGACGGTCTCGCCGATTGCTAAGCAGTTTGCTACTCAGCTGGACGTGCTCAGTGCCACCGAACAAAACGCGGCTCAGACCATGGCCGCTGATGGCGCCTCGAGCTATCGGGCCGCGGTTGTCCTGCTCTTGGTCATCGGTGCCCTCGCCCTCGTGATCGCCGTCGTCGTCGCCACCGTCGTCGCCCGCTCCATCGCCGGTCCTCTGGCCCGCACCCTCACCGTCGTCCTCGGCCTGGCCGACGGCCGCCTCGACCAGCGCGTGGGCCTCGACACCCAGGACGAGGTCGGCCGCCTCGGCGCCGCCGTCGACGTGACCATGGACCGCCTCAACACCACCATGCGCCGCATCTCCGACTCCGCCGCCACCCTCGCCGGCTCCTCCGAGGAACTCACCACCGTCGCCACCCAGCTCTCCTCCGGCGCCGAGGAATCCGCCACCCAGACCCAGGTCGTCTCCGCCGCCACCGAAGAGATCTCCGCCAACATCTCCACCGTCGCCGCCGCCGGGGAGCAGATGACCTCCGCCATCCGCGAGATCGCCACCTCCACCGCCGAAGCCTCCGCCACCGCCGCCTCCGCCGTGCACGCCGCCACCGGAGCCAGCGAAACCCTCGACCGCCTCTCCGCCTCCTCCCGCGAGATCGGCGACGTCGTCAAGCTCATCACCTCCATCGCCGAGCAGACCAACCTCCTCGCCCTGAACGCCACCATCGAAGCCGCTCGTGCCGGGGAGATGGGCAAGGGCTTCGCCGTCGTCGCCGGGGAGGTGAAGGAACTGGCCCAGCAGACCGCGCGGGCCACCGAGTCCATCGTGACCCGCGTCAACGCCACCCAGACCGACGCGGCCGAGGCGGCTTCGGCGATCGCGGAGATCACCGAGGTCATCGCCCGCATCGACGGCCTGCAGGCCACCATCGCCGCGGCGGTGGAGGAGCAGTCGGCGACGACGTCGGAGATGGTCCGCAACGTCACCGAGGTCTCCTCGGGGAGTCAGGAGATCGCGTTGAACATCTCCGGCATCGCCGCTGCGGCGGATCAGACCACCTCCGGTGCCACCCACACCGCCACCACGGCGGGCGAGGTCTCGCGCGCCGCGGTCGAGCTTAACGAGCTCGTCAGCCAGTTCACCCTCTCCAGGACCGGACTGTGAGATCAGAGAGCCGATCTCCCAATGGCTTGACCTGTATCCCGCCTCTCCTAATCAATACGTTGCCGAATATCCCCTGGCGGCACTGCCGCCGGGTTACGTGAAAGCAGGTGCAGCCATGTCTGAGGCCGTGTCTGAGGCCGTGTCTGAGGCTGACTCCGGGGTGAACCCTGAGAGCCACGAGGGCTCGACAAGCGAACAACCGGCTCGCCTTTCTGTGGTTGATGTCAGCGGCAGGTGGGTGTGGCGAGGGGGCGGCGGTCACAGCGCCCACCTGGTGCGGGAGCGTTCAGCGAACAGCTCCAGCCCTTGGACGGTGTGCGGCAAGAGAGTTCGCGGACCTCGCCTCGCCTGGCGCGGGGTGTGTCCCACCTGTCGACAGCGGAGTGCGAATCTCGACGCCGAACCCACTCCCGCGCGTCACCGCACCATTAGGCCATCAGCCCCAGCAGCGGAGCTCGTGGCTGGCCACCCGCGCCCGCACGCACCGGGCTGACCATGCGCTCGCCCGCGCCGGGATGACGGGTCTGCCCCGACTTCCGTTGACTCTCGTAGGTGCGGTTGCAGGCGCAATGCGCCGGTCTGGCCCACCGCGAGCGGTGTGTACCCGCCAGGTTGAGGAGGGGACGACTACTGACTTCGACCGACACAACGTGGCGGCCCTGGAACGCGCATTGAGGTGCTCCGTCACCGGTGTGGAGGTTACGGGGTGGTCGGCTCGGTGCCCGAGGCGGCGCTCATCAAGGTGCCCGCGGCCTGCATTAAGGTATCTAGAGCGCTCACGGCGGAGGTGGCGGTGTCGGTGCTGTGAGGCGTCCGGACCGTGTTTGAGCCTGAATCCACCGCTTGTGGATAACGCGATGGCGCCCGTAGGGCGCTGTTGACGGTTCCCGGCCAGGGGCGTGCGGCAGCGGCCGGTCTGCCCGGCTTTTCCACTCCTGTCTTCGGGTCGCGCCCGCGGTGGGCTGGTGGTCGGTGGAACGGGCTCAGGTCCGCAGGCGGGGGTGCGCGACCGGTCGGGCAAAGGCTTTGATCGCAGCGAGGACGTTGTCGAAGCCAGCCTGCCAACGCCAACCATGCGGGGCGTGCAGTCGTAGTTTGCGACCTGAAGACGCGATCCGAGCCGGGAGCGAGATCAACTTTCGGCGGATCGTTGCCATCCGCTCCCGACGGTGTCCTGCCCCGGCCAGGGCGGCGAGGGTGCGGGTGAGGTTGTGGGCGATCACGGCCAGCATCAACCAGGCAGCATTCGCCTGGAACTTCCCCGACGGCAGATGCGCCAACGCGTTGTCCTTCAACTCCGCGATCGTGGACTCCACGATCGCATGCGCGCGGTGGGCCTTCTCCGCGATCAGCATCGACATCGGCGAGTCGGTGAACACCGCGTGGTAACGGTAGGTGTCGAACAGTTCGCCCTGCACGTTGCCTGCACCCGCGCCTGCGGTGGGGTTGAGGCGTTTGACCCGGCGGACGATCAATCGGGCGGTGACGTGTTCGGCCTTCCGCCGTCCGGTGAACGCGGTGTAGACGGTTTCGGCGACCTCCGCATCGGACACCCACCGCTGGTCCTCCTCGTCCCAGATCGCATCGGCGTACTTGATCGACGTCCAGGCGTCGTCGGGGATGGCCGAGATGGCCCGTCGGAGCGCGGGATTGCTGCGGGTGGTGATGGAGAACCGGGCCCCGGCGCGACGGGCGGTCGCGACGACGTCGTGGTTGTAGTAGGCGGAGTCGGCGCGGACGATGACCAGCCGCGCAATGCTGTTCGTGCCCGGGGTCGTGCTCGAGCCGGTGGTGCGCTTCAACGTCGCCAGGCCGTCGGCCAGAAGTTTCGAGGCACCCCGGGCCGAGGCGGTCGAGCCTTTGCGCAGTCGGGCGCCGAGGATGACCGAGGCGCTGGTGGGGGTCGTCGCGGTGAGGATCATCGCGTTCAATCCCTTCACCTTTGAGTAGCCGTATCCCGCGCCCTGTTTGGCGTAGCCGTAGGTCTGGCGGATCGTGTCGTCGATGTCGAGGTAGACGAGTTCGGACGCGTCGGGCAGCAAGGGCTGCCCGGCCTGTGTCGTCGTCGTTTGAAGATTCATCAGCAAGCGGGAGTTGACGGCGTCGAGTTGGCGGACGTGGCCGTGAGTGAACTTGCGCAGGAACGTCCCCAGCGTCGAGGGTGCACGGAGTTCGGTGAAGATCTTCTTGGTCCCGCCATGGCGCAGGAGGTCCATGTCGTCGATGCTGTCGGCGCCGGCGAGCATTCCGGCGATGAGGACGGCGATCTTCTCGGCGGGGTAGGCCGCGCCGGGACCGGTCAGGGTCAGGTGCTCGCGAACGAGGTCGAACAACCCGGCCTGCTCGGCCAGGCTCATCGCGGGGATGAGGCCGGTGTGGGCGATGAGGTTCGGCTCATCGAAGACGATCGAGGAGGTCAAGCCCGAGGCGGGCAGGACGTGGGAGACTTCCATTCGGCGGGTGCCTTCCCTGGCAGACGACGTTGGACCCTAGAGAAGTCCCATCGTTGCAGGTCAGCAGGCACCCGCCGCCTCACGTCATCCCGTGGTCAGCGACGACCAGCGGTGGATTCAGGTTGAGTCCTCGCGCCCTGCGCACGCCACAGCCTTCTGGCGGTGGGGGCCTCGTGAAGAAGGACTCCCTCTTTACCATCTGGTTTGCGCCGATTTGGGAGCGACGCGAGGTTAGTGCAATGGGTACGTATCCGAGCAGCGGAGCACACTTCTATGGAAACCGTTGCGTTGCAATTAATCAGTTCATCTGACCGCTCCTGTCGGATATCTTTTGCGTATAGCACCCACGTGGCTGAGACCCTCCGTTGGGTGCAGAGGGTCATCCGGATGACGCTGCCGCCTGCACCGTCGCAGGACCACCGCGTTGGTCGCACACCGGTCGACCCCTCCCAAAGGAGGGACCGTTGCGACGGCGCCTCGGTCAGTATGAAATCGTGAACGCGTCCCTATCCACCCAGGGGTGGGAATCTCTGCAGCTGCAGATCCTCAGGGTCGCCTCGACCGTGGCGCCAGGCGGCTGGATCGGCCCTACGGCCCTGAGGCGCATCGCCGAACCTGAACCGTTGCGCGCCGCCATCGACTTCTTGCACGCTTACGACCTCCTTGGGGCGGTGGAATACCGCGAGCTCGAAGGTGACAGCGGAGCAGCGCCAGACGTGCTGCCTGAATCCGTCATCGTCAGCAACTACGGACGATGGTTGGTGGAAACGTTGGACTCTACGTGCCCGGCCCCCGATGACGTCCCAGACTCTGTTGGGCCGGATCCCGTTGGGCCGGATCCCGTTGGGCCGGATCCCGTTGGGCCGGATCCCGTTGGGCCGGATCCCGTTGGGCTGGAACCCTTACCTACTTCTGCCGCAGACCCCGACGAGAATGCTGGTGGCGGCCATTCGTAACGCTGCACCAGACGCGGGCCACCAGAGAAAGCATCGTCGACATCTGCTGACCGTCTCGGCGTTCACGACACTTGCTGTCGTCGTCAACGTCTCAGGGAACGCCTCGGACCGGACCGGCGATGTCCCGGCCGCGGCCACCACGGTCGCCGAGCACCCCTGGCCCGTCCCCGCCGGCCACGACCCACGGTGGGTGTGCGCGTTCCTGAGCGAGAACTCCCAGTGGGCGCTGACGGAGTTTGAGAGCGCGGTGGGGCGACCGCTGGACTGCGTGGCGACCTACCTTGACCGCTACTCATGGCAGGACCTGACCGGGTTGTCCCCGTTGACCGCACCCGGTCAGGAACTTCTGCCGTGGGTCGGCGCCGATCCCGCGGCCCGCCGTCTGGTGCTCTCGGTGCCCATGGTGCCGCTGTCCGAGACGACCGCCCCGGGGGCTGACTGGCGTGAGCGCGGCGCGGCCGGAGAGTTCGACGCCCACTGGCGCGCGTTCGCCGAACGGGCCGTCTCCCTCGGGCTGGGCCGCTCGCTCCTCCGGCTGGGCTGGGAGTCGAACGGATCCTGGTTCCCGGAGAACTTCGTCGGCACCCACGACGCGCAGGTCACCGCGTGGCGGGCTTACTTCCGGCGGGTCGTGGATGTCCTGCGGTCCGTACCCGGCGCGGAGTTCTTCATCGACTTCAACGTCAACGCCGGGAGCGGCGACGCCCACCGGGACGACGGCAGCTGGCGGCCGCTGACGGACTGGTACCCCGGGCGGGACCATGTCGACGCGATCGGTGTCGACGTCTACGACCGGTGGATCCCGGGTTTCGACCGTTCCCGGCCACCAACCGGTGCGACCCCGGGCGAGGTGAGCAACTGGTACCAGAGGCGGTGGAGATCGTTGTTCGCCATGCCGAACTCGCTGCGCGACTGCTTGGAACTGGCCCGGCGCGACGGTTTGCCGTTGTCGGTGGGGGAGTGGGCCATGTCGGGTGATGAGGGAGGTTCGGCCGGGGGGTGGGACAACGCGTGGTTCGTGCATCAGATGGGATCCGTCGTGGCGCAGAACCCTACCCTCTACACGGCCTACGCGAACTACCCTGACGGCGGGATCGGCATGACGCTCACCGGTGCCCCGCAGGGCCTGGCCGAGTTCCGCCGCTCCATCGCCGGCCTCGAGCGCTGAGCCACTCAGCTGAGTGGAGCGGAGATGCTGGCGTGCACCGCCTCCTTCCAGTGGGGCGCGCTGCCCCGGGGCTGCAGACCTTGACGGGCTCGGCTGATGGTCCAGCGCGCGGCCTGACGGGACCGGCGCAGGTGATCCTCGTCGGCCGGACCTCTCGCAGGACCCTCTGCTGCAGAACTGCCTGCGCCGGAACCGTTGGATCCGGAACCAGTGGACGAGTTCTGCCCCTCGTAGCAGGAGATCAGGTGCTCGATGGTCTCTTCCTCGCTCCCGTCACGCACCACGAGCCGCCGGGTGGTCGTGGACCACAACGCCAGCATCTCATCTGGCTGCACGACGACGTACAGACGCTCTACGGACTCCAGGTCCTGGCGCGTCACTGCCCGGTCCGGCACTGCGCCAGGAAGCGACGGCCGCCGGCGCTGATGACGACCCGGGTCGGACCATGCTCTCGTCGGCGTACTCCAGCCGGCCAAGCAGTCGGTGCCGGCGCAGATGCAGCACCGCGGCCCGCACACGAGACGGTTCGGCAAGGGTGCGCAGGCTCTCGGCGGCCGCAAGGTCACCCTGCTGCTTGCCCGCCAATCGCAGCACCGCGACCTGCAGCTCGCTCAAGCGGAGGGTCTTGTGCTGCGCAGAGTTCTCGACGTCGTCCACGCGACCATCCTCGCCACTACGGTTCGGCTGCACCCCCTCCTTTCGGAGGGGCTCGATAGCGGTCCTGGTTCAGACGGGTGGATCGCTGTGCGGGAACGGCACGAGGGCCTGCACGAGGAAACCCCCGTCGGCCGTCGGGCCGGCGTGCAACCAGCCGCCCAAGACCCGTGCGCGTTCGGTGATGCCGGGCAGACCCGCTCCGCCGGTGGGCAGACCGCATCCCCCACCGGGTCGGGCCTCCCCGCCCGTCGTGGAGTTCGACACCCGCAGTCGAACGCCGGGGTGGTGGCCCGGCAGTCCCACCAGTTCCACGCGGACGTCCACCCGCGACCCGTCGGCGTGCTTGCGGACGTTGGTCAGCGCCTCCTGGACGATGCGGTAGGCGGCTCGCTGGACGGGAGCGGGCACGTCCCGGACGGCCTGCAACGTTGGCAGGTCGAGTTCTCCGGGGACGTCGGCCACCTGCCACAACCGGGTGATGTCATGGATGGTGTGATCCGCGTCCAGCGCCGCCGCGACCTCCTCGCTGGTGAGAGCACCCAGCACCTGACGCAGCTCGTCGTTGGCCTGCACCGCGAGGTTGCGGATGACCTCCGCCGTCGCGTGGACCTCTCCGAGGTCCCCCGCGCCGTCGGAGACGCGTAGTGCTCCGGCCTGCAGGGCGATCAGCGAGATCTGGTGGGAGACGACATCGTGCATCTCCCGCGCCAGCAGTGCACGTTCGTCCATACGGGCGGCGCGCTCGCTGAGCAGTTGCTCACGACGGCGGCTCTCGCGCAGCTCCTCCAGCTGCCGGCGCTGCTCACCGCGGATGCGGCGAAGGTGGCCCAGCAGGCCAGCACCGCCGACGAAGCCGGCGAAGTAGATGGCCGACTGCAGGTTGATCATGAACCAGCCGGGCCCGGTGTACCAGAACGTGATGGCGTTCGCGGCCGTCAGCACCACGACGATCCCCACGATCGTCGCCAGGACGAACCGCCGCCGTCGGTAGGTGTAGTTCGCCAGCAGGATCGCGGGTGCGACCTGCTGGGCCGACCAGAACATCGCGGGCAGCGACAGCAGCAGGGCTGGCAACGGCCACCGGCGGCGCAGCAGCACCCCGAGCACGGCAGCCACCGACAACCACATCGCGGTGGGCCAGCCGAAGTTCACGCCCTTCGAGAACGCGTCGGCCACGGAGACCAGGACGAGCGCGGCGTCCACGACCCACCGCCTCCGGCGCGGGGAGAGACGGTTCACGACAGGTTCACGACTGCGCGCCACCCGGGATTGAGACGGGTGCCACGCTGGGGACGGGGAACTCGGCCTGGAGGCGGAAACCCCCGTCCGAGGTGCGCCCCGCTGAGTAGACGCCCTGCGAGGCCGCCACCCGCTCCTCCACCCCGACGAGCCCGAGGCCGGTCCCCCTGGTGCCGGCACCCGGCGCCGTTCCCCCCTGCGTTCCCCCCTGCGTTCCCACCTGTGTGTCCCCCTGCGTTCCCCCCGCGGGGACGGGCGGCACTTCGTTCTGCACCTGGACGGACACGCGCCGGGCCTCACGCTGGACCCGCACGTGCACCCGCGCCCCGGGTGCGTGCCGGCGTGCGTTGGCCAGCCCCTCCTGGATGACGCGGAAAACCGTGCCCTGCAAGCTATCCGAGACGCCTTCGAGGACAGCGGGATCGATCTGGAGGGAGCCTTCGAGGCCGCTCTCCGCCCAGAGCCGCGGCAGGTCAGCCGTCTGCCCCGGAGGGCGCACCGGCTGGTCGCCGCCCCCGGTGATGTCGCCGCGCAACGCGGTGAGCATCTGGCGCAGTTCGTCGGTGGTCCGGGCGGCCAGCACCCGGATCTGCTCGGCCGCCGACCGCACCTGCGGCGACGGGGCCCCCACCCGCAGGGCACCGGCCTGGATGGCGATGAGTGAAACCTGGTGGGAGACGATGTCGTGCATCTCGCGCGCCAGCCGGGTGCGTTCCTCCGTCCGGGCCGCGGTGTCGACGAGGTGGGTCTCGTGCGCGCGGGCGGCCAGCAGTTCCTGCAGGCGGTACGCGGCCTCGGCCCGGGCGACGCGGTAGGCCCCCAACGCGGCGGCCCCGCCCAGGACGGCCGTTATCTGCAGCAGCGCAGCACCGTTTGCCCGCCACATGCCGGGGTCGGGATCGATGATGGGCCAGGCATTGATGCACAGCGCGAGCACGAGTGCGGTCACGACGACGGGCCCGCGGTGTCGCTGCCCTGTGGAGCGCCGCCCCAGGCTGTGCGCCAGCACCGCCGGGGCCAGCTGACTCTGCGCCCACCCCAGGGCGGGCGCCCCCAGCAGGAAGGCCGCCAGCGGGAACCGCCGTCGGGCCAGGACCGCGATCAGGGCCAGGCACGACAGCACGAAGGGACGGTTCCAGCCGACCGTCTGGTTGCTGAAACCGTCCAGCCAGCACAGCACGAGCAGCCCGAGGTCGACGCCGACCCGGGCGGCGGGGTGCTCGACCAGGACCCCCGACCACCGCGACCACCGTCCCCGCTGTGCCCGCCGCGTGAGCGCTGTAGACGTCACGTCTCCTCGACCAGCCCGGCCCGGACCGCGAGGACGGCCGCCTGGACCCGGTTGCTCACCTGCAGCTTGGCCAGGACGGCGCCCACGTGCTCCTTGACGGTGGGCACCGAGACGAACAGGTCCTCGGCGATCTCGGCGTTCTGCGCCCCCCGGGCCAGCAGGGTCAGCACCTGCAGCTCCCGCCGCGTCAGGCGCTGCAGCGATACCCGGGCCGGGACCGATGCACGTGAGCGCAGGAACCCCTCGACGACGGCGGCTGTCACGCCGGAGGAGAGGACGGAGGCCCCCCGCGCGAGGGCCCGGACGTGTTCGATCAGCTGGTCGGGGTCGGTGTCCTTGAGCAGGTAGCCGTCCGCCCCGGCCGCCAGGGCCTGTGCGACCTTCTCGTCGGCGTGGAAGGTGGTGAGCATCGCCACGGCGGGCCGGCGGGGCAGGTGCCGGATTCCGGCCAGGACGCTCATCCCGTCCACCTCAGGCATCCGGATGTCGAGGAGGCAGACGTGGAGGCGGTAGCGCCGCACGACGTCCAGCGCGTCGACACCGCTGACGGCGGCGACGACGTGCAGGTCCGGGGCGGAGGAGAGGATCGCTGTTAGGCCGGACCGTACGAGGGGTTCGTCGTCGACGACGAGCACCCGGACTGCGTCGGGGTCGTGGTGGGGGTCGTTGGGGGCACCGGATGATGGCGCCGGGGGCCATGCAGGGCCGGTCATGCTTCCAGTATCGCCACAGAGGGCCCGCGCCCTACCCCTCCTGAAGGAGGGGTAGGGCCGGTGGAGGAGTGCACCATCGGCGGATGCCGACGGTGGGGGGGCGGTGGGCAGGCTTGCTGCAGGTTGCCCTGGGGGTCGCCGGCCGACTCGCGGTCTGGGGGGGACGGGTCGGCTGGCCCGGCGGGTCGATCGTTGTCGTGGCTCCGCCCCGCCCGCTCCCTGCCCGTCGAGAACCCCGTCGAGCCTGATGCGGGAGGCTGGCCTGCGGACGTCAGTGGCGCCCAGGCTTGGGTTGCGGAGACAGTCCCGCCGGAGGTGGCGTTTCCTCGGGAGGGAGACGGCGCACGCGGGTGGCGCGGTAGTCGAAGCTGTCCTGCTGGGCGGCTTTGTAGTCAAACTTCACCGCGTCACCGGCCTCGAAAGACCGGAACCCCTTACCTTCGATCATGCTGTAGTGCACCCAGGCGTCGCGGCCCGGTGGAAGTTCGCTGCAGCTGATGGCGCCGGTCCCCTTCTCTGCTTTGAGCCACTTGACCACGCCGTATGCCATCACCACAGCTTGCCGTAAGAGCCAGCGAGCTCACGCCGTTTCAGCAGCGATGCGTCTGCCTATTCCTCGGTACTTTCGAGTGTCTGCTCTTCGTCGTGACCGCGATGTCTCACCCACCTGCGACAGCGCGCACCGCGGGATGTCTGTGAGGTCCGCGACTCGATACCAGCACCGATGGGTCCTCCGAGGCACCCGAACGGCGGCCTGACCGACGACGCAGGGTCTCCCTCCGAACGCAGTGGCTGCGATCTTTCCTCCGTGAGACGGCCCGCGTGACGACCCTGCTCGCCGCGACGGGCATCCTGCTCGTCTTGGTCGGTGTCGCTTTGGTCGCCTCGAGCCCGTACGCGGCGTTCGGCTGGTACGACACCAACGACGGCTCGATCCCCGTCGAGGCTCTAGTGTCCCGCACTTGAGTTTCGCTCGATAAGTCGTAGGTTCGTCGCATGCCTCGGACCGGACGTCCCAAACCCGA
>NZ_CEEDMJ010000032.1:0-45557 GCF_979255925.1 Kineococcus sp. AC630
TAGCTCGCTGGGCTCATAACCCAGAGGTCGCAGGTTCAAATCCTGTCCCCGCTACCAGTAGGACGAAGGCCCGGACCAGACGGTCCGGGCCTTCGTCGTTCGCGGTGCTGCTCTCCCGCAACGGATTTGGCCTCGCGGCCCTCGTGGCGTACGGTTGGCCTCACGACGCGGGGTGGAGCAGCTCGGTAGCTCGCTGGGCTCATAACCCAGAGGTCGCAGGTTCAAATCCTGTCCCCGCTACCAGTAGGACGAAGGCCCGGACCTGACGGTCCGGGCCTTCGTCTTTTCCCGTGCGCCGGAGCCGCCATCCGTGATCAGCTGGGTCGGTGATCCTGACCCTCACCGCGCAGCGACCGGCGCCCGACGTGCCCGCGGGCGACCTCGGGTTCCTGCTGCACAAGCACCCCGACCGCGTCCTCACCGCTGAGCAGGGCGCGGTGACCACGCACGTGTTCTACCCGGAGAACACCCCGGAGCAGACCACGCTCGCGGTGCTGCTGGAGGTCGACCCGGTCGGGCTGGTCCGCTCCGCCCGGGGGGACGCGCAGAGCGTGCTGGGGCAGTACGTCAACGACCGCCCCTACGCGGCGTCGAGCATGCTCGCCGTCGCCCTCGGCCGGACCTTCTCCACCGCCCTCGCGGCGCGCTGCACCTCGCGTCCGGAGCTCGTGGACGTGTGCTGGCCGCTGCGGGTCCGCCTCCCCGCCGTCCCCGCCCGTCACGGCGGCGCCGACCTGGTGCGCCGGCTCTTCGAGCCGCTGGGCTGGAGCGTCACCACCCGCGACCTGCCGCTGGACGAGACGGTGCCGACGTGGGGAGCCTCCCGCTACGTCGACCTCGAACTCGCCGGCCGCGCGCGGATCGCCGACGTCCTGGCGCAGCTCTACGTCCTGCTGCCCGTCCTGGACGACGCCAAGCACTACTGGGTGGGGGAGGAGGAGATCGACAAGCTCGTGCGCCGCGGCGGCGACTGGCTCGCGGCCCACCCTGAACGGGACCTCATCACCGCCCGCTACCTCGCCCACCGCCGCCACCTCGTGGTGGACGCCCTCGACCGGCTCGTCGACGTCGACGGCACCGCGGGCCCCGTCGAGGAACCCGAGGACGCCGAGGTGCGGGTCCCGCTGAAGGAGCACCGCCGCGCCGCGATCCTCGCCGTCCTGCGCGAGTCCGGCGCCGCCCGGGTCGCCGACCTCGGCTGCGGGCAGGGGCAGCTCGTGGCCGCCCTGGCCGCCGACGCGCAGTACACCTCGATCCTCGGGACGGACGTGTCCGTGCGGGCCCTGCAGCAGGCTGCGCGCCGCCTCCACCTGGACCGGATGCCGGACCCCGACCGCGTGCGGCTGTTCCAGTCCGCCCTCACCTACCGCGACGAACGGCTGAACGGCCTCGACGCGGCCGTCCTCTCCGAGGTCGTCGAGCACGTCGACCCGCCGCGACTGCCTGCCCTGGAACGGGTCGTCTTCGGTGAGGCCGCCCCCACGACGGTGATCGTCACGACCCCCAACGCGGAGTACAACGTGAACTACCCCGACCTGTTCGAGAACGGGTTCCGCCACGCCGACCACCGCTTCGAGTGGACCCGCGCCGAGTTCGCGCAGTGGGCCGGCGGCGTCTGCGCCCGGTTCGGCTACTCCGTCCGCACGCTCGGGGTCGGTGACGAGGACCCCGCCGTGGGGACCCCGACGCAGCTGGCCGTGTTCAGCAAGGGGGTCGCCGCGTGAGCCGCGAACTGACCGTCCCCGCGATGAGCCTCGTCGTCCTGATCGGGACCACCGGGTCGGGGAAGTCCACCTTCGCCCGCCGCCACTTCAAGGCCACCGAGATCGTCTCCAGCGACTGGGCCCGCGGCGTCGTCGCCGACGACGAGAACGACCAGTCCGCCACGAAGGACGCTTTCGAGGTCCTCGACTTCATCGTCGGCAAGCGCCTCGCCGCGGGCCGCCTCACCGTGGTCGACGCGACGAACGTCCAGCAGTCCGCGCGGAAGTCGCTGGTGGCGCTGGCCCGCGCGCACGACGTGCTGCCCGTCGCGATCGTCCTCGACCTGCCCGAGGCGGTCAGCGCGGAACGCAACCGCCACCGCGCCGACCGCGACTTCGGTCCGCACGTCCTGCGCCGCCAGCAGGCCGACCTCAAGCGCAGCCTCAAGGGGTTGCCGCGGGAGGGGTTCCGCACCGTGCACGTGCTGCGCGACCCCGCCGAGGTCGACGAGGTCACCATCACCCGCACCCGCCTGTACACCGACCGCCGCGACGAGACCGGTCCCTTCGACGTCGTCGGCGACGTCCACGGCTGTCGCGAGGAACTCCTCGACCTGCTCGGACGGCTGGGTTACGGCCTGGTCCACGACGAGGAGGGACGGGCGGTCGACGCGCTGCCCCCGGCGGGGCGGCGAGCGGTGTTCGTCGGCGACCTCGTCGACCGCGGGCCCGACACCCCCGGCGTCCTGCGCCTGGTGATGGGGATGGTCGCCCACGGCCACGCGCTCTGCGTCCCCGGCAACCACGAGCACAAGCTGCTGCGCGCCCTGCGGGGTCGTGACGTGCAGGTCACCCACGGGCTGGCGGAGTCCCTGGAGCAGCTCGCCGCGGAGACCGAGGGGTTCCGCGCGGGCGTGGTGGAGTTCCTGGACTCCCTGGTCTCGCACTACGTCCTCGACGAGGGCCGGCTGGCCGTCGCGCACGCCGGGGTCCTCGAGAGGTACCAGGGGCGGGCCTCGGGTCGCGTCCGCGACTTCTGCCTCTACGGCCAGACCACGGGGGAGACCGACGAGTTCGGGCTGCCCGTCCGCTACCCGTGGGCGAACGACTACCGCGGTCGCGCGACCGTCGTCTACGGCCACACCCCGGTCCCGGAACCGGAGTGGGTCAACGGGACGATCTGCGTCGACACCGGCTGCGTCTTCGGCGGTCACCTCACGGCGTTGCGCTGGCCGGAGAAGGAACTCGTCTCCGTCGCGGCGCGGGCGGTGCACCACGCACCGGCCCGCCCGTTCCCGGTGGCCGGGACGCTGTCGCCGGAGAGCGCGGTCCTGCGCGACCCCGACGTCCTCGACATCGGCGACGTCCAGGGCCGCCGCGTCGTGGAGACCGCCGACCACGGTCGCATCAGCGTCCGGGAGGAGAACGCCGCCGCCGCGCTCGAGGTCGTGTCCCGCTTCGCGCTCGACCCGCGCTGGCTGATCCACCTGCCGCCCACGATGTCGCCCGTCGCGACGTCGAAGCGGGAGGGGTTCCTCGAGCACCCCGACGAGGCGTTCAGCGCGTTCGCCGCCGACGGAGTCGACACCGTGGTGTGCGAGGAGAAGCACATGGGATCGCGGGCGCTGGTCCTGCTCTGCCGGGACGAACAGGCTGCGCAGCAGCGCTTCGGGGCACCCGGTCGAGCGCTGGGGGCGATCTGGACCCGCACCGGGCGCAGCTTCTTCGACCCCGCGCTGACCGCGGCGCTCGTCGAGGAGTTGCGGACCGCCGCCGCGGCGGCCGGGTTGTTCGAGGAGTTCGACACCGGCTGGCTGTTGCTCGACGCCGAACTGCTGCCCTGGAGCGCGAAGGCGGGTCCGCTGCTGCGCGAGCAGTACGCCTCCGTCGGGGCGGCCGGTCGCTCGGCGCTGCCCGTCGCCGTGGGCGTCCTGGAGCAGGCCGCCGGGCGCGGGCTCGACCTCGGGGACCTGCTGTCGCGCACCGCGTCCCGCGCCACCAACGTCGCCGCCTTCACCGACGCCTACCGGCGCTACTGCTGGCCGACGGACGGGCTGGACGGGGTGCGGCTGGCCCCGTTCGCGCTGCTCGGCGCGGCCGGGCACACCTTCGCCGACCGCCCGCACGACTGGCACCTGGGGATCGCCGACCGCCTCGTCGCCGTGGCCCCGGACCGGATCGCAGCGACCCGGCGGATCGTGGTGGACACCGCCGACGCGGAGTCGATCGCCGCCGGGGTGGCCTGGTGGAGCGAACTCACCGACGCCGGGGGCGAGGGGATGGTGGTGAAACCCCTCGCCAACCGGGTGCGCACCCGGCGGGGGCTCGTCCAGCCCGGCCTCAAGGTCCGGGGCCGGGAGTACCTGCGCATCGTCTACGGCCCCGACTACACCGAACCCGCGAACCTCGAGCGGATCCGGCAGCGGAGCCTGGGGCGGAAGCGGTCGCTGGCCCTGCGCGAGTACGCCCTCGGCCTGGAGGGGCTGGAACGGGCCGCCCGGGCCGAGCCGCTGTGGCGCGTGCACGAGTGCACCTTCGCCGTCCTGGCGCTGGAGTCCGAACCCGTGGACCCCCGCCTCTGAGGACCACCCCCTACCGGGGTCGCACGTGCGGGCGGCTCCGGTGGGGGACGACGCCCGAGGGCCCGAGCCGGTTGACTGGCGTCGTCGCTGCGGGAGTCGAGAGGTCGGGTGGTTCGGGTGGACGTGCTGGTGGGGACGCCGTACGCGGTGCTGGCGCCCGCGATGGTGCTGGAGGGGCCGGTGGCGACGTTCGCCGGCGGCACCCTGGTCGGGGCCGGTCACGCGGCGCTGCTCCTGGTGTGGTTGCTGGCCTTCGGGATCGACCTGCTCCTCGACAGCGGGCTCTACCTGCTCGGGCGGGCCGGTCGCCGGGCCGGGGGCCACCCGTGGGTCGCGCGCCTCAGCGCGAAGCTCGGCTTCACCCCGGACCGTCAGGACCTGCTGTGCCGCAAGGCCTCCGACCACCTCGGGACGGTCGTCGCCGGGGCGAAGCTCGTCGACGTGGGTGCCGTGCCGGCCTTCCTCGCCGCCGGCTACGCCGCCGTCGGCTACCGCCGGTTCCTCGGCTGGACCGCACTGCTGACCGCCGTGCGGGTCAGCGTCCTCGTCGGGCTCGGCATGCTGACGGGGGAGCACCTCGCGGCCCGCGTAGAGGGGGTCCTCGACCGGCCCTGGCTCGCGGTGCTCGCCGGGCTGGCCGTCGCCGGTCTCCTGCTGGGGGTCAAGACCGTCGTCGGGGCCGCGCTGGCGACGATCCGATCGGGGGGTGGGCTCCTTGCTGCGTCGTTCCAGCCGGCGTGACCAGCCGGTCCGGGCGCCCCGGCCCCGTCTCCGCAGGCCCCGGGTCCCGGGTGTGCTGCGACCGCTGCGCTCCGGCCGGGTGGCCGTGGTGCTCCTGGCGGTGGCGCTGTACGCCGTCGGGGCTCCGGTGGACGCCGCGGTGCACGGGGTCCCGGCCGGGTGGGCGCTGGCCGCCGTCCTGATGCAGTGCGGCGGTCTCGTGCTCGTGCTCTTCCGGGCCGACCTCGGAGTCATCGCGGCGCTCACCGGAGTGCTGCTCGTCGCGGTGGGGGCCGACCCCCAGGCCGGGCCGTGGCCCTGGACGGTCCCGTCGCTGCTGACGTTCGCCGCGCTGCTGCTGGTCCTGGGGGTGCGGCGGTTGTGGCGGGTCGGGGTGACCGCGTGGGTGGGCAGCCTCGCGCTCACCGTCGCCGTGGCCGGGCTCTTCAGCGGGTTCTCCGAGGACTCCGGCGCGAACCTCGTCGTCTACGGCTCGAACTCCCTGCTGGCGCTGGGCATCGGCAGCGCCGTCGGCGCGCGTCGACGGGTGCGCGAGGAACTGGCCCGCTCGCGCCGCGACACCGAGCTGGAGCAGTCCCGGCGGGTCGTCGTCGAGGAGCGCAACCGCATCGCCCGCGAACTGCACGACGTCGTCGCGCACAGCATGTCCGTCATCGGCGTCCAGGCCACCACCGCGCAGTACCGCATCCCGGACCTCTCCCTGGCGGCCCGGGCCGAGTTCGACGACATCGCCGCCCAGTCGCGCACCGCGCTGGCCGAGATGCGGACGCTGCTCGGGGTGCTGCGCAGCCGCTCCGACGGGGGCGAACTCGCCCCGCGGTCCGGGCTGGACGGGCTCGCGGAACTCGTCGAGGGCGCCCGCCGGGCGGGATCGGACGTCCGGATGCGCGTCGACCCGTCGCTGCGGGACCCGTCGCTGCCGTCGGCCCTGGGGATCGCCGTGCACCGGATCGTGCAGGAGGGGCTCTCCAACGTCGTGCGGCACGCGACGGGGGCCGGTGTCGAGGTCAGCGTGCTGCGCACGGATCCCGGGGTCGTCGTCGAGGTCCGCAACGGCGTCGCTCCCGACGGTTTCCCGCCCGCCCCCGATTCCGGCGGGCACGGGCTGGTCGGCGTGCGGGAACGGGCGTCGCTGCTGGGCGGCTCGGTGAGCGCGGAGCCCACCCCCGACGGTGGGTTCCTCCTGCGGGTGTCGCTGCCGTGGGAACCTGGGGTGTGAGCTCCTCGGGAACGGTACGAGCCGTGGTCGTCGACGACCAGGCGATGATCCGGGCGGGGTTCTCCGCCCTGCTGGACGCCCAGCCCGGGATCGAGGTCGTCGGGCAGGCCGCCGACGGTGAACAGGCCGTGGAGGTCGTGACCTCGGTGCACCCCGACGTGGTGCTGATGGACGTCCGGATGCCCGTCCTCGACGGGCTCGGCGCGACCCGCGCGATCCTCGCCGCGGGGCTCGACCCGGCGCCGAAGGTGCTGGTGCTGACGACCTTCGACATCGACGACTACGTGTTCTCGGCCCTGCAGGCCGGCGCCAGCGGGTTCCTGCTCAAGGACGCCACGCCCGAGGTCCTCGTCGACGCCGTGCGGGCGGTCGCGGTGGGCGACTCGCTGCTCTCGCCCGGGATCACGAAACGCCTCATCGAGCACTTCGTCGCCACCCGCACCCGCGGCGTGAACGTCCCCGCGGCCGTCGCCGACCTCACCCCGCGCGAACGCGAGGTGCTCGTCTGCATCGCCCGCGGGTTGTCGAACCAGGAGATCGCCGCCGAACTGTTCATCGCCGAGCAGACGACCAAGACCCACGTCAGCCGCATCCTCACCAAGCTCGGGCTGCGTGACCGCGTCCAGGCCGTCGTGCTCGGGTACGAGATCGGACTCGTCAGCCCCGGCCACCCCTGACCAACTCCTGGGAGACTTTCCACCCTTCCAGGGACGGTGAAGGGTGGAAAGTCTCCCCGAAGTTGCCGAGGCAGGGGTCATCCCGGTGTGCACAGGCTGGGTGCGGACGGCGCTCTGTGGACGAAGCGGTGAGCGTCCCGTCGACCCCTCGCACCATCGGCGGATGCCTCGTCGCCCCCAGGTGCCCAGTGCCCTCGCCCGCCACCCGTTCACGGTGGCTCAGGCCCTCGACGCGGGCCTGTCCCGACGCCAGCTCGAGTCCGCGGCGTGGCGTCGGCTGCACACCGGGGTGTACGTGCACCGCGACGTCGCCGTCGACGACGCGGTGCGGGTGCACGCCCTGCAGTTGGCGGCCCCGGGCGGGGTGGTCTTCGCCGGTCTGACCGCGGCCTGGATCCACGGGACGTGGACCCCGCCGCCGGGAGTCGACGTTCCGCTCGTCACCACCCGGGGGCCGGCCGGGGCCGGGATCGAGCGGGCGGTGCACCGGTCCCGTCGGCAGGTCCTGCGCGCGGAGGACGACGACACGGTGGTCGTCGGTGGAGTTCTGGTCACCAGCTGGTTCCGGACGGTGTTCGACCTCCTCCGCGACGTCCCGCTGGTCGAGCGGGTGTCCGTCCTCGACACCTTCGCCGCCGCCGGGCTCGACCTGGCGCAGTTCGCCGAGTACCTGGAGAGGCACCGCCGATGGCCCGGCGTGGACTTCGCCCGGACCGCGTTGTCCCTGTGCCACGGCGCGTCCCGCTCGGTGGGGGAGAGTCGGTTGCGGATGTGTGTCGTCCTGGCCGGCCTCCCCGAGCCCTGGGTGAACCCGTCCCTCCTCCTCACCACCCCGGACGGGTCGCTCCTGCGGTTCCCCGACCTCCTGGTCCGGGGGCGACGTCGGGTGTTCGCCCTCGAGTTCGACGGCGGGTACCACGACGACCTCCGCCAGCGCGATGCCGACGCCACCCGCGAGAGGCTGCTCGTGGTGCAGGCCGACCTTCCCGTGCTGCGGTACCGCTGGGCGAACCTGTGGCCGGCGCAGCGGGTCATGCTCGAGATCGCCCGCGCCATCGAGTGGCAGCCGATGAACGACCTGCGACCGGCCGACTTCGCCCGTCCCCGGCACCGGCTCCCGTGGTGAGCACTCCTGGGGAGTTCCCCACCCTTCCGCCTCGTGGGAAGGGTGGAAAACTTCCCAGAAGTTGGTCAGGGGGAGGTGAGCAGGGGTTCGACCAGGGAACGCAGGACGTCCGGGCCGCCCAGGGTCAGGACGGACTCGGGGTGGAACTGGATCCCGGCGAAACCCTCCCCGCGCACGGCGACGACCTCGTCGGCAGGACCGGTCGCGACGTGGATGCCCTCACCCGCGAGGCGCGCGATGGACGCCTCGTCGACCCGTGCGGTGAAGCTGTTGTAGAACCCGACGGTCGCCGCCGTGCCGAACAGGTCGACGTCGAGCTGGGTGCCCTGGTGGGGAGCGTCCTTGCGGCGCAACGGCAGACCCAGCGTCCCGGACAGCAGCTGGTGGCCCAGGCACACCCCGAGCAGGGGGTTCCCGCCCGACCGGGCGGCGGCCGACAACCGCGCGGCGAGTTCCTGCAACCGCGCGATCCGCGGGTCGCCGGAGTCCTCCGGGTCACCCGGGCCGGGACCGAGCAGCACCAGCCCGTCGTGGGCGGCGAGCTCCGCGTCCAGCGTCGGGTCGTCGTAGCGCAGCACCCGGGCCTGCAACCCGGCCGAGGCCAGCAGGTGCACGAGCATCGACGTGAACGTGTCCTCGGCGTCGATCACCAGGGCCCGGCCCAGGGGTGAACCCGTCGGCTGCTTCTGCGGTTCGAGCCAGAACGACGCGAGCCGGTCGCGGCGCGAGGCCAGCAACGTCGCGACCCGCGGGTCGGCGATGAGCGGGACCCGGCGGACGGGCGCCCCGTCGGCACCGGTGCGGGGCGGCAACGGGGGCAGCGCCCCGAGCGCGCGCAGCACCCCGGCGGACTTCGCGTGCGTCTCCGCGACCTCGCCCTCGGGGGTGGAACCCCGCACCAGGGTGGCGCCGACCGAGACCCGGACGGTGGCGGTGGAACCCTGCGCGCGGACGTCGGCCGTGCGGATGAGGATGGGGGAGTCGAGGGTCTGGGTGCCCTCGTCGTCGGTGCCCAGCAGCGCCAGCGCGCCGGCGTAGTACCCGCGTCCCGAGGGTTCGAACCGGCGGATGACCCGGCACGCGCTCTGCAACGGGCTGCCCGTCACGGTGGCGGCGAACATGGTCTGGCGCAGCACCTCCCGGGCGTCGAGGGTGGTCTGACCGCGCAGTTCGAACTCGGTGTGGGCCAGGTTCGCCATCTCGCGCAGGTACGGACCGTGCACGACCCCGCCGAGGTCACCGACCGAGCACATCATCTTGAGTTCCTCGTCGACCACCATGAAGAGTTCCTCGACCTCCTTGGGGTCGGTGAGGAACTCCACGAGACCGTCGGCGTCGGGGCCGGTCGCGGGGTAGCGGTAGGTGCCGGAGATCGGGTTCATCACGACCTCGCCGCGGGCCATCCGGACGTGGACCTCGGGACTCGCCCCGACCAGCGTCCGCGACCGCCCCTCGGCCCCGGGGACGTGGACCACGAACGTCCAGTAGGCCCCCTGCTCGGCGACGAGGAGGCGGCGGAAGAGGCTCAGCGCGGTCGTCGCGCTGAACCCGTCGATGACGCCGTCGACGTCGCGGCGGATGACGAAGTTCGCGCCCGAGCCCTGCGCGATCTCCTCGTCGATGATGCGGCGCACGACGGCGGCGTAGTCCTCGTCGGAGAGGTCGGGCGCGACGTCGCGCAGCGCGACCTCGGCGTCGGGCAGCGCCCGCAGCGCGTCCTCGAGCGCGAGGTCCTCGGTGGAGTCGATGCGCAGGACCTGCAAGGGGGTGCCGTCGTCGTGGACGTCGAACCCGCGTTCGCGGATCTGGCGGAACGGCACGAGGGCCAGGGCGTCGCGGGAGGTGCGCTCGCGCAACGGGATGTCGGCCAGGTGCTCGACGACCTCGACGGGTCCGCACAGGACCTCGACGGGTCCGGGCCGGCCGCTGCGCGGGTCGAGGCGGCGCAGCAGCGCGAAGGGACCGGCACCGGGCGCCAGCAGTTCCGCGATCAGTTCGTCAGCGGGTGTCATCAGGGGTTCTCTCCTCGAGGGGCTGGGGGAGCCGACCGTCGAGGGGACCGTCACGGGAAGGCCTCCTCGACGAGGCGGCCACCGGGACGGGCAAGCGTCAGGCGACCGCCGACACCCACCACCACGCACCGCTGCACAGCGCGCGGGCGCTGTCGGCGGAGGCTCCCCGGAGGGACGCAGTGGTGGTCACGGGACCACCTTAGCCCCCGGTGCGCGACCCGGGACAAGTACCGTTCGCACGTGACCACCGCACCGCAGACAGCGCAGTCCAGCACCGACCGGCCCACGATCTTCGTCATGTACGGGGCGTCGGGCGACCTCTCCCGCCGGCTCGTGTCCCCGGCGTTCTTCGAGCTGGCCCGCCTCGGCCGGCTCCCGCAGCAGTGGCGACTCATCGGCAGCGGACGCCGTGACATGTCCCACGACGAGTTCCGCGAGTTCATCCGCGAAGCCCTCGAGGAGTTCGGGCCGCAGCCCGCCGACGGCCCCTGGGACGACTTCGCCCAGCACCTGCTCTTCGCCGGTGGCGGGTTCAGCGAGGAGGACCCGGGCGCGCTGCTCGACGTGCTCGCCCAGGCCCGCGAGGACCTGGACGGCGACGCGCAGGTCGTGCACTACCTCGCCGTCCCGCCGGACGCGTTCCTGCCCACCACCAGGGCCTTCGCGGCGCACGGCCTCGTCGAGGGTGCCCGCGTCGTCTACGAGAAGCCCTACGGCACCTCGCTGGAGACCTTCGAGGAGCTCGACACCGAGGTGCAGCGCGTCTTCGACGAGTCGCAGGTGTTCCGGATCGACCACTTCCTCGCCTTCGAGGCCCAGCAGGACGTCATCCACGCGCGGTTCGCGAACCCGTGGCTGTCCTCGATCTGGAGCAACGAGTTCGTCGCGCAGGTCCAGGTCGACATCGCCGAGACCCTCGACGTCGCGCAGCGCGCGAGCTTCTACGACGCGACCGGCGCGTTCCTCGACATGATCGTCACCCACCTGTTCCAGATGGCCGCGACCGTCGCGATGGAACCCCCGGCCGACCTCGGCCCGGGGGCGTTGCAGGCCTCGCGCGACGCTGCGCTGCAGGACTTCCGCGAACTCGACCCGGCCGAGGTCGTCCTCGGGCAGTTCGAGGGCTACACCGCGATCGACGGCGTCCCGGACGACTCGCAGACCGACACCCTGGCCGCCTGCCGGGTGTGGATCGACAACGACCGCTGGCGCGGGGTGCCGTTCCTGCTGCGGTCGGGCAAGAAGATGACCGCCGACGAGCAGCGCGTCACCCTCGTGCTGAAGGCCCCGGCCGACGGCCCCTACGCGGGGTCCGACGTCCAGCCCGCCACGGTCAGCTTCTCGCTGCTCGACGGCGGCGCGATCGACGTCTCGATGACGGTGCGCACTCCCGGCGTGGCCGGCGGCACCGTCGACGGCACCGCGACGCTGCCGCTGCCGGGTCTCGACGGTCAGCAGCCCGCGCTGCCCTACGTCCACCTCATCGAGCACGTGCTCACCGGTGACCGGTCGCTGTTCACCGGGGTCGAGGGGCTGCGGGCCGCGTGGACCGTCATCGACCGGTTCTCCGCGAACCGTCCGGCGGTCGAGTCCTACGCGCCGGGCACCTGGGGCCCGGCGTCGGTCGAGGCACTGGCGGAGCCGGGACAGTGGATCCTGCGGTAGTCCTGCGGCGCGCGGTGGACGGTGACGCGGGGGAACTGCTCACCGTCCAGCGCGCGGCCTTCGTCAGCGAGGCCCAGCGCTACGGAGATCCCTCCATGCCCCCGTTGCGCGAGGACCTCGACGCGGTCCGCGCGGCGATCGGGGAGCAGGTCGTGCTCGTCGCCCTGCGCGGCACCCGCCTCGTCGGGGCCGTCCGCGGACGGGTCGAGGGGAGCACCGCCCACGTGGGGCGTCTCGCCGTCGCCCCCGACCAGCAGCGGCAGGGGTTGGGGTCCGCCCTGCTCGGTGCCCTCGAAGAGGCGCTGCCGCAGGGGATCACCGAGCTGCGGTTGTTCACCGGCGGGGATTCCGCGGCGACCATCGCCCGCTACGAACGGGCCGGCTACGTCCGGGCCGGCGAGTCCGTCGACGACCACGGCACCACCCTGGTCCACCTGGTGAAGGAGGTCGGGGACCCGGATCGGACGATCGGTTAGCCCGTCACCGGGCGAGGGGCACCGCCGGTCTCACAGCGTCGTGAGGCCGTCGCGGTGCTCTTCGAAGATGGCGACGATCTCCGCGGCCGCGCGTTCCAGCTCCGCGATCTCCCCGGGGCCGAACTCGTGCGGTTCGACGCCCAGGACGCAGTGCGCCCCGACGACGCTCCCGTCGCGGGTGCGCAGGGGCACGCCGGCGTAGGACCGCACCCCGGCGTCGGTCACCACGGGGTTGTCGTGCTGGAGCGGATCGAGGGCGGCGTCGGGAACGACGTGGGGAGCGCCCTCGACGACCGTCGTGGTGCAGAACGACCACTCCGCGGGCAGACCGCCGACCTCCGCGACCCAGCTGACCAGTCCGTGGCTGCCCGCGAAGACGACCGAGGAGTCCAGCACCAGGCTGACCAGGCTGAGGGGGAACCCCAGGCCGGCCGCGGTGCGGGAGGCCACCTGGTCCAGTCGGTGCTTCAGGTCGGGGTGGATCCCGTCCCAGGTCGCGACCGCCTCCAGCCGCGAGCGGTCGGTCAGCACGCCGGCCTCGTCCATTGCAGCTCCTCGTCCTCGACGTCATCGACGTCATCGACACCACCGCCGTCACCGCGGCGGGTGCCCGCTGCTCGTGGACGGGCCCGGTCTTCCCATCGGCTTCCCGTGGGGGGACCTGCAGCCCCGTCCGCCCCACCACCCGTCCGCGCCACCCGGACGGCCCCGTCGGGGTCGACCGGTCACCGGGAGGCGCCCGGCCGCCGCCGTGATCACGGGAGTGGCTCGCGACAGCACCCCTGGGCCACCACCCGTCCGCTTCACCCCCCTGGAGGCTCCGCGACGTGGTCTCCCGTGCCGATGTCTCCAGCATGAGATCGGGACAGGCGGAGCTGACCGCGCCGGCGCGCCGCTCCTCGCGTCAGGTGGAACCCCCGACGACGGTGGAGTGGCTGCGACGCCTGGCCGACGTCTCGGGTCCCGAGCAGGCCCTGCAGGTGTGGAGCGAGGCCGCGCTGGCCACGGGCCGCCTGGGCATGGAGCTGGGTCCCGACGACCTCGAGTGCGTCGGGCAGTGGCTGGTGCAGCACTGCGCCGACCAGCCGATGCGGATGGCCGTGCGCAGCTGCCTGGTCCGCCTGCACGTGCACCGGGCGATGAACCGGGTCACGCCGCCAGCGTGAGGGTGGCCCGGCGGGCGAGGACCAGTGGGCGGACGAGGAGGCGGCCCGGGACGCCGAAGCGGCCCTCGTGCAGGGCGCGGGCGACCGCGAGGGGCGGGCAGCGGCGCGAGAGGACCACCCCGGCCAGGACCGCGGAGACGACGGAGCAGACCACCACGGAGGGCTGTCCCGTCCCGAGGCCGTAGACCGCCCACAGCGTGGCCGACAGCTGGGTCAGGACGAACGACGCGGGCGCGAGGCCGTGCAGCGGTTCGCGGCGCAGGACGGTGCGGACCTGGGGCAGCATCTTCACCAGCGAGACCGCGGTGGCGACCACGCCGACGAGGGCCGGACCCCCGAGGAGGAACGCCACCGCGACGAGCGGGACCCAGGCCGCCACGCACACCAGGGCCGGGGTCAGGGCCACGCCGAGACGACGGGCGGCGAGGACGACGGTCACGACCGCGCAGGCGAGGCCGGGGACGTTCGCGACGAGCTGGGCCGGGTCGAGCAGCAGGAACCCGTAGGTCAGCCAGCTGCCGGAACTCAGCACGCCGAGGACCGCGGAGGAGAAGGACAGGCCGCTGGCGTCGGGGCTGCGCAGCAGGCGGAGCACCTGCGGGACCCCCGTGAGGATGCCGATGGCGGCGGCGGCGAGACCGAGGGAAGGGATCAACAGGGCGAAGGGCACGTGCCTGTGTGTCGACGCGCCCCCCGGCACCCCTTGAGCGGGTCGCCCGTCCGGCCCCGTTGAGAGCTGCGTCACACCATCCGTGAGGTGCGGTGATCGTCCTGCTGCGGGATGTGGACCGCCCGCGGGGTGTCCATCCGGACCTTGGGCAGGCCGCCCGGGTGCTCGCGGCGCAGGAGGGCGACGAGTTCCTCGCGCACCGCGCAGCGCAGGTCGAAGAGTTCCCCGCCCGAGTCCGCGCTGACCAGCACCCGGAAGGAGACGAACGAGTTCCGCGCGTCGGTCACCTGCAGCGCGCAGGTCTGGCCGTTCCAGAGCGGGTGGGCCTTCACGAAGGCCTCCGCGTGGGCACGGACCTCGTCGAAGGGGACGGTCCAGTCGACGTCGAAGTCGACGCTGCCGATGATGTCGGAGGAGTTCCGCGTCCAGTTCGCGAACGGCGTCGTCGTGAAGTACGTGGAGGGCAGGATGAGGCGCCGCTGGTCCCACAGCTTCACCACGACGTAGGTGAGGGTGATGTCCTCGATGTTGCCCCACTCCTCCTCGACGACGACGACGTCGTCGACGCGGATCCCGTCGGTGAAGGCGATCTGCAACCCGGCGAAGATGTTCGCCAGCGAGGTCTGCGCGGCCAGGCCGGCGACCACCGAGAGCAACCCGGCCGAGGCCAGCACGCTCGCGCCCGCGCCGCGCGCACCGGGGATCGTCAGCAGCATCGAGGCCACGGCGACGACGATGATGAGGGCCACCGCGACGCGCTTGACCAGCTGCACCTGGGTGCGGCGCTGGCGCTGGCGGCGGTTGTCCTTGACGTCGATCCGGTAGCGCAGCAGCAGGACGTCCTGGACGACGTTCGCGGCGACCACGGCCAGCCAGGCCCCGAAGGCGACGGTCAGCAGGGTCAGGACGAAGAACGTCGGCTGCTGCCAGTCGGCGGTCTGGGAGTAGATCTTCAGCGCCCACTGCGCGGCCAGGGTGGCCATGAACCCCGCGAGGGGTCGCCGTCCCCGCTGGGCGAGGGTGGCGAGGATCTCGTGGTTGCGGCCGAGGCGGCGGACACCGAGGGCGACGAGCTCGCCGACGACGGCGGCCACGACGGCGGCCACGACGGCGACGGCCAGGGTCAGCCAGACGGAGGTGCTGATGTTCACGTGGTGCGGCTCCTCAGGGATCGAGTACGGACGTCGATGTCCTGCGGACCCACCACGGTAGGTGAGCCGGACACGTCGGAGCGGCCGAAAGCGTGTCCGTGCTGTGAAGTTCGCCGATCGCTACCCTGGTCGCGTGCAGCACCGTCCCGCCCCGGCCGACCCGCGCAGCCACGGGTGACCGTCCTCGTCGCCTACCTGCCCGAGAAGGGCGGCCGCGCCACCCTGAACCTCGGTGCGCAACTGGCGCGCTCGCTCGGCGTCCCGCTGGCCGTCGCGACGGTCCTGCCCAGGCCCTGGGACACCCCCTCGACGGCGAAGGCCGACGCGGAGTTCGTCGAGTGGTCCGGATCCCTCGCGGCGCAGGCGGAGAGGTCGGCCCGGACCTACCTCGACCAGATCGCCCCCGGGGCCACCGTGCAGTTCCACGTCCGCGCGGGACGGTCCGTCTCCGCGAGCCTCATCGACCTCGCGGCCGACATCGGCGCGGCCGTCCTGGTGCTCGGTTCCTCGCCCGACGGTCACCTCGGGCAGGTCACGGTGGGGTCCACCGCGGGCCGGCTGCTGCACTCCTCACCGCTCTCGGTGGCCCTCGCCCCGCGCGGCTACCGCGGCGGGTCCGTCGCGCTGCAGCGGGTCACCTGCGCCGCGGCGGGGGAGGACGAACTCGTCGTGGCCCGCGCCCAGCAGTTCGCCGAACGGGTCGGGACGGGGCTGCGGGTGCTGACCCTCGCGGTGCGCAGCCGGACGGGGTGGAGCTCGGGGTTCGGCGTCGACGGCGACGACGAGGTCTTCGACGCCTGGCTCGAACAGGCCCACCGCAGCGTCGAGGCGCTGCGCCGCAAGGGAGCCCTGCCGCCCGACGTCACCGCCGTCGTCGGGGCCGGTCGGGGGTGGCGGGAGGCCGTGGACGCCGTCGACTGGGAACCCGGGGAACTCCTCGTGGTGGGTTCGCGACCCAAGGGCCCGGTGGCCCGGGTGTTCCTGGGCTCGAGGGCCACGAAGATCCTGCGGCACTCCCCGGTGCCGGTCCTCGTCCTGCCCGGGTGACGCTCAGCCGGGCAACCAGCTGACCTTCCCGACCAGCGCCGCGTACCCGACGAACGCGACGACGTCGATGGCGGTGTGCGCGACGACGAGCGGCATCGTCCGGCCCCACTTCTGGTAGACCCAGCCGAAGACCAGCCCCATCGCCACGTTGCCGACGAACCCGCCCACCCCCTGGTAGAGGTGGTAGGAACCCCGCAGCAGCGCGCTCACCAGCAGCGCGGGGAGCCAGCGGAAACCCAGCTGCGACAGCCGGTGCAGCAGGTACCCGGCGACGAGGACCTCCTCGAGGACGCCGTTCTCCGCGGCGGCCAGCACCGAGATCGGGATCGCCCACCAGGTGTCGGGCAGCGTCGACGCCGCGACGTTGGTGTTGAGGCCCGCGCCCCGGGCCCCCAGGTACAGCACCAGCCCGCAGCCGCCGATGACAGCGGCCAGACCCAGACCCGCGAGGACGTTGCGCCCGAAGCGGGCACCGTCGAAACCCAGGGTCCGCAGCGACTCCCCGCCCCGGGCCATCAGGTAGCCCACCAGGAACACCGGGGCGAGTCCCGCCGCGATCGCGACGAGCTGCAGGGCCAGGTCCAGCCACGGCCGGTCGGGGGCGTAGCTGCCGAGCACCGTGGAGGTCTGGGCGTTGATCGCCTCGGGAGCGGTGAGGATGCCGACGAAGCGGACCAGGGCGCGGACCCCGCTCATGCCGAGCGAGACCCCGAAGACGGCGACGACCTCCCACACCAGCAGGCGCCGGGCGCGGGGGTCCTGCAGGGCGGGGTCCACGGCGGGGTTCACGGCTGGGCGGGGGTCCCCAGGAACCGCAGCGCGTCCTCGTGCAGCAGCCCGTTGGTGACGACGGCGTCACCGCCGAAGGGGCCGTCCACGCCGGCGCGGGAGGTGAACTGGCCCCCGGCCTCGGTGACGATCGGGACGAGGGCGGCCATGTCGTGCAGCGCCAGCTCCGGTTCGGCGGCGATGTCGACCGCGCCCTCGGCCAGCAGCATGTAGGACCAGAAGTCACCGAACCCGCGGGTCCGCCACACCGACCGGGTCAGGCCCAGGAACCCGTCGAGGGCACCGCGGCTCTCCCACCCCTCGAGCGAGGAGTACGCGAAGGAGGCGTCCGAGAGGTTCGACACCGAACTCACGTGCATCCGCGTCGCCGCGGAGAGGCTGCGCCCGGTCCAGGCCCCCGACCCGGTCGCCGCCCACCAGCGCCGCCCCAGCGCGGGTGCGGAGACCAGCCCGACGACGGGGACGCCGTCGTCGACGAGGGCGATGAGCGTCGCCCACACCGGCACCCCGCGGACGAAGTTCTTCGTCCCGTCGATGGGGTCCACGACCCACTGCCGGGCCCCGTGCCCGACCAGCCCGAACTCCTCGCCGAGCACCGCGTCCCGCGGCCGGGTCCGGCGCAGCTGGGAACGGATGAGCTCCTCCGCGCCGCGGTCCGCGTCGCTCACCGGCGTCAGGTCCGGCTTCGTCTCGACCTTCAGGTCCAGCGCCTTGAAGCGGTCGGTGGTCACCCCGTCGACCTGGTCGGCGATGACGTGCGCGAGCCGCAGGTCGTCGTCGTAGCGCGGACGCTGGTGCGCGGCGGGGGACTGCGTGGGGGCGGACACGCCCGCGAACCTACCGCCCGGGGCCCGTGGGACCGTGGACGTGGGAGGTTCGACCCGGTGACCACGGCGGGGCCGCGACGTTCAGGTGACGTCCAGCGCTGTCGAGGATGCTGGAGGAGAGTGGGCACTGCCCCGGAACGCGCGAGGTGAGGACGCAGATGGCCGACACGACGCACCAGGTCGACGACGAGACCTTCGACGGGTTCGACGACGACGACGTTGACCACGACGACCACGCTGATCACGTCGACGACGCCCCCGAGGGCCACCTGTCGGCGTTGCCGGTCTCCCCGCGCGCCCGCGGTCTGCTGCTGACCGTCGGCGGGGTCCTCGGCTTCGTCGCGGCCTTCACGCTGACGATCGAGCGGTTCAAGCTCGCCGAGGACCCGAGCTACGCCCCCAGCTGCAACATCAGCCCGATCCTGTCCTGCGGCAGCGTCATGGCCACCGACCAGGCGGCGGCCTTCGGCTTCCCCAACCCGCTCATCGGGATCGCCGCCTTCGCCCTCTCGCTCCTGATCGGCCTGCTCGTGCTCTCGCGCACGGCGCTGCCGCGGTGGGTGGAACGCGGCTACCTCGTCGGGATCACCCTCGGCACGGTCTTCGTCGGCTGGCTGATCGCCCAGAGCCTCTACTCCATCCACGCCCTCTGCCCCTACTGCATGGTCGTGTGGAGCGTGGTCGTGCCGACCTTCTGGGTCCACGTCGCCGACGGCCTCGACCGCGGTCTCGTGCCCGTCCCGCGGGCCCTGCACGGCCTGGCCCGCACGGTCGTCGACTTCCGCGGACTGCTCATCGTGCTGAGCTACGCCGCCGTGATCGTGATGATCGCGGTCAAGTTCTGGTCCTACTGGTCCAGCCTGGTCTGACCCCCGCACCAGGGATCAGAGGGCTTCGACGACGGCGTCGCGGCCGGCCGCCTTGGCGCGGTAGAGGGCGCTGTCGGCGCGGGCCAGGACGTCGGAGAGCTGCTCGCCCTCGCGCAGCAGCGCCACCCCCACGCTGACCGTGACCTGCAGCTGCTCGCCCCGCACCAGCACGGGGCTGCGGCGCACCGCCAGGCGCAGCCGCTCGGCGACCTCGCGGGCCTCCAGCGGGCCGGACCCCTCCCCGGGGGCGGGACTGGTGACGACGAGGGCGAACTCCTCCCCGCCGTAGCGACCGAGGACGTCGCTCTCCCGGGCCTCGTGCTGCAGCCGCCGCGCGACGGCCGTGAGGACCTCGTCGCCCGCGGCGTGGCCGTAGGTGTCGTTGACGGACTTGAAGTGGTCGACGTCGACCATCAGGACCGCCACGGCCCGGCCCGGGGTGGCCCGCCGCACGCGCTGCTCACCCAGGCGCAGCAGGTGACCACGCGTGGCCAGACCCGTGAGGGAGTCGGTGCGGGCCAGGTGCTCGACCTGGGCGAAGAGCCGCGCGTTCTCCAGGCCGATGGCCGCGGGGGCGGCGAGCGCCTCCGCGACGTGCAGCCGGGCGGAGGGCCCCTCGGGACCCCCGACGAGCACCAGCGCCTCGGCCACCAGGCCGGTCCGGTCCTTCAGGGGGACGACCAGCCACCGCTCCTCCCCGGTCCCGCCGTCGCCCCCGAGGTCCAGCAGACCCCGCAGCCGGGCGGGCAGCAGGTCGCTGCCGTGGGCGGCGAGCGGTCGTTCCAGCAGTGGCGCGGACTCGCGGTCGCCCTGCCAGTCCCGGCTCCACGGGACCTCCCGCACGGCCGCACCGCCCGCGGCCGTCACCAGCGCGGGCGGGTCGACGTCGACGGTGGAGCGGACCGCGACGGGCACCAGGGCCGCCCGGCCCGCCCGCAGCTCCGTCAGCGCCGAGCGCAGCAGCCGGCGGCGCACGGTGGGCAGGTCGAGGCTGCCCGAGACCTCCTCGGTGAGGCGGCGCACGGCCTCGGCGAGGTCGCGTTCGCGCTGCGCGCCGTGCACCTCGATCTCCAGGCGGGCCGCCCGGGCCGTCTCCAGCGAGGCCGCGACCTGTCCCGCGATGAGCTGCAGCAGTTCGACGTCCCCCCGGCCGAAGGCACCCTGGGCGACGGTGCTGACCGCCGCCAGCACCCCCGTCCGGCGACCGCGGACGAGCAACGGGACGGCCACGACGCTGCGGGCGACGTCCTCGGGGGTGTGCGCGCTGCGCTGTTCCTGCGCGTCCAGCACCCCGCGGACCACGGGTCGTCCGGTCCGGGCGGCCCGGACCGCGGCCGGGTCCAGGGGAGTGCCCAGCGCCAGGTCGGTGCCGGAACGGGTGCGCCCGGCGAAGACGACGAGCTCGTCCTCGCCGTCGAGGACGGCGAGGACCGCGCGGTCGGCGCCGAGCACCCCGCAGGCCTGGTCCAGGGCGAGCCGCACGACGTCCTGCGGGTCCAGGACCTGGGCCGCGTCGCCGACGTCGCGCATCGCGCTGAGCAGCCGCCGGCGACGACCGGCGGCCGGCCCCCAGGCTCCTCTCCCCGCGGGCTGGGTCGCGTTCAGGTCGGCGCGCCCGCGCTGCACGAGGGTCGCCCAGCCGTGCCGGTCGGCCAGGGCCGTGGCCAGCCAGCGCAGCCGCTCGGCGTCGTCGAAGGCGCCGCTCGCCTCGAGGTCCTGCGCCCGCAGCAGCATCAGGTGGTGTTGCACGAGCGGGGCGTCCAACCGGGCGGCGCGACGTTCCGCCCTGCGCCGCAACACCTTCGCGCGGTGGGTGCGGCCCAGGCGGTGCGACGCGGCGGCGCGGACGACGTCGAACTGGGCCTCCTGCACCGCCCCGCCGGCGCGGTGGGCGAGGTGACCCAGCGCTTCCCGCAGTTCCTGCTCCCGCTCGCGCACCCGGACGGTGTCCCCGGCGTCGCTCGCCGCGGCGAGCTGCGCCAGCCGCCCGCGGACCACGAGGTCGGCGGTCCAGCGGGCCTCCACCGAACGCCGCAGCGGAGAGCGGTGCAGGAGCGCGGTGGAACGCCGGGCGACCTCGTCGAAGCGTTCGGACAGGTCGAGCTGCTGCACCAGCCACGTCACCGTCGCGAGGTGCACCGCGAGCTGGTGCTCGGGGGACGACGTCTCCGACAGCCCGCCCCGCACCGTCGTCAACAGCTCCCCGGCCTCCCCCGGCCGACCGCAGGCCCCCAGCAGCGCGACCCGGAGCAGGTCGAGGGCGACGGGGGCCGGGGCCCCCTCCGGCACCCGGCGCAGGGCCCGGTCGTGCCAGCTGCGGGCGGCTTCGAGGTGCCCCGCGGCGAGGCGCTCGAGGACGACGGCCCGGGTCCCGGCCACGTACTCGGGCAGGTCGAGCCACTGCCCGTCGTCCTCGAGGACCCGGGCGACCTCGCGCCAGGTCCCACCGGAACGCAGCCGGTCCAGTCCCTCGGCCAGGCGGATCCCGGCCTGCACCGAGGGCTCGGTCTCGCCGCGGCGGGGGGAGGGGGGAGTCAGGGGACGTCCGACGAGGGAGGAGGTCCCGGGGAGGCGGACCGGCAGCAACGTCGCCCGCCCCGTCAGGAGCCGGCGCAGCGCCGCGGCCAGGGTGCGTCGCCCGTCCCGGGCGAGGTCGGCGCGCCGGCCCCGCAGGGCGTGCGCGATCGAGGCCAGCGCGGTGGGCAGGGCGGGCAGCGGGTACCCGCGGTCCAGGTCGGTGGCCGCGGCCTCGCGCAGCAGCACGGCGTGGGCGGCCTCGGCGGTGTTCTCCTCGACCTCGCGGGGGGAGTCCAGGCGGTGCCGGCTGGCCCGTCGACGGCGCGGGTCGAGCAGGGTCACCACGAACGCGGTCACGGTGACGACGGTGAAGACCCACCAGGCCGCCCGGGTGCCGGGCCGGGAGGAACCGAGCTGGGCCAGACCCTCCCGGACCGCGTCCAGGGCGCGGGCGGGTCCTTCGGGCGCCCGTTCGTGGCGGTGCAGGGTGGCGATCTCCCCGAGGCCGACGGCCTTCCCGAGGGGGTCGGTCGTGGTGCGCAGGAGGTGGTCGAGGTGGTCGTGGGCCCAGGCGTGGCGACCGGTGCGGGCCAGGCAGCTCGCGAGCAGTCGGCGCAGCCGGGGGTCGAGCGGGAGACCCGCCACGTCGGCGGTCGCGACGGCCTGCTGCAGCAACCCGACGGCGGCCTCCGGCGCGTAGTGGCGGGCGGCGCTGACCCCGGCCACCGCGCACGCCGCGACGACGTCGGCCGGGGCGACGGCGTCCCCGGCGCGCAGGTGCTGGTGGGCGCACGCGAAGACGGCCTCGCGGTCGGTGCACTCCATCCCGGCCCGGGTGTCGACGCGCAGGACGCGGGCCAGGCGCGCGTGCAGCCCACGACGCTCGACCTCGTCGAGCCCGTCCAGGACGGCGTCGACCACCTGCTGGTGCAGGAACTCGTGGCGACCGTGCGGCCGCGGGCGCAGCAGCCGGACCGCGACGCCGGCGGCGAGGCCGGCGCGGACCGCCTCGGCCGGGAGCTGGGGCGAGGCGGCCCGCAGCACGAGGTGGTCGTCGACGGAACGCCCGCACGCGGCCGCCAGCCGCAGCACGTTGCGGTGCCCGGCGGGGAGTTCCTCGACGCGGCGCAGCAGGGCCGCCAGCAGCCCGGGAGCCACCGGAACCGCCTCCAGCGCAGCGTGTTCCAGTCGCCAGTGGCCCCAGTCGGGCAACAGGCCGCCGTCGTCGAGGAGGGCGGTGAGGAGCGCGAGCAGGGCACCGGGGTTCCCCGCCGCCCGGGAGACGAGCGCCGTGGCGACGGAGTCGGTGAGCACCGCCCCGGGCAGCCGACGGCGTACGACGGCGCGGGCGGCGGCGTCGGAGAGGGCCGGGACGTCGATCACGAGGGTCCGGGAGGAGTCCAGCGCCGGGTCCAGCCCACCGGACTCCCGGGGCCGGTCGACGAGGACCAGCAGCAGCGGGAGGTCGGCGCACTCCCCGGCCACCCAGCGCAGCACGGCCAGCGTCGAGGCGTCGGCGTGCTCGGTGTCGTCCAGGACGACCAGCAGCGGCCCCGTCCGGGCGGCGTGCTGGAGGAGTTCCTCGGCCAGCGCCTGCGGCCGTTGCTCCTCACCGTCACCGGGGACCGCCCCGTCCCGCGGCGGCGTCGAGAGGCCACCCGCGGTCATGGCCCGGCGCAAGGCGCTCAACGGGGAGGCGGGCGAGGTCGTGGAGTCCAGCACCACCGCCGCCGCGCCCTGTCCGCCCGCCCGCCGGTGCAGGTGCTCGACGAGGGAACTGCGACCCGAACCCGCCGCGCCGCGGACGACGACGACCCCGCCGGAGCCGGCGCGCGCGTTGTCCCAGGCCGCGTCGAGCACCGCGGTCTGCTGACCGCGCTCCAGCAACGGCCCGTCGGCGGGGCTCACCCAACTGCGTCGACCGAGGGCGACGTCGGGGGCGGTGCCGGCCGCGATCCGACTGAGCTCGTCGGCGACGGCGGCGGCGCTCGCGGGCCGGTCCTCCGGGTCCAGGGCGAGCAGCCGGCGCAACAGCACCCCGAGGGCGCGCGGGACGTCGGGGCCGAGGACCGCGGGGTCGAGCGGGCGCAGCCGGCCCAGCCGGCGACGGACCTGCGTCGGGTCGCTGCCCTCCACCGGGGTGCGACCGGTGAGGCACTCCAGAAGCAGTGCGCCCACGGAGTAGAGGTCGGAGCGGTGGTCGACGGGGCTGCGGACGACACCGGCCTGCTCGGGGGAGCGGTAGTGCAGTGCGCCGACCTCGGTCTCGGAGGCCGCGTCGGCGCCCCCGCGGTCCTCCTCACGACGGCGTTCGGGACCGTCGGCCCGTTCGCCGTGGGGGTGCACCCCGGGACGGGCGGGCGCGGGGTTCTCGAGGTGCGCCACGCCCAGGTCGACGAGGACCGCGCGCCCGGCCCGGGTGACGAGGACGTTCGCGGGTTTCACGTCCCGGTGCACGAGTCCGCTGCGGTGCAGGGCGTGCAGCGCGTCGCAGACGTCGACGGCCAGACGCAGCGACGTGGTCAGCGACAGCGGCGCGGTGCTCACGGGGACGGCGTCACCGCCGCGTCCGGGGCGTGCGGGACGGCCGGGGGTGGGCGGGGCGTGCAGCAGGTCGGCCAGCGACGTCCCGTCGTGGGCGTCCATGACCAGGGCGAGGCGACCCTCGACCTGCTCGACGGCGTGCACGCGGGTGAGCCCGGGGTGGTGCACGCTGGCCAGCAGGGCGGCCTCGCGGCGCAGCGTCCGGTCGGCCTCGACCTGGTCGAGCGGCGGCAGGGTGACGTGCCGCTGACGCTTGATCGCGTACTCGCGCCCGCCGGGTTCGCGGACGTCGGCCCGCGCCGCCAGGTGGACCACCGAGCCCGCGCCGCGTCCCAGTTCCCGCAGGACGGTCCAGGTCCGGAGGGGGTCCGGGGGGATGGGGGGGCCGGGAGCCGGTGCCGGGCCGGGGACGTGGGGTGCGGGGACGTGGGGGGCGGGTCCGGTGGCCTCGAGACCCGCGGGCCGGATCGAGCTGGTGTCTCCCATGAGCAGCCGTCACCTCATCTCCGACCGGGAACGACCGTCACACTAGGGCATCACGTGTGAACTGGCAGTGGTCACCGTCCCGGTCGACCGCACCCGTCACCCGTCGTCGGCCTCGCGGGGCTGGTCGGCTCCGATCGCGTCCTCACGGGCCGGTCGGCGGGCCACGAGCAACCTCCGGAACGAGGCCAGCCGCGCCGGCCCGGCCGCCCCAGCTCGGCCCGACGCCACCCACGCGTCGAGGGCGCACCCCGGCTCGTCGTGGGAGCAGCCGCGGGGACAGTCCTCCTCGCCGGGCAGCAGGTCCGGGAACGCGCGCAGCACCGCCTCCGGGTCCACGTGGGCCAGGCCGAACCCGCGGATGCCCGGGGTGTCGATGACCCACCCCCCGGCGGGCAGCGTGAGCGCCGCCATCGACGTCGAGGTGTGCCGGCCGCGACCGGTGACCACGTTGACGTGCCCCGTCGCGCGGTCGGCGTCGGGGACCAGCGCGTTGACCAGCGTCGACTTGCCGACCCCGGAGTGGCCGACGAGGACGCTGATCCGCCCGTCGAGGCGCTCGCGGACCGCGTCGAGACCGAGCAGACCGTCCGGCCCGCGGGAGGTGACCACGGCGTCGAGACCGAGCGGGGCCCACGTCTCCAGGACCTCCTGGGCCGGGCGGAGGTCCCCCTTGGTCAGGCACAGCAGCGGCTGCATCCCCGAGACGTAGGCCGCCACGAGGCAGCGGTCCACCAGGCGCGAGCGCGGCTCGGGGTTCGCCACGGCCGTCACGACGACCAGCTGGTCGGCGTTGGCGACGACGACCCGCTCGATGGGGTCGGTGTCGTCGGCGGAACGGCGCAGGGCGGTGCGCCGCTCGTCGATGCGCACGATCCGGGCGAGGGTGTCGGAGGTCCCGGAGACGTCGCCGACGAGGCCGACGCGGTCGCCGACGACGACCCCCTGACGGCCGAGTTCGCGGGCCCGCATCGCCGTGACGAGACGTTCCTGCCCGGTCCCCTCACCGACGAGGACGTGCGAGCGGCCGCGGTCGACCACGACGACGAACCCGTCGACGGCGTCGGCGTGCGCCGGACGGTCCTTGGTGCGGGGCCGGGTGCCCTTCCGGTTGGGCCGGACCCGGACGTCGTCCTCGTCGTAGCGCGACAGCGGACCCCGCTGGCGGGGGCTCAGGCCGGGGCTCCCGCGAGCATCGACGCCCACATGCCCGGGAAGTCCGGCAGCGTCTTGCGCGTGGTGGCGATGTCCTCGACGAGGACACCCGGGACGGCGAGGCCCAGCACGGCGCCGGCGGTGGCCATCCGGTGGTCGGCGTAGGAGCGGAACACCCCGCCGTGCAGCGCACGCGGGCGCACCAGCAGCCCGTCGAGGGTCTCCTCGGCCTGCCCGCCCAGGGCGTTCACCTCGGTGACCAGGGCCTTCAACCGGTCCGTCTCGTGCCCGCGCAGGTGCGCGATGCCGCGCAGCCGGGTGGGGGAGGAGGCCAGCGCGGCCAGGGCCGTGATCACGGGGGCGAGCTCACCGGCCTCGTGCAGGTCCAGGTCGATCCCGTACAGCTCGCCCGTGCCCTCCACGACCAGGCCCTCGCGGTCGAGGTTGACCTCGGCGCCCATCTGGTCGAGCACGTCGCGCAGCAGGTCACCGGCCTGAGTCGTGGACTGCGGCCACCCCGGGACCCGCACCCGGCCGCCCACGGCGGCCGCGGCGGCGAGGAACGGCCCCGCGTTGGAGAGGTCCGGCTCGACCTGCACGTCGAGGGCGTTGATCTCGCCCGCCTCGACGAACCAGCGGCCGGGCGTGGCGTCGTCGATGACCACCCCGACGTCGCGCAGCACCTCCACGGTCATCCGGACGTGCGGCTGGCTGGGGATCGGCGGGCCCTCGTGGACGACCTCGAGACCCTCCCGGGTCCGGGCGCCCATGAGCAGCAGGGCCGACACGAACTGGCTGGAGGCGGAGGCGTCGATGCGGACCGTGCCGCCGCGCAGACCACCCGCGGGGCCCTGGACGCTGAAGGGCATCAGCCCGTTCCCGCCGTCCTGCACGAGCGCCCCGAGCTGACGCAGCGCGTCGAGCACGGCGCCCATGGGACGCTCCCGCGCGCGCTCGTCCCCGTCGAAGTGCACGGGGGTGGAGGCCAGCGCGGCGACGGGGGGCAGGAAGCGCATGACGGTCCCGGCGAGACCGCAGTCGATGCGCGCCCCGCCCGTGACGGGGCCGGGTCGGACCACCCAGTCACGGGGGTCCACCCCCTCGACGTCGCGACCGCCCTCGACCACGTCGGTCCCGAGCAGGCGCAGCGCGTCGGCCATCAGCAGGGTGTCGCGGGAGGCCAGGGGGTCGCGCAGCAGGGACGGGCGTTCGGCCAGGGCCGCCACCACGAGGTAGCGGTTGGTGAGGGACTTCGATCCGGGCACGCTCACCACGGCGTCCAACGGGCCGGCGGCGGTGGGCGCTGCCCACAGCTCGTCCTCGGGTGGGTTGCTCGGGTCGTCCTGGGTCACGGGGAGCATCCTCGCAGTCCCCGGCGACCCGCGGCCACGACCTCGCGGACGGGGTCGTGGCCGAGGGGCGGGCGGGTTCGTGGTCAGCCGAGCTTCGCGGCCGCGAGCTGGACGTCGAGCTTGCCGACCTCGACCGCGTGCACGGCCTCGCGGGCGGCGAGCTTGGCCAGGCGCTGGGCGTCGCGACCGGCGCGCTTGCCCCGCCACAACGCCCCGGGCTTGCCGGCGGTGTCGACGGCCGCGAGCAGGGCCGCACCGAGCAGCCCGACGTCGGTGAGGAAGTCGTCGAGGACCTCCGCCCGGACCGCCTTGTCCTTCTCGGACCAGAACGGGTGGTTCACGTACGCGCTCGGGGCCGCCGTGAGGGCCAGCACCGTCGAGGCGAGGCGCGGGGCCCGCCCGAGCGCGAACAAAACACCGGCGCCGGCCATGGCCGCGCCGTTGAGGCGGACCAGCAGGACCGGGTCGTCGGGCAGGCGCAGCGGGCCCGCCACGCGGTGCACCAGCGGCTCGGCCGACGGGGCGAGGTCCTGGGCGTGCCGGACCTGGTCGATCCCGTTCTTGATGAAGATCGCCGCCAGCATCGGACGGGCTACTCGTCGCACCACAGTCATGGGAGTTGCCTACCGCACTGCGGTGATCACCGCGACCGCGGGGCCGGTGTCGGAGCCGCGTGCCAGGGTGTGTGGCATGTGCGGTCGATACGCCCTGCGGAGAGACGTCGACGACCTCGTGGCGGAGTTCGAGGTCGACGACGACACGGTGTCCGGCTCCGAGCAGGTGGTCACCCTGTCCACCAACATCGCCCCGACCACCACGCCCCCCGTGGTCCTCGAGCGCTTCCGCAAGGACGAGGAGGACGCGCCGCCGACGCGCTCGTTGCGGGCGCTGAGGTGGGGACTGGTGCCGAGCTGGTCCAAGGACGCCACGGGTGGGGCCCGGATGGTCAACGCCCGCGTCGAGTCCCTCCTCGCCAAGCCCGCGTTCGCCAAGGCGGCGGCCGCCCGGCGCTGCCTCGTCCCGGTCGACGCCTGGTACGAGTGGCAGACCAGCGAGAGCGCGAAGGGCGGGGACGGCAAGCCGCTGAAGCAGCCGTTCGCCGTCGCCAACGCCGACGGGTCGGTGCTGTCGCTGGCCGGGATCTACGAGTTCTGGAAGGACGACACCAGGGCCGCGGACGACCCGGCGCGCTGGCTGGTGTCCTTCGCCATCGTCACGACGGCGGCCGAGGCCGGTCTGGACCGCCTGCACGAACGGATGCCCCTCGTCGTCCCGCGCGACCTGCGCGACGCCTGGCTGGACCCCTCCCTCGACGACCCGGAGGAGGTGCAGGCCCTCCTCGACGCCGTCCCGCACGACCTCTTCCTCGGCGGCACCCTCGACGCGCACCCCGTCTCGCGCCGGGTCGGCAACGTCCGCAACACCGACGACGACCTGCTCGCCCCCGTCCCGCCGGCCGAGCTCGAGGGGGCGGTGGACCTGCGGACGGGTGAACTGCTCGGGGTGTGACGGAATGCTCACCCGGGTCCTCGCGTTGATCCGGACATGTCGTTCGCACCACCTCTCGAGCCTGCGCGCCGGGTCGAACCGCGCGTCAGGCAGCGCCCCAGTGCCGGTCCGCCGACGCGTCGTGACGTCCGTGGCCGCCGGGCCGCGAGCGGTGCCCCCGCGCAGGGCCTACCCTCGAACGCGATGACCGAACAGACCGATCGGGCTCCGTCCGAGGAGAGCACCGACGAACGCGCAGCGCGCTTCGAACGCGATGCGCTGCCCTTCCTCGACCAGCTCTACTCCGCAGCCCTGCGCATGACGCGCAACCCCGCCGACGCCGAGGACCTCGTCCAGGACGCCTTCGCGAAGGCCTACGGCGCCTTCCACCAGTTCACGCCGGGGACGAACCTCAAGGCGTGGCTGTACCGGATCCTGACGAACACCTACATCAACACGTACCGCAAGAAGCAGCGCGAACCGCAGCAGTCGCACGCCGACGAGATCGAGGACTGGCAGCTCGCGCGGGCCGAGTCCCACCAGTCGACGGGGCTGCGCTCGGCCGAGACCGAGGCGCTGGAGCACCTGCCGGACTCCGACGTGAAGCGGGCCCTGCAGCAGGTGCCGGAGGACTTCCGGCTGGCGGTGTACCTCGCCGACGTCGAGGGCTTCGCCTACAAGGAGATCGCCGAGATCATGGGCACGCCGATCGGGACGGTCATGTCCCGGTTGCACCGGGGCCGTCGACTGCTGCGGGAGCTGCTGCGCGACTACGCCGTCGGTCGTGGCGTGTCGGGTGCCGTACCGGAGACGGAGGGAGCGTCGTGAGCGCCTCGGAACCGAGCACGTCGGAACTGGGTCACTGCCGGGAGGTCCTCGAGCGGGCCTTCGAGTACCTCGACGGTGAGATGGCCGAGCTCGACTGCGCGCACCTGCAGGCCCACCTCGAGGAGTGCGCCAGCTGCCTGGCGCAACTGGCCGAGGACGAGAAGCTGAAGCAGGCCATCCGCGCCGGGTGCCCGTGCGAGGAGGCCCCGCAGGCCCTGCGCGCGAAGATCCTGGTGCAGATCACCGAGGTCAGCGTCCACTGACGCCCGGCCCGTACCCCGGCACGTACGACGAAGGCCCCGGACCGTTCGGTCCGGGGCCTTCGTCGTACGTGAGCTGCTCGCTCAGGCGTTGGGGCGCTTGCCGTGGTTCGCGCCGTTGCCCTTGCGCGAGCGGCGCTTGCGGCCTCGCTTGCTCATGAGCTCCTCCTCCATCGCTCGGTGGGTACCCGGCGAACCGGGCGTCTGTTCGTCGTCCATCGTCCCACGGGGTGAGGGGTGCTCAAGGTCGCGCCCGCGAGACCCGATGCCGCAACGGTGACGATCACGCAGGGGACCGACGCCGGCACGACGAGCGAGCAGGCGGCGGGCCACGTCGCGGCACCCGTGGAGCCGCTCATCACGCCGTACCTGCGCGCTCTCGTCGACCTGCGCGGTTCCGACCTGCACTGCAAGGCCGGTTCCCCGCCCCGGATCCGCATCGACGGCCGGTTGCGGGCCCTGCAGGCCCCCGTCCTGACCCCGGACGTCACCGAGCGGATGCTCGAGCAGATCCTGCGCGCCGACCTCATCGAGGAGTTCGCCCGCACCAACGAGGCCGACTTCGCCTACAGCCTGCCCGGTGGCGCCGGTCGGTTCCGCGTCAACGCCTTCCGCCAGCGCGGCTCCGTCGGGCTGGTGCTGCGTCGCGTCGCGGCGCAGGCCGTTCCCCTGGCCGGGCTCGGCGTGCCGCCCGTCATCGAGCAGCTGGCCCTCGAGCACCGCGGGCTGCTGCTCGTCACCGGCCCCACCGGCTCGGGCAAGACGACCACGCTGGCCGGGATGATCGACCACATCAACAACGTGCGCGAGTCCCACATCGTGACCATCGAGGACCCGATCGAGGTCCTGCACACCGACAACCGCTCGATGATCAGCCAGCGCGAGGTCCGCCTCGACACCGCCGACTTCGGGACCGCGCTGCGGGCCGCGATGCGTCAGGACCCCGACGTCATCCTCGTCGGGGAGATGCGTGACCAGGAGACCGTGAAGGCGGCGCTGTCCGCGGCCGAGACCGGTCACTTCGTGATGTCGACCCTGCACACCATCGACGCGGCGGAGACGATCTCGCGCATCATCGACTTCTTCCCCCCGCACGAGCAGAAGCAGGTCCGCCTGGCCCTCGCGGGTTCGTTGCGCGGCATCGTCTGCCAGCGGCTGGTCCCGCGCGCCGACGGGGCGGGTCGGTGCGTCGTGATGGAGATCTGCGTGAACACCGGTCGCATCGCCGACGCCATCGCGGACCCGGACAAGACGAACCTCATCACCGACCTCATCCGCGAGGGCCAGTACTACCAGATGCAGACGTTCGACCAGCACCTCGTGACGCTGGTCCGCGACGGCGTCGTGACCCTGGAGGACGCCCAGATGGCCGCCTCCAGCCCGCACGACCTCGCGGTGGAGCTGCGCCGCCTGGGTCTGGTCGCCTAGTCCTCCTGTCGCTGCTGCCCGTTGCCCGGGGGGACGACGAGCCGCCGTGCGACGCGCCAGCCTCCCGGCTCCCGGCGCAGCACGTCGTGGTGCACGACGGCGGTCAGGGTCCGGTCGGCCATGAGCATGAGTCCCTTGGAGTCCACGGCCACCTCGTCGCCGTCCTCGGCCCCGCTGTCCGCCCCGCTGTCCACGCCACCCCGGTCGAGCACGACCACGTTGCTCACGTGGTGGGAGACCGGGCCGTGGGCTCCCAGCTGCCGGGCCACCTCCCGCGCGGCGTCGATGCCGTGGATCACCGGCATCCCCACCGCGCTCATGTCGTAGACGACGTCGGAGGTGAAGACGGTGTCGATCTCGTCCAGCCTGCCCTCGTCGAAGACGTGGCCCACCGAGCTCAGCGTCTCGGTGATCGCCCAACGGTCCGCGGTGTCCATGGTCCGTCCTCCCGTTCGTGCCGGTTCCCGATGACCCGACCGCTCCGATGGTACTCAGTACCAAACTGAACGCAAGCCCTTCGTGAACGCGAGACCGTCAGGGTCCCGGTGCTCTACGCTGCGCCGATGACCTCGGCCTCCTCCCTCGTCGAGCGCAAGCAGCGCGCGGCCCGCGAGCGCATCGTGCGTGCCGCGGCGGAACTCTTCGCCGAGCGCGGCTTCGACGACGTGTCGGTGTCCGACATCGCCGAGCGGGCCGAGGTCGGGCGGACGACGTTCTTCCGGCACTTCGGCGACAAGCAGGAGGTCGTCTTCGCGCGGGAGGAGGCGCTGTTCGACGCCCTCACCGCGGAGAACCTCGACCCCGTCCCTCCCGGCGGCCGGTCCGCGCGAGGTGCCGTCCAGGCGCTCCAGCCCCTGGTGCTGCGCCTGTGCGCGCACGTCTGCGAGGACCCGGAGGAGTACCGCCGCCACGAGCGGCTGGTCGAGGGACACGTGGAACTGCGGGGACGCAGCGCGGTGAAGGCCCAGCTCATCGCCCGGCGGCTGGGGGTGCTCCTGGCCGAGAACGGGTGGAGCGAGGACACCGCCGCTCTCGCCGGACAGCTCGCGTCGGCCTGCTGGGCGACGGCCCGCGCGTACTCCGACCGCCCCGAAGACCTCGTGGAGGGCACCCGTGCGGCGTTCGAGCAGGTCCTCGGTCTCGGCGTGGACGCGCCCTGACCCTGTCGTGTCGTCGAGGTGGGGCCCGCGCGGCGACCTCAGGGCGTGAGGCGCCCGGCGAGGAGCTCCGTGGCCCGCGCGGCGTCGCCGGTCACGACGAGCCCGGCCCCTGAGAGGTCGCTCCGTCGCCACAGCAGCCGCAGGAGGTCGGCGTCGGCGCCCGCGACGGCGGCGACCGGCGGACCGTCGCCGAGCACCCAGCGCCGGGAGCCCAGCAGTTCGACGCTGACGGTGGCGGCGGGGGTCCGGCCGAGCCGGACCTGGCGCGGGTGCAGCGTGTCCAGGACCTCCTCGACGGCGTCGGCCACGACCTCCGGTGGCCCCCACCGCGGCAGGTCGCCGGCGTCGGCCAGGTCCCAGGTGTGCACCAGCGTCTCGTGCAGCTGACGACGGGCCCAGTCCCGCCGTCGCCCGGCTCCGGTGAGGGTGCGGCAGGGCCGGTCGGGATCCTCGTCCAGGACGGCGAGCAGGTCCGCGGCGGCCGCGCGGTACTCCTGCGCGGCATCGCGCGCCACCGGCGGGTCGGCGTCGTCGGGCACGTCGTCGGGCACGTCGTCGCCGCCGGGTGCCGTGCGCGACATGGCCACGGCCCAGCGGTGGACGCCGGTCAGGTGGGCCGTGAGGTGCGCGGCGTCCCAGTCCGGGCAGCCGGGAACCCGGGCGGTGGGCTCGACGTGGCGGAGCAGCGCCAGGAAGGTCGCCTGGGTCTGCGCCAGGGCGGCCCGGTGGTCCAGGGGCACGATCGTGTCGACGCTCACCGGTCGGCACCGGGGTGGTCGGCACCGGGGTGGTCGAGGGGACCCTCCGGCGACCACTCCCGCGAGCGGCGGCTGTCGACACCCCAGCGGGGCGCCAGGACGGCGAGGGCGACGAGGACGAGGAGCACCACCAGGGCGGTGAGGTCTGTGGACACGGCTCCAGCGTGCTCGGCGCGACCGCAGCCGCCGAGTGGCAGCTCTGCCGACGTTCGTCCAGATCCTGCCAAGCCGTCCGAAGGCTGGCAGACTGCCCGCCATGGGTGTTCCGGGTGACCTCCACGACGTGGCCGTCGTCGTCGGTGAGGGGTTCTCGGCCTTCGAGTTCTCGGTGGCCTGCGAGGTGTTCGGCATCGACCGGACCGAGGAGGGCGTTCCCGCCTTCCGGTTCGCGGTGTGCACGGAGGGCGCCGGCCCGGTCGGTTCGCGCCAGGGTTTCAGCCTCACCGCCGACCACCGCTTCGACCGTCTCGACGCCGCCGACCTGATCATTGTCACCCCCACCAAGGCCCACCGCGGCCCGGCGGGGGAGGCGCTGCACGAGAGGCTGTACGCGGCGATCGACCGCGGGGCGACGGTCGCGAGCTTCTGCAGCGCGGCCTTCGTGCTCGCTCACGCCGGGTTGCTCGACGGGCGCCGGGCGACGACGCACTACCGCTACGCGGCCGAACTCGCGCAGCGCTTCCCGCTCGTCGAAGTGGTGCCCGACGTCCTCTACGTCGAGGACGGTCCGGTCGCGACGAGCGCCGGGACCTCCGCCGGCATCGACCTGTCGCTGCACCTGGTGCGGCGTCACCACGGGAGCGCCGTCGCGACGGCGATCGCGCGCCGGATGGTCGTCCCGCCGCACCGCGACGGTGGCCAGGCCCAGTACCTCGAGGCTCCCGTCCGGGCCTGCGGCGACGAGTCGCTGCAGAACGCCCTGACCTGGGCCGTGGCGCACCTCGACCAGGACATCGACGTCGCGGGCTGGTCGCGGACGGCGACGATGTCGGCCCGCACCTTCGCCCGCCGCTTCCGGGCCGAGACGGGAGTCACCCCGCACCGGTGGTTGCTGGAGCAGCGGGTCTCGGCGGCGCGGAACCTGCTGGAGGACGGTGACGAGACCGTCGACGAGGTCGCCCGCCGCTGCGGGTTCGGGTCCGCGGCGATGCTGCGTCAGCACTTCCTGAGACTCGTGGGGACGACCCCCACGGCCTACCGGCGCACCTACCGCGGGTCCCGTTCGCCCGAAGCCGTCCGCCTCCTCCCGGCCGGCGCGTGAGGCGCTCCCGGGCGGGCAGCTGGCTGAGAGCGCTGTTCGCCGACGTCCACACGCGCCTGCAGGGCCACGACCTGTTCCTCATCTCGGCGGGCGCGACGTTCTACGCGTCGATGGCGCTCGTCCCCTCGCTCGTCGTCGTGGTGCGCCTGCTCGCGGCGCTGATCGGCGCGGACCGGGTCCTCGACCTCGCCGACTCCGTCGGACGTGCGCTGCCCTCGGCCCAGGGCGCCGGCGACGTGGTCCGCGGCCTCGCCGCGACCGCCGTCCACGTCGGGTGGTTGCCGGTTCTCGTCGCCCTCATCCCGGCGACGGTCTACGGCGAGGGGCTGCGCCGGGGTTTCGCCCGCGTCAGCGTCCGCTACCCCGAACCCGCCCCGCCGGCGGTGCGGGGCAGGACCGGGGCCTGGCGGATCCGGGTGAAGGCGCTGCCGCTGCTGCTGCTGGCGCCCGTGGGTTTCCTCGCGGTGCTCGAGGTCGCGCCGTTCCTGGTCCGGTTGTTCGGATCCGGGATCCCGGGGTCGACGCTCGCGGTGTACATCGCGCTGAACGTCGACTGGCTCGTCGTGTCGCCCGTCCTGGTCTACGTCTACCGGGTGCTCGGGCCGGTGCGTCCCGGGTGGTGGGCGGCGGTGTGGGGAGGGTTCTCGACCGGGGCGTTCGTGTCGGGGTTCCTGCAGGGCTTCGTGCTGTTCCTGGCGATCCCGGTCGACCTGGGTTCCCCGTTCGGCGGTTACACCCAGGTCGGTGCGGCGGTGGCGGTGTGCCTGTGGTTGTGGGTGTTCACCGCGCTGACGATCTACGGCTACGCGCTCACGCTGGAACTCCAGCGCCGCCGCAGCCGGGAACTGGTCAGCGCAACGTGAACTGACGCACCTGCTCGTCCAGGGTCCCGGCGACCGCGGCGAGGTCGTCGACCTGGCTCCGGACCGAACGGACCTCCTCGGTCGTGCCCTGGACGGCCCCGGCGGTCCCCTCGAGCGCGACCGCGATCCCGCTGGACCGTTCCGCCGCGGCGTGCAGGGTCCCGCTGACCGAGGTGGTCGTCGCGAGCTGCTCGGCGACGGCCGCGGCGATGGTGGCCTGCAGCCCGTCGATGTGCGCGATCGTCTCGGAGATCCGGGCGATGTCGGAGCGGACGGCCGCCGCCTCCGCCTGCACGGCGTTCAGGGTCGGGGCGATCTCCTCGGTGGCCTGCGCGGTCTGGCGGGCCAGTTCCTTGACCTCGTCGGCGACGACCGCGAATCCTGCACCGGCCTCCCCGGCGCGGGCGGCCTCGATGGTCGCGTTCAGCGCCAGCAGGTTCGTCTGCGCGGCGATCGCGGTGATGGTGCGCAGGACGTCCGCGATCTGCTGCGAACTCGCCCCGAGCCGTTCGACGGTGCCGGTGGCGGCGTGCGCCAGCTGCACCGCGTCGGCCGCGACGACGGTCACGGTGCTGGTCGTCGCGGACACCTCGTCCGCGGCCGCACGCAGCTGTTCGACGGCGTCGGAGACCTCGTGGACCCCGGCGGAGACGGACGTGGCGTCCCCGGTGACCCGGACGATCTCCTGCGCGGTGGAGTCGGCCGCACCCGCCAGCCGGTCGCCGGCCCCGTCGAGGGCACCCGCGGCGCCGGTGACCCGGGCGGCGCCGGAACTCATCGCGCTCAGCGCGTCGCGGACCGCGCCGGTGGCCTCGTCCAGCGCCCGACCCATCGCGCCGAGTTCGTCGTCGGCGTGCGCGGTGCCGGGTTCGAGGACCTCGGCGGAGAGGTCGCGGCCGGCGACGCGGCGCAGGACCTCGGTGAGCCGGCCGATCCGGCGGACGAGCGTGCGGGCCATCGCCGCGATGACGCCGGCCATGAGCAGGGCCACCACGATGCCCAGCACGATGGTGTTGCGGACCAGGCTGTGCCCGCCCGCGGTGATGCGGTCGGTGACCGCGGCGGTGTCGGCGTCGGGCAGCCAGCTGGTGATGACCCAGTTGTAGGCCGGGTAGCGGGAGAGGCCGACGGTGTAGCCCCCCGAGTCCAGGGTCACGTGCTTCGTCGTGAACTCCCCGGCCGGCAACCCCTTCGCGGTCGCGAGCAGGTCCTTGACGTACGGCTCGCCGTCGGCGTCGGTCGCGTCGGCCATGGCGTCACCGTCCTGGCCGCCCTTCGGCGCGACGACCGCGGTGCCGCTCGAGGCGGCCCCGTCGGAGAACACCGCGTAGTAGCCGGAGGAACCGACCGTCGACCCTGCGAGGGCGGCCCGCAGGTCGGCCGTGACGTCGGCCTGGGGCAGGCCGACGAAGACCGCGCCGACGACCTCGTCGCCGACCTTCAACGGTTCGTAGACGGTGACGTACGGCTTGTCGACGACGGTCGCGGTGCCGTGGTAGGTCTCCCCGGCCAGCAGTGCCTTGACGACGGCGTTCTGGGCGCCGTCGGCGTTCGTGGCCGGGATGTACGTGCCGATGGCGCGGGACCCGCTGGTGCCGACGACGGTCGTGGCGACCCGCAGCATGTCCCCGGCGTCGTTCATCTTCTGGAACACCGTCGTCGCCGCACCCGTCAGGCGGGCCGCTTCGTCCAGACCCGGCACCGTGGCCGCGGGGTCTGCCTGCTGACCGAGCCACGTGCCGCCGAACTCCAGGCGGGGCAGCGTGACCGACGTCTTGTCCTTGGTGGTCTGGTTCGTGGCCGTCCAGGTGGCGGTGGCCCCCAGCGACGTCGCCCCGTGCTGCGCGAGGCGGTCGGTCGTGACGCGCAGGTCGGAGTCCAGCATCGACTGCACGGCCGAGGCCTGGGTCGCCACGGTGGTCTGGACCTGGGTCCCGGCGTCGTGCAGCGACTGCTCCGACAGCGTGCCCACGTCGGCGGCGGTGTCCCGCGACAGGCCACCGACCTGCACCGCCGACAGGGCGCTCATCAGACCGGCGGTGACGACGACGGCACCCACACCCGGCAACAGCAGCTGGGAGCGCAGGGTTCGGGGTCGGAAGGAGAAGGCCACGTGGTCTGATCGGCGGCTGGAGTTGAGGACTTCAGTCCCGATTCAGAAGACGTCGGTCGTGAACTCCCGGTGATCACCGGTCCGCCCGTCGACCAGTTCGCGCACCAGGTCGACGTGACCGGCGTGCCGGGCGGTCTCCTCGATCATGTGGATCAGGACCCAGCGCATCGTGACGCGGTTCCCGTTCCAGGACGTCCCGCGTTCGGTGACCTTGATCTCCCGGATGGCCTCGTCGGCCGCGGCACGGGCCCGCTCGTAGTACGACAGGACCCCCTCGGTGGTCTCCCACGGGTGGATCCGCCAGTCGGCCTGCGGGTCCTCGTCCAGCACCTCGGACGGGATCTCGTCGCTGGGGCGGCCGAACGTCGAGCAGAACCAGCTGTACTCCGTCGAGGCGAGGTGCTTCACCGTCCCGAGCAGCGTCGTGTCGGAGCCCACGACCCGCCGTCGCAGTTGTTCGTCGTCGAGGCCTTCGAGCTTCCAGAGGACCGCCTCGCGGTGACGCTGCAGGCTGGCCACCAGACTCGGCTTCTCTCCCGCGGTGTAGGGAACGAGCGTCATGCCCAGGAATCTACGAGACGGCCCGGAGCTGGGCCACCGGTGCCGCGTCGGGGGACCATGACCGAGTGGACGGACCCGCCGGGAGAGCGCTCGCGCACGTGCGCAGCCTCGCGCGCGGTGGACCTCTCGACCCCTCGGTGCGCGTGACGGTGCACTTCCACCCCGACCGCGACGCCGGTGGGCGCAGCACCTTGCAGGCGTTGCTCGACGACGGCGCCTACCTGTCCCAGTTCGCCACGGGCACCTCCAACGGCGGGCTCACCGCTCACCCCGGCGGGGAGCGGTGGACCTGGGAGAGCCGCCTCTTCGGCGCCGCCTACGACGACGCGCCGCCCACCGCCCGACCGGTCTACGGATCGCTGAACCACCGCTCCCGCCCCGCGGGGGGATCCGTCCGGTTCGGGTCCGCGCACCTGCGGCTGAGGCCCGAGGTGCTGGCGCGCACCACCTTCTGCTTCCCCGACTCCGCCGCGGAACCGGACGACGTCGGGGTGCGCGAACGGTGCGACCTCACGGCGCTCGCGGACACGTCCGGACGCGACGTCCTCGACGACTACGTCGAGGCCCACGTGCACGGGGGTCTGCGCCTCGACCGCGACGTCGAGGCGCTGGTGCTCGACCCGTCGTTCACCGGCGAGACCCGCGGGTTCCCCGCACCCGTCGAGCGGCACCCGGGGTTCGCGCTGTCCCGCAGCGACTTCTCCCGTCCCGAGGTCCGTGCGTTCCGGGGCCCCGAGGTCGCGGCGGTGGGCGCGTCCCTGGCGGCGGTGGTGGACCCGACCGTCATCGGCGCCGCGAGCTGGACGGGTGAGCACGACGGGCAGACCCTGAAGCGGGTCTGGCACTGCGTCGCGCGGTTCGGGTACAACGGAGACCATGGCCGACCGGGCGCTGCCGAACCTCCCGTCCCGTGACCTCGACGCCACGGTGGCGTTCTACGGTGCGTTCGGTTTCGAGGTGGCGTTCCGCGACGAGGGCTGGTTGATCCTGCGCCGGGGCGAGGTGCAGCTGGAGTTCTTCCCGTTCCCCTCGCTGGTGCCTTCCGAGAGTTCGTTCCCGTGCACGATGCGGGTGGCCGACGTCGACGCGCTCTGGTCGGCCATCGCCGCCTCCGGAGTGCCGCAGACCCGGCGAGGCATCCCGCGCCTGGTGCCCGTCGAGCAGCAGACCTGGGGGTTCCGCTCCGGGGCTCTCATCGACCTCGACGGGACGCAGCTCACGCTCATCGAGGACGCGAACGGGTGATCCTGGTGAGGGCCCGAGCCGTGGCTGCCGAAGGGTCAGGGTGGGCTACGACATCATCCTCGCGCCACGTCCCGAGGACGAGGACGCGGCTCGCTGGCTCCCCCTGAGCCCTGCCCGTCTCGAGCAGTGGGCGTGGATCGAGGCCGAGGTCCGGCGGACCGTCCCCGGCCCGGTCCAGTCGAACTCCGACGATGCCATCGCTCAGCTGCACTTCCTCGACACCGGGTTGCTGGTGAACCTGTTCGCGGAGGACGCCCTCGTGGCGTTCCCGCCCCCCGGCGAGGAGGGTGACGCCGAACTCCAGCAGCACGTCCGCGCTGCGGTCACGGCGGTGGCACGGGGAACGGGCTGGCCCGCGTGGGACCCGCAGACCGGCGCGCCGTTCGACGGTGTGGTCCGCAGCCACGTTGAGCTCGAGGCGGCCCGGAACCTCGCGGCCGAGCAGCGCAGCCTCCGCGGCCGCTTCTGGCGGTGGCTGGTGTGCGGCATCGTCCTCTTCTGCCTGTCGCTGCCGGGAGTCGTCCTCGGACTGCACTCGTGGCGGAACGTGGGTGTCGTCCTGGGGCTCCTCTACGTCGTGAACGCCCTCCGGTTGCGCCGTCGACTCACGTCTCCACCCGGTAGGTGAGCGACAGTTCGTCGCCCGGCCGGCCGCGGATCCCCCAGTCGTGGCGTGGGGTCTCGACGATGGTGTACCGCTCGCTGCGGCCCTCCGGCGTGGGGAAGTCCTCGGCCGACAGGGGGAAGAAGCGGTGGAACCGCTTGGTCACCGGGAGACCGAGCACGTCCACCGCTGCGGCGTGCAGGGTGTCCGACAGGCTGGATCGCAGGGGACGCAGCACGGTGTCGCGGCCGTAGACCTTGAACTGGGCCACGGGGATTCCTCTCTGGACGTTCAGGCGGCCATCGCGAGGTCGCTCGCCTGCCGGCCGGACTTCCGGCGCTCGGGCAGGGTGAGGTGTCCCAGTGCGACGTGCGAGGCCGCGGTGAGCGGGGTTGACTCCACCTCGTGCCCAGCTCGTCAGGAAGCCACCCGGACCACAGCTCGCGTGACGAGGCGATCCGCGTCAACACCTACACCACGGTCCTGCGCCGAGACGTCGTCCCCCACGCGGACTTCGCGAACTACTGGCGCGACGTCCACGGCCCGCTCTGCTCGCGCCTACCCGGTCTGGGCTGGTACGTGCAGCACCACTTCCACCGTGAGCAGGACGGGCACCTCTGGCCGGTGGTCGAAGGAGCAGAGCCTCTGCCCGGTTACGTCCTGGACGGGGCCGTGGAGATCGGTTTCGCCTCCGCCGGCGAGCAGCAGACGTTCCAGGACGCCAGCCCGCTGCTGTTCAGCGACGAGCAGAACATGTTCGCGGAGACCCTGGCCTACGACCTACCTGCAGGGTCACGCACCCTGCTGGACCAGCGCCGCGACCCGACCCCGAACGGTCCCGAACGCCAGGACCGTATGCACGTCCACTTCAGTGCCCAGCCCGGCGCGCGCAGCGACCTGGGCGCCGCCGTGCGTGACGTTCTCACTCCGGCCCTGCTCGCGGAGGAGAACCTGACCGGTCTGCGCGTGCACGACCTCTCGACCCGTGAGGCCGACGCCGACCAGCCGCCAGCGCCCAACGTCGCCCACCACGCCGGCCCCGGACGACGGGAACTCCTGGTCGCCGAGATCGCTTTCACCGACCCGCTGGCCCGTCGGCGGGCGCTGCAGAGCGAACCGGTGCAGCAGGCTCTGCGCTCCGTCGCGGCTACGGTCGAGCACGTCACGGCCTTCCCGGTCAGTGGCGTCTACACGTTCGTGCGTGATGGGCGTCTGACCGCGGCGGGGTTGCGGGGGAGTAGAGCGGCGGAACTGATCACCCGTCTGGCGGCTACGAACCAGCTCACTCCGGAGGTGGAGGGGTTGTTCACGCGTGGGGGTTAGCTGAACGTTCACGCGACCTCGGTGAACAGTGACCTCGCTCGACAGTGACCTCGTGCGCGTCGTCGTGGCGCTGTCGTCCGCAGCGACGGCGACAGGCAGCAGCTCACTCGCGTCGCCCATGCGTCTCGACGTGATCGGCGTCGTCATCGCCCGGGAGAGGCTGAACCGATGTGCCCGACACCGCAGCCCAGTGAGTGGCAACCGAGGTGGCCCGTGGGACCTCCTGCGCGCCTCGCCCGGTGGTGTCGTCGCTCCCGCTGCGCTGAGCATCGAGTCGGCGCCAGGTGCTGATCGTCTTCGAGCTCACCCCAGGATCGTTGGAACCTCGGCCACCGCTTGGCCGGATTCGACCAGGTCCAGCACCTTGCGACGGAATTCTGCGGAGCATCCACGTCCCGCAGGCACTGCTCATGGATTCCAGGGGCCACAGTCTCCAGCGATCGGACTCCGCGGAACGTGGGGCACACGGGATCGGCAGAACTACCAATAGCGCCGCGCGTGCCGCCTGAGTGCAATGGGCAGGACCGCTCGAGCGTTGGGCAGGGCGGCTACGCAGCGAGGGAGGCGACATGAAAGCGGTGGTCTACCAAGGGCCGCGGCAGGTCAGCGTCACGGACGTCCCGGACGCGCGGATCGAGCGTCCTACGGACGTGGTGGTGCGGATCACGTCGACGAACATCTGTGGCTCGGACCTGCATATGTACGAGGGGCGGACGGACTTCGAGCCCGGCCGCTCCTTCGGGCACGAGAACATGGGTCAGGTGGTCGAGGTCGGCGACGGGGTGGACAAGGTCGGTGTCGGTGACTGGGTCGTCCTTCCCTTCAACATCGCCTGCGGGCACTGCAAGAACTGCGAACGGCAGCTGACGAACTACTGCCTGACCGCTCAGCCGGAACCGACCATGGCCGGCGCCGCATACGGCTTCGCCGACATGGGTCCCTACGCCGGCGGTCAGGCCGAGTTCCTCCGCGTGCCCTGGGGCGATTTCAACTGCCTGCGGCTGGGCGAGGACGCCGAGCAGCGTCAGACTGACTACGTCATGCTCGCCGACATCTTCCCGACCGGCTATCACGCCACCGAGCTGGCGGGTGTGAAACCCGGTGACCAGACGGTCGTGTACGGAGCAGGACCCGTCGGGCTGATGGCGGCTCTCTCAGCGACCATCCGCGGGGCGAGCAAGGTCATGGTCGTCGACCGGCAGCCTGACCGGCTGCGCCTCGCCGAATCCATCGGTGCCATCGCCATCGACGACTCTGAGGTCGACCCCGTCCAGGCCGTCCTCGAGGAGACGATGGGGCTCGGTGCTGACAACGGCTGCGAGTGCGTCGGGTACCAGGCCCACGAACCAGACGGGCAGGAGCAGGCCAACCTGACGATGAACCGGCTGGTGGCCTCCGTGCGCTTCACCGGCAAGATCGGGAACGTCGGTGTCTTCGTACCGCAGGATCCCGGGGCGAGCGACGAACTGGCCAAGCAAGGCAAACTCGCCTTCGACTACGGCATGTTCTGGTTCAAGGGCCAGCACGTCGGTACCGGCCAGGCCCCCGTCAAGAAGTACAACCGGCAGCTGCGCGACCTGATCGCCGGCGGCAAGGCCGAGCCCTCGTTCATCGTCAGCCACGAGTTGCCCCTTGACCGTGCACCGGAGGCCTACGAGCACTTCGACCAGCGTGAGGACGGCTGGACCAAAGTGGTCCTGCACCCCCACACGGCGCAGGCGGTGGCTTGAGGTGGGCGGGACGCTGGACGGGCGCCGGATCGCCGTCCTGGCTGCCGACGGCGTGGAACGAGTCGAACTCGAGCAACCCGTCCAGGCGCTGGAGGAAGCCGGCGCCCGCACCGTCGTCGTCTCTCTGGCCGCCGGAGAGATTCAGGCGCGTGACCACGACCTGCAGTCGGCGGGCTCCTTCGGGGTCGACACGACGCTCGAGGGGGTCTCGGTGGACGACTACGACGCGTTGCTCCTACCTGGGGGAACGGTGAACCCTGACAAGTTGCGGATGGATCCCGCCGCGGTGCGGTTCGTGCGGGAGTTCGTCCAGTCGGGCAAGCCGGTCGCCTCCATCTGCCACGGTCCGTGGAACTTCGTCGAGGCCGACGTCGCGCGCGATCGCCGGCTCACCTCATGGCCCAGCGTGCGCACCGATCTGCGCAACGCGGGGGCCGAGGTGGTCGACGAGGAGGTCGTCACCGACGGCAACATCACCACGAGCCGGTCACCCGATGACCTGCCCGCGTTCTGCGAGCGCATCGTGCAGGAGTTCGCCGGGGCAGGTCAGTCCACGGAGGAGGTTCGCTCGTGAGTTCGCACAGCACGGTGTCGCCGCCGGTGTCCATCGCCGTTCGGGGCGGCGTCGCGGTCCTGCGGCGGGTCCGTTCCGTCCTCAGCCCGACCGGGAACGGGCCCGGTACGGCCGCCCCGTCGTCGGGGTGGCTCGCTGTCACTCTCGACCCGGAAGTCCCGGACGTGGACACCGCGCACTTGCCTACCCCTCTGGCGCGCTACGGCGAGCGGATCGAGGTCGCGACCCGCGCAGCCGCGGGGGGCAAGGGAACAGAACTCAGCGCCCGACTGCGCCACCAGCCCACCGGTGACGGCGCCGCCCACCGCCTGACCGGTGAGGACCCACAGGCCGACCTGCGGTCCGCGCTGCGCCGGGCCAAGCAACTCCTGGAGGTGGGCGAGGTGCTGGCCGTCGACCCGGCCCCGCACGGTGAACGGACGGCGACACCGGGAGGCCTCCTCGTGGAGGCCTGGACCCGGTCGGCCCCGACGGCAGGTGTGCGGTGAAGGCGGTGACCTGGCGCGGAGTGAACGAGATCGGCGTTGAGGACGTGCCCGACCCCACGATCCTCAACCGCGGCGACATCATCCTCGAGGTGGGACTGAGCGCCACCTGCGGTTCCGACTTGCACCTGATGGGGGGTTACGTTCCCGCCATGCGGGCCGGTGACGTGCTCGGCCACGAGTTCATGGGCACGGTCGCCGAGGTCGGCCCGGACGTGACGAAGCACCGCGTGGGCGATCGCGTCGTGGTGGTCTCCTTCATCAGCTGCGGGAAGTGCTGGTACTGCAAGCAAGGGCTGTACTCCCTCTGCGACAACGGCAACCCCAATCCCGGGATGACCGAGGCGTTGTGGGGACAGGCCATCGGCGGCTGCTTCGGCTACTCCCACGCGCTCGGCGGCTGGGCCGGCAGCCACGCGCGGTACATCCGCGTTCCGTACGCGGATCAGGGCGCGTTCACCATCCCCGAGGACGTCTCCGACGAACGGGCCCTGTTCGCCTCCGACGCCGCTCCCACCGGCTGGACGGGGGCTCACCAGGCCGGGGTCCAGCCGGGGGACGTGGTCGCGGTGTGGGGTGCCGGTGGCGTGGGTCAGATGGCGGCCCGCGCGGCCATGCTCATGGGCGCGGAACGGGTCGTCGTGATCGACCGCTACGACAACCGGCTGGAACAGGTCCGCACGCACATCGGCGCCGAGACCCTCGACTACGAGCAGGTCGACGTCGCTGCGGAACTGCGCGAGCTGACCGGGGGCCGGGGGCCAGACGTCTGCATCGAGGCGGTGGGGATGGAGGCACACACCTCCGGTCCCCAGCACGTCTACGACCAGGTCAAGCAGCAGTTGCGGTTGCAGACCGACCGGCCCGCCGCGGTGCGGGAGGCGATCTACGCCTGCCGCAAGGGCGGGACCGTCTTCACCCTCGGTGTCTTCGCCGGGCTCGTCGACAAGTTCCCCCTGGGAGCGGTGATGAACAAGGCGCTGACCCTGCGCGGGGCCCAGCAGCACGGGCACCGCTACGTCCCGGAGATCCTCGAAGCCATGAGCCGCGGGGAGGTGCGCACCGAACACCTCGCCACCCACGTCATGCCGCTCACCGACGGGGCGAAGGGCTACCGGATGTTCAAGGAGAAGGAGGACGGGTGCGTTCGGGCCGTGTTCCGCCCGGGCGCCTAGGGGTGCACGCCGACCGGTTGCTGTCCGTTCGACGTACGCTCACCAGCCTGGGGGTCGGCTTGGTCGCAGGCGTGGCGGTCGGCCTCCTCGCCGAGCTGCGGCTGCTGCCCCTGGTCAGCTGGACCGTGGCTGTCGCCGTCCTGCTCACGTGGGTCTGGCGCAGGTGTTGGCCTCAGGACTCCGTCGGCACCCGGCGCCTGGCCGAGGAGGAGCGGTCCACCCGTTCCACCGACGTCTGGCTCATCACGGCCGCGGTCGCCAGTCTGGCCGTGGTCGTGGTGGCTCTGCTGCAGTCCAGCGGCGCGAAGGACCCCGCGGCCGTCGCCTCGGTCCTGTTGAGCGTGCTGGGCGTAGCCCTGTCGTGGGCGTTGGTGAACACGGTCTACGCGTTCAAGTACGCCCGGCTGCACTACGTCGACGAACGGGCGCCCATGGGAGCAGGTGCAGGATCAGCGGCGGAGTCGAGCGGAGGCGGGGGCTTCGACTTCGACCAGGACGAGGCCCCCACCTACAGCGACTTCGCCTACCTGGCGTTCACCGTCGGGATGTCCTACGCCGTCTCCGAGGTCCAACCCACGTCCACGCGGGCGAGGAGAGTCGCGCTCGGTCACGCCCTGCTCTCCTACACCTTCGGGACGGGTGTTCTGGCGGTGGCCATCAACCTCGTCACAGACCTCGGCGGGTGAACCGAGGACACCTGATCCCCACTCGCTGCGAGGCTGGTGTCGCCGTCTGGACGGGTGGCATCATGGTGGCGCAAAGCAATGTATCCCTCTAGCCACAGGGGGTGACTGGAGCGGTTCGCCCGGACGTGTCGTCGACCGCTCGCTGAGGTACAGGCGTGGAGTGGTCCGGGTCTGCTGCACTGATCGGTGACAACCGAGCTGGCTTGCTCCCGAGCAGGCCTGGAAGGATGTCGCTGTGCCCAAG
>NZ_CEEDMJ010000033.1:0-45462 GCF_979255925.1 Kineococcus sp. AC630
GGACGGGACGGGTGAGGGTGGTCGTGCGGTCCGCGGCGGCGAGGAGGGCGGGGCGGTGGGCGACGACGAGGACGGTGCAGCCCACGTCGTGGGCGAAGGAGCGCAGGGAGTCCACGACCACGGCTTCGCTCACCGGGTCCAGGTGGGCGGTCGGCTCGTCGAGGACGAGGACCCGTGCGCCGCACCGGACCGCGAGGAAGGTGCGGGCCAGGGCGACCCGCTGGCGCTGGCCCGCGGAGAGCCCTGCGGCGTTCTCCCCGAGCGGGGTGTCGAGGCTCAGCTCGGGCGCGGCGGCGAGGTCGAGGGCGTGGCGGACGTCGTCGTCGGACACGTCGGGGGCGTCACGACCAGCACGGACGGCGTCCCCGACCGTGCTCGCGTAGGGGAAGGCCGGACGCTGGGGGAGGTGCGCGACCCCGTCGAGGGTGTGCTCGACCGAGCCCGCGTCGGGGACCAGGACACCGGCCGCGACGCGGGCCAGGGTCGTCTTGCCCGCCCCCGAGGGGCCGGCGAGGGCGTGCAATTCACCGGGGACGGCGTCGAGGTCGACGCCGTCGAGGACGGGGGTGGTGTCGGCGCGCCGCACCGTGATCCCGCGCAGCCGGACCCCGTCGGCGAAACCCGAACCGGGGACCGGCAGGGGAGCGGTGAGCACCTGGTCGACGTCGTCGACGACCGCGGCGGCGTCGGCGGAGTCGTGGAAGCGGGCGCCCACCTCGCGCAGCGGCCGGTAGGCCTCCGGCGCCAGCAGGATCACCAGCAGGGCGGTGTGCAGGTCCAGGGTCCCGCCGGCCAGGCGCATCCCGGCGGTCACGGCGACGAGACCGACCGACAGCGTCCCGACGAGGTCGAGGGCGGTGGAGGAGAGGAACGCGATGCGCAGCACCGACATCGTCGCCCGGCGGTGGGCGTCGGTGACGGCGGCTACGGCGCCGACCTGACGCTGCGCGCGGCGGTGCGCGCGCAGGGTCGGCAGCCCGCGGACGGTGTCGAGGAAGTGCGCGGCCAGCGTCCGCTGCGCCGACCACTGCCGGTCCGCGCGGGACTGAGCCGCGCGGCCCAGCAGGATCGCGAAGACCGGGATCAGCGGCAGCGTCACGGCGACGGTGATCGCCGACTCCAGGTCGGAGAACGCCAGGACCACCAGCACCAGCGGCGGCAGCAGCACCCCCGGCACCAGGGCCGGGAGGTAGCGGGTGAACCAGGCGTCGAGGGCGGGCAGGCCCTGGGTCAGCACCGCGGAGAGCCGGGCCCGCCCGAACCGCTCGACCCATGCGGGGCCCAGCGCCAGCGTGCGGGCCAGCACCTGCTCGCGCAGGTCGCTGCGGACGGCGCTCGCCGTCCGCTGGGCCAGACGGGCTGCGGCCCAACCGGTCACGACCCGCCCGGCGACCGCGGCGATCAGCACCGACAGTGCCCCGGAGGCCGGGGCCCCCCGCCACAGCGCCACGACGAGGTCGGTCAGGGCGAGGGCCTGGGCGAGGAGCAGCCCCGCGGAGACGGCCTCGACGACGCCGATCGCGGCGATCCCGGCCCGGGCCGGGCGGGCGTGGCGGAGGAGCCGGGGATCGACGGGTCCTCTGGATCGCGGGCTCACCGGGTCACGGGCACCCGACGCGGGCGGGACGTCGTCGAGAACCCGGTGTGGACCCGCTTGCGGAACACGACGTAGGACCAGACCTGGTAGGCGATGACCGCGGGCAGGACGATCACCCCGGCGACGGTGATGAGGTGCAGTGCCCCCTCGGAGGCCGCCGCACCCCGCAGGGTCACGTCGTTCGCGCTCGACAGCGTGCTGGGCAGGAGCACCCAGGTGGAGCCGAGGTGGGCGGTGAACACCGCCACGACGCTACCCGCGACCGCGAGCGACGTCGCCGCGAAGGCCAGCACCTCCGCGCGCCGCCAGGCGGCGACCGCGGCGACCGCGAGCAACGCCAGCGCACCCGCGACGGCGGCGTGCCCGGCCGCGATGAACAGGGCGAGAGCGATGACGGCCAGCGCGGGGGCGGTGGCGACGGTGAGGCGACGGGCCCGGGCACGCACGGGGCCGGTGGTGCGCAGGGCCAGGAACGTCGCCCCGTGGACGGTGGTCAGCAGCACGCCGGCGAAACCGCCGAGCACGGCCCAGGGCCCGAGGACGGGGGCCAGGGAGCGGCCCAGCCCGCTGCCCCGCACGTTCCCGCCGGGGTCGAGGGCGAGGCCGACGACGAGCGCGCCGAGGACCGCGCCCCAGGTCGCGGCCAGCAGCAGCGAGGAGGTGGCGAGGAACGCGTCGCAGCGCAGGTGCCAGCTCGCGGTGTCGTGCTTGCCGCGGAACTCGATGGCGACACCGCGCACGGCCAGCAGCAGCAGGATCGCGATCATCGGCAGGTAGAGGCCGGAGAGGAGGGCGGCGTACCAGTCGGGGAAGGCGGCGAAGGTGACGCCGATCGCGGCGACCAGCCACACCTCGTTGCCGTCCCAGACGGGGCCGACGGTCCGGATCGCGGCGCCGCGTTCGGCGTCGGTGCGTCCCAGCAGCGGCCCGAGGAACCCGACGCCGAAGTCGAACCCCTCCAGGACGAAGAAGAGCACCCAGGCCAGGACAGCGATGCCGAACCAGATGACGGGGAGGTCCATCACTCGCTCCTCAGTAGCTCACGGCGTAGGGCTCGACTGCTTCTTCGTCCACCGTCTGGGGCACCGGCATCGACGGGAGCCCCTTGCGCACGAGGCGGGTCACCAGCAGCGTCCAGGCCCAGGCCAGCGCGCCGTAGACGACGGTGAAGGCGACCAGGCTGGTGGCGACCTCGGCCCAGGTCAGCCCGGGGGAGACGCCGTCGGCGGTCTTGAACAACCCGAACACCAGCCACGGCTGGCGGGCGGTCTCGGTGAAGATCCAGCCGAAGGAGTTCGCGAACAGCGGCATCAGCGGCAGGACCGGCAGGGTCCAGAGGATCCCGCGGGCCAGGCGCGGGTCGGGGTTCAGGACGACCGACTTCCGGGTGACCCACAGGTGGACCAGGGCGATCATCGCGGCGGTCATCCCGACGCCGATCATCAGGCGGAAGCTCCAGAACGCGACCGGCACCCAGGGGATGTAGTCGCCCGCACCGAACTGCGCGGAGTAGGAGTCCTGCAGGTCCTTGAGGCCGAGGACCGTCGAGGAGAAGGACCCCTTGGCCAGGAAGGAGAGGAAACCGGGGACCTCGAGGGCGAAGGTCGGGCGGTCGGAGCCGAGCGGGGCGTAGGAGAAGATCGAGAACGGCGCGCCCGTCGTGGTCCGGTAGAGCCCTTCCGCCGCAGCCATCTTCATCGGCTGGACGGCGGTGATGACCTTGCCGAGGGCGTCGCCGCTGAGGGCGACCCCGGCGCCGGCGACGAGGGTGAACCAGGCGCCGAAGCGGGACAGCGTGCGGAACGCGGCGAACTCCTCGGAGGTCACGTCGTGGCCTCCGCGCAGCAGGTGCCAGACCCCGACGGCCATGACGAGCGCGCCGCCGGCCATGACGGCACCGGCGTAGGTGTGGGGGAAGGCGGCGAGGTTCAGCTCGTTGGTCAGCAGGTCCTCGAAGCTGCCGAGCCGCGCGCGGCCGGTGGCCGCGTCGATGCTGTAGGCGACGGGGTTCTGCATGAAGGAGTTGGCCGCGAGGATGACGAAGGCGGAGATGGCGGTGCCGATGGCGACGACCCAGATCGTCGCGAGGTGCACGAGCTTCGGCAGCCGGTCGCGGCCGAACCACCACAGGCCGATGAAGGTCGCCTCGAGGAAGAAGGCGAGCATCCCCTCGATGGCCAGGGTGGGCCCGAACACGTCGCCGTAGAAGCGGGCGAACGCGCTCCAGGAGAGGCCGAACTGGAACTCCTGGACCAGGCCGGTCACGACGCCGACGGCGAAGGTGATCATCATCAGCTTGCCGGTCAGCAGCGAGAGCCGGCCGTAGCGGTCGCTCCCGGTCCTCGCCTCGACGCGCAGGTGCGCGGTCTGCAGGATCGCGGTGAAGAGCGCGAGGCTGATCGAGAGCGGTACGAAGAGGTAGTGGTACAGCGTCGTCACGGCGAACTGCAGACGGGTCAGCGATTCGATGCTCACGGCTGGTTCCTGGCCTTCCTACGACGTCCTGTCGTACTACGACCAACTGTAGTACTTCAATCGGTAGTACGACGGCTCGCGTTCAGCGGTGTGGTTGACGTAACATCCACCCCGTGGCCCTGGGAGAACTCGAACGCGACGTCATGGACCGGCTGTGGGCGGCCGGTACGCCCCTCACGGTCCGCGAGGTCCACGAGCAGCTCGCCGAGCACCGCAAGATCGCCTACACGACGGTCATGACCGTGCTCGACCGCCTCGCCAAGAAGCACGTCGTGCGCCAGGAGCGCGAGGGTCGCGCCTTCCGCTACACCCCCGCCGCCACCCGCGAGCAGATGGTCGCCGACCTCATGCTCGACGCCCTCGGGGGAGTGCCCTCCGTCGACGACCGCCAGGCCGCGCTCGTCCACTTCATCGGCGGCGTCTCGCCCGCCGAGGCCGCCGCGCTGCGCGAGGCCCTGGACGCGATGGCGGGGACCGACCAGTCCGGGGACGCGACCACCACCGCCTAGGCGACCCCGTAGGTTCGTGGCGTGACCGCCGTCTGGTTCGCAGCGCTGGCGCTGCTCCTGGCGGGTCCGGCGCCGGCGCTGCTGGCCCGTGCCCGCTGGACCTGGCAGGTGCCCCGGGCCGCCCTGGTGCTGTGGCAGGCGATCGCCCTCGGCGCCGTCCTCGCCACCCTCGGAGCCGGCCTCGCCTCGCTCTCGCTGCTCTTCACCGAGGAGCCCGGCTTTCCCTTCCTCGAGCGCCACGGCCCCGTCCAGACGACCCTCATCGGACTCACCTCCACGCTCGTGGCCATCGTCACCGTGCGGTTCTGGGTCGTCGCGACCCTCGTCGGCATCCGCACCCGGCGACGCCGCAACCGCCACCGCGACATGGTGGACCTGTTGCACCGCAAGGAGTCCACCGGCGAGATCGACGCCGCCCTGCTCTCCCAGGCGGGGGTGCGGGTGCTCACCGGACCCGGCCGCGTCGCCTACTGCGTCCCCGGGGTGCGCTCCCGCGTCGTCGTCTCCGACGCCATGCTGAACTGCCTGACCCCGGAGGAGGTGCGCGCGGTCCTGGCCCACGAACGGGCCCACCTGCGCGCCCGCCACGACCTCGTCCTCGAGGGCTTCACCGCCCTGCACGCCGCGTTCCCGCGCTTCGTCTCCAGCCAGGCCGCGCTCGACTCCGTGCGACTGCTCGTGGAGATGCTCGCCGACGACTCCGCCCGCCGCCACACCGGATCGCTGCCCCTGGCCCGCGCGCTGGTGGCGCTCGCGGGCCAGCCGGACGGGGCCTCGGAGATGCCGCTCGGCTCGGCCGCCCTCGCCCGGGTGCGGCGACTCGCCGCCCGGCCCGCGACCCGCGGGCTCTCGCTGGCGACCTACGTCGCCGCGGCGCTCGTGCTCGGCGGGCCCACGCTGGCCGTCGCCGTGCCCTGGTTGCTGACCAGCTACCACGCCTTCGTCCACTGACCCACCCGTCGACGCGAAAGGCCGTGATCGTGCAGGGATTCCCTGCATGATCACGGCTTCTCGGTTCAGCGGGTCACTGCTGGATGAGGTAGAGCTCCAGCTGGACGACCCCGGCCTGGGGGGCGTCGGCGTTCACAGCCCGCCAGAAGTCGCGCTTGCCCGACCCGGTGAACACGTTCGGGGCGGCGACGTCGAGCTGGGCGTTGACCCGGCGGGCCAGCGCGGTGCCCGCACCCGGGGTGCCGGCGGTGCCGAAGGTCAGCACGAACGCGGCGCGGCGTCCCTGGGCGGCGAGGTCACCGACGGCCCCGGCCACCGCGGCGCGGATCGCCTCGTCGTCGGCCCCGCCGACGTTGACGTCCAGCACGACCGGAGCCTGGGCGACGCCGGCCGGCATCGTGGGCACGTCCACCGGGAGCGGTGCGGCGGTCACGGTGACCGTGGGGACCGGCGTGGGCACCGCGGTCGGGGTGGCGGTGGGGGCCACCGTGGCCGCGACGGCCGTGGCCTGCCCGGCCCCGGCGTGCACGGCACCCCCGGCGGCGAGACCGATGATCGTGAGGGCCAGGAGGGCGTCGGCGAACACCCAGCCCGCGAGGCCGATGGCGGGGTTCTCCTTGTTCCGCGGGCGCAGCGCGCCGCGGCCGGGGCGCCTCACTGGCCGGCCCGGGAGTAGCGGCGGGCCGCGAGGGCCTGCAGCGTGCGGGGCGCGACCGCCACGAACTGCTCCTCGACCTCGGGCTCGGCCGCCCGGACCGGACGGCGCTCCTCGACCCGGGGCTCGACCCGGGGCTGGGGTGCGCGCTCGACGCGCGGTTCGGGACGCGGTTCCTGACGCGGTTCCGGGCGGAGTTCCGGGCGCGGTTCCTGACGCACGACCGGACGGTGCGCCGGCACCGGGCGACGCTCCGGAGCGGGCTGGACCGGGGGCTGGACGGGGGTGCGCTGGCGCTGCTGACGGGCGGTCGCGGAGGCGATCCGCTCGGGCAGGGCCTCGACCTGGTCGGAGAGGCGGTCCATCACCTGGTCGACGACGGTCCCGAGCCCCGACCCGAGGGTCTGGGTCAGGTCGTGGGTCAGCTGACGGCTGGCGTCGCGGTAGGCGCGGTTGACCTGGCGGACGTGGTCGTCCTGGGCCATCGCGAGGGTCTCGGTGACGGCACCGGAGACGTCGTCGCGCAGCGTCGCACCGATGCTGCGCAGGGCGCGGCCCGTCGCGTCGGCGTGCTCGTGCTGCACCTTCTCCATCCAGCGCGGGACCGAGCGCATGTCGTGCGCGGCCTCCACGAGGCGGTTCTCGATCCCGCGCCAGGAGTCCAGGACCTCGTTCTGGGTGGTGAGCAGGTCCGCGAGACGCTCCTCGTGGCGCACCCGGCGGTCGGCGGACTCGGCCGCGGTGGCCAGCACGCGACTCGCGGTGGAGAGCGCGGACTCCGCGGCGGAGGAGGTGCGCTCGACGTCGCGACGCAGCGTCTCCATCGTCTGCGCAGCGTGCTCGGCGGAGGCCGAGACGTGCTCGCTGAACGCCTCGCCGGTCATCCGGGTGACCTTCTCGACGCTCTCCACGACCGCGAGGTGCATCGTCTCCACCGATTCCTTCGCCGTGCTCGAGAGCGCGGCGACGTGGCCGGTGACCTTCTCGCCGAAGTCGGCGCTGTGCCGGGTCATCGCGGAGGCGGAGGTGGCCAGCTCGGCCATCGACTCCCGGGTGGCGCTGGAGAGCAGCTCGACGGAGGCGCTGACGCCCTCGACGGCGGAGAGGACGCGGTCGCGTCCCTGCAGACCCTCGCGCAGCGCCTCGGCGGTGCCCTCCCGGACCTGGCTGAGGTGGTGGACCAGGGTCTCGGTCGACTCCGCCAGCGTGCGGGTGTGCTGCTCGCGATCCGCCGCGATCAGCTCGCCGTGACTGCTGACCGCCGCGGTCACGGCGCCCTGCAGTTCCAGCGCGGCGCGGGCCACGTCGGCGCCGCCGGTGTTCGCGGCGTTCGCGGCGACGATGGCGGTCTCGCTGGAGGTGCGGACGGTCGCGACGAGGGCGGAGGTGTCGGCGTGCAGGCGGATCGTCTCCGCCACCAGGCGACCCAGCTCCGTCAGCCCGCGTTCGAAGTGCGCGCCGAGCTGCTCGGCGGCGTTGGCGCGGTGCGGCGCGAGGGCCACCGTGGCGCGTGCGGCGAAACCGCGCAGGAGTTGACGGTGGGACTCGTCCGCGCTCGCGGCCTGGACCTCGTCGGTGCGCTGACGGCGGTCGGTGGCGACGCTGATCGCGATGGCGCCGGCGATCAGCAGGACGGCCATCTCCGCGACGCGGTCCAGGGAGAAGAACGTGCGCCCGCCGAAACCGTCGAGCCACAGCTGCAGGAACGACTCGCCGTCGGCGGCCTCACCGTCGGCGCTCATCCCGCCGTAGGCGCGGCCGGCGAAGAGCAGACCGACCCAGGTCACCATGACCGGGGCGAAGACGAGGATGGTGCGCAGCGAACCGGAGCGCAGGACGCTGCGGCGCTGGTCCAGCGGGGCGACGGCGGCGTCGACGTCGAGGACCTCGAAGAGGTCCGCGTCGGCCCAGCGGCCGAGGTGTCCGTCACCTCCGGTGGCGGCGGTGCGCAGGGCCGTGCTCAGCGAGGCGAGAGCGGTCGCGCGGTGCTGCGCGGGTTCAGCGGCGGCGAGCCCGTCCGCCTCGACGGCGAGCCCACCGAGTTCGGGGTCGCTGAAACGTTGCTCGCCCGCCTCGGCCTGCGCGGCAGGGGAACGCTCGATCGAGTCGTCGCCCTCCGCAGGGGCGGCGGTTCCCGCTGGAGTGCTCTCGTCCGCTGTGGTCATGGCCACTGCCTCGGCGGGAGTCGGCGCCGACTTGAGCCGCTGGATCGGCCGATCGGGTGACACCCGTCCGGTCGCACCGTGAGTGGGCGGTGAACCTCCCGCCCGACCGGGTCCCCCCGCTCGGCTGCGCCCGAACCGGTGACGACGGGTACGGGAAGGAGCACCCGGCAGGGTGTTCCCGGTCACTCAGGGTGCCGGCCCGTCCGTGTCAGCCGCCGAACGGGTGAACGGTGCGATCCCGTTCGGCGGAGCCACTGGTGATCGGTGGCGAAACGCACCGGTTGGGCACTCGTCCGGGCTCAAGACCCCGCCTGGATGGGCCGAAGGAGTGTGCAGGCCCCGGGGACCGCAACGGTCCCTCAGGGAGCACCCGAACACCTCGCACAACACCTCGCAAACGCAAGAGCCAGCAATCACCTACGGAGGGTGGCCTCGTGTCCGATCTCACCAGCGTCGCGCTGCACACGGCGTTGAACGGTCTGCAGGCGCGGCAGCGAGCCATCGCCGACAACATCGCCAACATCAACACGCCGAAGTACCTGGCGAACAAGGTGTCCTTCGAGAGCGAGTTGCAGAGCGCGGTCGCCAGCGGCGACGCGTCCTCGGCGCAGAGCTCGGGCATCGTCACGCAGAAGTCCCTGGAGCCGACTCGCGAGGACGGCAACAACGTCAACCTCGACGAGGAGACGATCTCCAACATCTCCACGAACCTCAGCTACCAGACGGTGCTCTCGGCACTGAACACCAAGTACTCGCTGCTGCGCACCGCGATGAGCAGCCAATGACGGGGAACACCCCCTGACCCCCGTCCCCTGACATCCGGAGCGAAACCCCATGAGCATCTTCGACGCGATCGGCATCGCCGGCACCGGCGTCACCGTCAACCGCAAGTGGATGGACGCCGTCAGCGACAACCTGGCGAACATCAACACCGCGACCAGGACGTCCGACCCCGCCTACGAGGCCAAGTACGTCGTCGCCACCGAGGCCGCGGACGGCAAGGGCACCCAGGTCGCCGGCATCGTCACCGGCAGTGCCGCAGGGCGGATGGAGTACGACCCGACCAACCCCCTCGCCGATGCCCAGGGGTACGTGAAGTATCCCGACATCGACATGAGCTCGCAGATGACGAGCCTGATGATGGCCCAGCGCGCCTACCAGGCGAACCTGCAGACCATCACGACGGCCAAGGAGGCCTACACGGCCGCCCTGCAACTCGGGAAGGGCTGACCGTGAGCATCGAATCGATCGGCGCGATCGGGTCCTCCACCGACATCGCCGGCACCCTGGGAACCCTCGCCACCGGCTACGGCCAGGGGATCGCCGACACCGACAACGCGCAGATGACCTCCTCGATCGGGGGCGGCACCGGGACCAGCTACACCGGCTCGGTCACCGGAACCCCCTCCGCCCTCGGGATCAGCGGCGTGGGCACCGACACCTCCGTCGACGGGACCTCGGGAACCGACTTCGCGTCCCTCCTCTCGGGCGGCATCGACAAGCTGCAGGGCCTGCAGTCCACGTCGGACGACCTGGCGGTGAAGGCCGCCACCGGTGACCTCACCAACGTCCACGACTACATGATCGCCAGCAACGAGGCCCAGCTGGCCACCCAGCTCACCGTCGCCATCCGCAACAAGGCAGTCGATGCCTTCAACGAGATCATGAGGATGCAGGTCTGATGGCCAAGGCCAAGGGAAGCGCGGCGATCGTCGAGAACGCCCAGAACTTCGTCTCCGGATTCCGGACCTTCTCGACCGGCCAGAAGGCCGTCGTCATCGCGGTGATCGCCGCACTCATCGGGGGAGCGGTCTTCTTCTCCCGCTGGGCCTCCACGCCCTCCTACACGCCGATGTTCTCGAACCTCTCGGGAACCGACGCGAGCGCCATCGTCGACAAGCTCACCGCCGACGGGGTGAAGTACCAGCTCAGCGACAACGGCGCGACGATCGCCGTCCCCGCCGACGTCGTCGACAGCGAGCGCCTGGCGATGGCCGGCGCGGGGCTGCCCGCCGAGACCGACTCCAGCTCCGGTTCCTCCCTGCTCTCCCAGCAGGGCGTCACCGCCTCGGAGTTCGTCCAGCAGCAGGCCTACCAGCAGGACCTGAAGAAGACGCTGGAGAAGACCATCGGCTCCATCGACGGCATCGACTCCGCCGTGGTGAACCTGGCCATCCCGCCGAAGGACGTGTTCCTCGACGAGCAGGACCCGGTGACCGCCTCGGTCCTGGTCAAGCTGCGCGCCGGCAAGACGCTGTCCAACGACAACGTCACCTCGATCGTCAACCTGGTCGCCGGCGGCGTCCCGGGCATGGACGTGAAGAACGTCTCCGTGGTCGACGACAAGGGCAACACCCTCTCCACCGACGGCACCGGCTCCAGCGCGCAGAACGAGAAGACCAGCGACTACAACGTCTCGGCCAGCTCGGACCTGCAGCGCTACCTCGAGAGCATCTACGGGGCCGGCAACGTCAAGGCCACCGTCAAGGCCACGCTGAACTACGACGACAAGACCACGCAGGCCACGGAGTACAGCCAGCCGACCACGATCGCCCCGCTGGCCCAGTCGACCTCCTCGGAGGTCTACAACGGGTCCGCCTCGGGCTCCGCGGCGACCGGTGTCCTCGGACCCGACAACATCGCGGTCCCCACCGGCACCTCGACCGCCGGGACCGGCGGGTACTCCAAGACGTCGTCGACGAACAACAACACGATCAACAAGACCGAGATCGTCACCAAGCAGGCCCCCGGCAAGCTGGAGAAGCAGACGGTCTCCGTCGTCGTCAACGCCGGCGCTAAGGGTGCCGCCGGCGCTGCCGACGTCAACCAGATCACCCAGATCGTCAACCAGGCGGCGGGGATCGACGCCACCCGCGGCGACAGCGTCTCCGTCGTCAAGACGGCCTTCGACAACACCGCCGCGACCGACGCCCAGGCCCAGCTGGCCGAGGCGAAGAAGGCCGACCAGCAGAACGCCTACATCGGCTACGCCAAGACCGCCGCCCTCGGGCTCCTGGTCCTGATCATGCTGATCGTGATCCTGGTGGCCTTCCGCCGCCGCAAGGTGGAGACGGTGGACGTCCTGGACGTCGACCCCCTTCAGCTCGGTGACATCACCGGAGAGCTCAAGGAAATCGCGCCGGCTGTCGAAAGGCCGGTGGCGCTCGAAGCAGCACCGGTGGACCCGGCCCTGGAGGCCGCGGCCGCCCGCCGCACCGAGGTCGTCGAACTCGTCTCCCGCCAGCCCGAGGAAGTCGCGGAACTGCTCCGCGGCTGGCTCGCCGATCGGAGGTCCTGACCCGTGTCGTCCACCGAGCTCGAGGTCGCCCCCATGTCCGGGGCACAGAAGGCCGCCGTCCTGCTCCTGCAGGTCGGACAGGACAACGCCGCCAAGGTGCTGTCCCACCTGCGACCCGCTGAGATCGAAGAACTCACCGCGGAGATCCTCCGGCTCCGTGCGGTCTCCCCGGAGATCGCCGGCATCGTCCTGGAGGAGTTCCACGGGATGATCTCCTCGCCGCTGCGCGGCGGGCTCGGTGGCCTCGACTTCGCCCAGTCCCTCCTCGAGGGCGCCCTGGGTGCGGAGGGGGCCGCGGAGGTCCTCGGCCGCGTCGCCGAGGCGGCCGTGGTGCAGCCCTTCCAGTTCCTGCACCAGGCCGACCCGCAGCAGATCCTCACCTTCCTCACCGGTGAGCACCCGCAGACCATCGCCCTGGTCGTGGCGCACCTGCGTCCCGACCAGGCCTCGATGATCCTCGGCGGGCTGAGCGCGGACATGCAGGCCGACATCGCGCTGCGCATCGCCACCATGGAGGCGACCAGCTCCGAGTACGTCCGCCTCGTCGAGGACGTCGTCCAGCGCCGCACCTCCACCGTGCTGCAGGCGAAGACGAACTCCGCCGTCGGCGGCGTCCAGCCCCTGGTCGACATCATCAACCGCGCCGACCGCGGCACCGAACGCTCGATCCTGGAAGGCCTGGCGACCAAGAACTCCGCCCTGGCCGAGGAGATCCGCGCGCTCATGTTCGTCTTCGAGGACATCACGACCCTCGACGACCGTGCCATCCAGCTCGTGCTGCGCGGCGTCGAGACCGCCGACCTCGCCACGGCGCTCAAGGGCGTCACCGAGACCGTCCGGGACAAGATCCTCAAGAACGTCTCCGAACGTGCCCGGGAGAACCTCATCGACGAGATCGAGCTCATGGGCCCGGTCCGCATGTCCGCGGTCGAGGAGTCCCAGCAGAAGGTCGTCGCGATCATCCGCCAGCTCGAGGAGTCGGGTCAGATCGTGCTGACGCGCGGTGGTGACGATGACTTCGTCGCGTAACACCTTCCAGGTCGCCGACACCACCCCCACGACCACCCGCGCCCCGCGGGTGTTCGTGGCGGCCCCGGCCGCCGCCCCCGGGTTCGAGCGCGCCTTCACCGGCCTCGACCTGGGCGACCGCGAGGACAGCGACACCGCCCGCCAGGTCCGCGAACAGGCCCGCACCCAGGGCTACGCGGCCGGCTGGGCCGCGGGCATGCGCCAGGCGGCGGAGAAGGCCGCCGCCGAGCTCGACGCCCAGCGCGAGGCCGCCCACGCGGCGGCCCGCGTGGAACGCGAGGAACGCCGCGCGTCCCGCAACCGGGCCGAGGAGGCGCTCTTCGCGGCCGGGGAGGCGTTGCGGGCCGAACGGGAACCCTCCATCGGGGCGCTCGCGGACACCGTCCTCGAGCTCGCCCTCGAACTCGCGGGGGCCGTCCTGGACCGCGAGGTCAGCGCCATGGACTCCCCGGTCCAGGAGGCCGTCCTGCGGTCGCTGCGGCCGCTGGAGGGCGAGAAACCCGTCACCGTGCGCGTCAACCCCGCCGACTTGAGCGCCCTGATGGGTGACAGCCTCAAGGGTCGCCACGCTCTGGCCGATGCAGACCTCGTGAGCTACCAGTCAGACCCCACCGTCCAACCGGGTGACGCCGTCGCGCGCCAGGGTGACACCGAGGTGGACGCCGGCCTGCGAGCCAGCGTCTCCCGGGCCCTGGCCGCACTCGTGGGTGACGAAGGGCCTGCCGGAGTCCTGGCATGACCGCCTCCCTGGTGTCGGACCGCCTCGCGGCCGGCGTGCGCGAGATCCTCGCGCCGCAGGTCGCGCGGGCCGTCAGCGCCGCCGCCCCGGAGATCCGCGGCCGGGTCTCGTCCATCGTCGGGCTCTCCGTCGAGGTCGCCGGTCTGGAGGCCGCCGTCGGCGAGACCATCCGTCTCGGTGACGCCACGCACTCCATCCCCGCCGAAGTGGTCGCAGCGGAGGGTGGGAAGCTCCGCTGCCTGCCGCTGGGCCACCTCACCGGCCTCGCCGCCGGTGCCCCCGCCACCGCCACCCGCCGCCCCTCCGACGTCCCCGTCGGCGCGGCCCTGCTCGGTCGCGTCGTCGACGCGCTCGGCAACCCCCTCGACGGTGGCCCGCCGCTGCACGCCGCGCCCCGCGCACCGCTGCACGCCACCCCGCCGCCGGCCATGACCCGCGGCCGCGTCGACGCACCCCTGTCCCTGGGCGTGCGCGCCCTCGACACCCTCGTGCCCGCCGGTCGCGGTCAGCGCTTCGGCATCTTCGCCGGTTCCGGCGTCGGCAAGTCCTCGCTGCTCTCGATGATCGCCCGCGGCACCTCCGCGGACGTCTCCGTGCTGGCGCTGGTCGGTGAACGTGGCCGGGAGGTCCGCGAGTTCCTCGAGGACGACCTCGGCCCCGAAGGCCTCGCCCGCTCCGTCGTCGTCATCGCCACCTCCGACGAGGCCCCCGTGCTGCGCCTGCGCGCCGCGCTCACCGCGACCGCGGTCTCGGAGTCGTTCCGCGACATGGGCGCCGACTGCGTCCTCATGATGGACTCCCTCACCCGCGTCGCCATGGCCCAGCGGGAGATCGGCCTCTCCGTCGGCGAACCGCCCGCGACCCGGGGTTACCCGCCCAGCGTCTTCGCCCTCATGCCGCGCCTGCTGGAACGCGCCGGCCCCGGCGTGACCGGGTCCATCACCGGGATCTACACCGTCCTGGTCGACGGCGACGACCACAACGAACCCATCGCCGACAGCGCCCGGTCCATCCTCGACGGTCACGTCGTGCTGGACCGCCGGCTCGCGACGGCCGGCCACTTCCCGACCATCGACGTCCTCGAGTCGGTGTCCCGCGTCGCCGGCCGCGTCACCACCCCCGAGCAGAAGGCCGCCGCGACGGCTCTGCGCCGGGTGCTGGCCGCCCACCGAGACGCCAAGGAACTCATCGACGTCGGCGCGTACCAGCCCGGCGCGAACCCCGAGGTCGACGCGGCGGTGGCCCAGCTGCCCGCGATCAACGCCTTCCTGCGCCAGGACATCCACGACATCACCCCCGCCCCCCAGGCGTGGGCGCAGCTGCAGCAACTCGTCTCGACCTTCGGAGGACTGCAGTGAGTGCCACCAAGGCGATCATGGCGCTGCTCAAGCTGCGCAAGGTGCAGCAGGAACAGATCAAGATCGACGTGGCCGCCGCCAACGCCGTGCTGCGCAACGAGCAGAAGCGCGCCGCCCGCGTCCGCCACGAACTCGGCGAGGCCCACCTCTCCGACGAGACGATGGCCGCCTGGACCGCCGCCGTCGCCCGCCGCGCCGCCCTCGTCTCCGACCTCGACAACACCCGGGCCCTCGTCGCCCGCGCCGAGATCGACCTGGGGGAGAAGCAGGCCGCGTGGGCCCGCGCCCGCCGCGCCGAACGGTCCCTGGAACGCATCGTCGAACGCCACGAGATCGCCCAGGAACAGGCCGCGCTGCACGCCGACCAGAAGTCCCTCGACGACCGCACCGTCGCCGAGTTCGCCGCGAAGGCACGTCGCCGCGCCGCCCGGGAAGGGGATTCCGAATGAGCGTCGCCGAGATCCAGGCCCGCATCTCCGACATCGAGGCCCGCATCGCGCAGTTCTCCGGAACCGTTGCCGCGCAGGCCACCAAGGCCGCGTCGTCGGTCTCCTCCACCGCCTCCTCCGCCTCGTCCTCGGTGTCGTCGGACTTCGCCGACCTGCTCTCCACCTCCGGCTCGCGCGCCTCGGGCGTCGTCAGCCGCGGACTGCGCACCCTCAGCTCCGGCGACACGGGGGAGAAGCTCCTCGCCGCCGCCAAGCAGTACACCGGCACCGCCTACAAGTGGGGCGGCACCACCCCCTCCGGGTTCGACTGCTCCGGCCTGATCCAGTACGCCGCCCAGCAGATCGGCGTCCACCTGCCGCGCACCGCGGCCCAGCAGGCCACCGTCGGCACCGAGGTGCCCTCGCTGGCCGAGGCCAAGCCGGGCGACCTCGTCGTCCTCGAGAACGGCCACCACATCGGGATCTACGTCGGCGACGGCAAGATGCTGCACGCGCCGAAGACGGGTGACGTCGTGAAGATCTCCAAGGTCTGGGAGACCCCCATGACCATCCGCCGCCTCGGGACGAGCGCCGCCACCACCGCAGCCGGGATCGGCGTCGCCGCCGCCACGCTGCTCTCCGGCGTCGCCACCCCCGACACCTCCAGCTACGTGCGCCCCGCCTCGCTCTCCAGCTCGTCGTCGACCGCGTCGAAGTCCGCCCCGTACGAAGCCGCCTTCACCGCCGCGGAGGCCAAGTACGGCCTGCCCGGCGGGCTGCTCAAGGCGGTCGCCAAGCAGGAGTCCGGGTTCAACGCCAACGCCAGGAGCGGCGCCGGCGCAACGGGCCTCATGCAGTTCATGCCCGCCACGGCCAAGAGCCTCGGCATCGACCCGAGCGACCCGTTCGCCTCCATCGACGCGGCCGGCAGGTACCTCGGGCAGAACCTCACGAAGTTCGGCTCCGTGTCGCTGGCGCTCGCCGCCTACAACGCCGGCCCGGGCAACGTCAGCAAGTACGGCGGCATCCCGCCGTTCACGGAGACCCAGAACTACGTCAAGAAGATCACCGCCGACCTCGGGAGTGCCGCGTGAGCAACAACCTGTCCGTGACGACGTTGCCCTTCCCGACCGGCGCGCCGCGCGAGGCCTCCCGCCCGTCCTCGTCGGACTCCAGCTTCGCGGACTCCTTCGGGCAGGCCGTGCAGGACCTGCGCACCACCGCCCGTGACCAGCGGGACGCGCGGGACGCGCGGGACTCCCGGGACGACTACGCGCGGACCTCCCCCGAGCGCACCTCGACCGGCGAGGACACCCGCACCGACCGCCCCGTCGACGACCGCGTCACCAAGGGGTCCGAGCGCACCGAACGCCCCGAGCGTCCGGAACCCGGACACAAGAACCCCGTGAAGACGGGCAAGAAGGACGCTGCCACGGGGGAACGCCCCGAGGCCACGGACGAGGCCACGGACGCAACCGGGGACGAGACCGGCGACACCGACCAGGTCACCGTCCCGGCCGTCCCCGTCGACCCGTCCCTGCTGGGTCTGCCCGCCGCCCTGCGCGCCGTGCTCACCCCCCGGACCGAGGCGACGACCCAGCCCGCCACCCAGGCCACCGTCACCGCCACCGACGGGGCCACCGCGCAGCTCGTGCCCGCCGCGACACCCGCCGTCGCACCGGTCGTGGGGGAGACCACCCCCGCCGCGGCGCAGCTCCCGACGTCGACCCCGTCGGCCAGCGCGGCCCCCGATCAGGTTCCTGCTGCCGCCCCCACCACCCCCGTCGCCGCCCAGGCCGTGCCGGCTCAGACCGCGGCCCCCGTCGCGGTGCCCGTCCCCACGCAGGCCGCAGCCGCCGTCCCCGCCACCCCGGGCGACGCGGCGCTCGCCGCCGCCACCGTCACCTCGACGCCCGTGGCGCCGGTGACCCCGCCCGTGGTGCCCGCTCCCGTGCAGACCGCCGTCACCGGGTTGCCGCAGAACGTCGTGAAGAACGCCGTGCTGACCGACCAGCCCACCGCGCAGAACGCCGGTCAGGTGGTCACCTCCGTTGCGACGCAGCCGGTCGTGGCCGTTGCCGCAGCGGCGCAGACCCTCCCGGCCGCCGGCACTGCAAAACCCGTTGCGACCGACGCTCCGGCGCCGACCGCCCCGACCTCCGGGGCGCCCGCCGTGACCGTCCCGACCGTCGCCACCGGCCAGTCGGGCGCCGACACCAGCGGTCAGCCCGGCCAGCAGCAGGGTCAGGCCGGGCAGCAGCCCGCCCCCCCGATCGTCGCGGCGGCACCGCGCACCGCCGCGGGGGAGGCGCCCGTGCCGCAGCCCGTCGTGATGGCCGCGAGCCCGACCGTCGCCCAGCCCATCGCCGCACCGGTGACCGCCGCCGCGAGGCCGCTCCCGCAGGCCGTCGACCCGAGCGCCACCGCGGTGCCGACGGCCGTCCCGACGCTCACCGGTACCGCGGCCACCGTCGCCCCGACGGTCGCCGCGGCCTCGACCCCGCCCGTCCCGCTGCCCCTGACCAACCCGGCCGCGTTCGCGCACGGGGTGGCCGGTCGGCTCGAGGACCTCCCCGAGGCCGACGCCGTGCACAAGATGACTGTCGAGGTCAGCCCGGAGGGCCTGGGGCCGGTGAAGATCACCGCCGAGGTCAGCGGGGGAGCCCTGCACGTCTCCCTCGCCGGCGCGTCCGAGGCCGCCCGCCACGCCCTGAAGGCCGCCGTCGGCGACCTGCAGCGGGAACTGTCGGGCTCCGGGTTCACCCAGACCACCGTCGACGTCAGCACCGGTTCCGGTTCGCCGCAGGGCCGTTCGGCCGACGCGCAGTTTGGTGCGGGACAGCAGGGTTCCTCCAACGGGCAGCAGGGACAGCAGCCCGGCTCCGGCCGCCCCTCGGGCGGGTCCCTGTTCGCCGCGGCCGCCGACGAGCGCCGTGCGGCCCGCACCGCCGCCGCCGCCGCCGCCGGGCGCCTCGACCTCAGCATCTGAAGCGTTCAGCGCGGGATTCACCTGGCAGGACGCTGTGGATCCCTCACCTGGGTTAAAGGCCGTCACCCGTTCGACCGAAGGAGTAGGCATGACCATCGACGCGGCAAGCGGTTCGAACGCCTACACGTCCCTGATCGCCAACTCCGACGCCATGGCGGCGGCCTCGGCGACCAAGAACGCGAACGCCACGGACACCTCCGCCGCGGCGAAGGCGAAGACCAAGGACGACAAGGACATGTTCCTCAAGCTCCTCGTCGCCCAGCTCCGCTACCAGGACCCGTCGAAGCCGGCGGACACCACCGCCTTCATGGCCCAGACCGCGCAGTTCTCGGCGCTGGAAGCCATGCAGGACGTCGCGACCCAGTCCAGCACGATGGTGGCGGGTCAGAACAAGCTGCAGGCCAGCACCATGGTCGGGCAGACGGTGTCCTACACCGCCGAGGACGGCACGCTGAAGACCGGCGAGGTCAAGTCGGTCTCCTTCACGCAGGGATCGGTCGGCGGCACCAACGGCGAACCGGTCCTCAACGTGGACGGCACCAGCGTCGTCCTGTCCAAGGTCTCCGGCATCGGTGAGGCAGCGGCCATGGCCGCCGCCGCAGCCGCGGCGGCCAAGGCGGCGGCGGACGCGAAGGCAGCCGCCGACGCCAAGGCCGCCGAGGGTTCGGCCACCACGACCCCGCCCACCACGAGCCCGACCGCCACGAGCCCGACCGTTCCGGGCACGGCCACCACGAGCCCGACCGTTCCGGGCGCCGCTGCGACTCCGCCCACGTCGACCCCGGTCACCGGATCGACCTCGAGCCCCACGACGGGGAACACCCCCGTGTCCGGCTCCACCGGGAGCACCCCGTCGGGTTCGTCGAGCCCGACGACCCCTGCCTGACCCGCTCCCGCTCGTCCCATCACAGTTCCCCGTCAGCCCCTCGAAAGGTCTGAAGCATGCTTCGCTCCATGTTCTCCGGTGTCAGTGGTCTCCGTGCGCACCAGACGATGATGGACGTCGTCGGCAACAACATCGCCAACGTCAACACGACCGGCTACAAGAGCGACTCCGTCGTCTTCGCGGACACGCTGTCGCAGCTGACCAAGGCTGCCGGCGCCCCCACGAACGCCAGCGGCGGTACCAACCCCTCGCAGGTCGGTCTCGGTGTCCGCGTCGACGCGATCACCCAGAACATGACGCAGGGTTCGGCACAGGCCACGGGCAAGGCGACCGACCTGATGCTGCAGGGCGACGGGATGTTCGCCATCCAGCAGGGTGACGGCACGTTCTACAGCCGCAACGGGTCCTTCACCCTCGACGCCAACGGATCCATCGTCACCAACGACGGTGGGTACGTCATGGGTTGGAAGGCCGACGCCGCCGGCGGCATCAACACCAACGCCCAGATCGGCAAGCTGGTCATCCCCTCCGACTCGGTGATGCCGGCGGTCGCGACGACCACCAGCGCGCTCAAGGGCAACATCGACCGGACCTTCAAGACCCCGACGATCGTTCCTGCGCAGGACGCCTCGCAGCCCTACACCGGGACGCCTGCGCTCTCCGGCACCGAGGAAACGGTGGCCGGCACCACCGTCACCACGGCGGTCAACGCCTACGACGCCCAGGGCAACTTGACCAAGTACAACGTCACTCTGACCAACACGGTGATTCACACCCCCGTCAACGGTGCGACCCCGGATCAGTACCGGCCGACCAACGACTGGAAGATGGTCGTCACGGACGCCAAGGGCAACCCCGTCGTCTCCACGACGACGAAGGGCGATGCCGCAGCGGGGACTGCGAGCGCCGTCAAGCAGGACCTGAACTTCGATCCCAGTGGCACCGCGGTCGACACCGCCCACAAGCAGGTGTTCGTCCCGGCCCCGGGCAGCCCGACGGGCCGGGAGCTCTCGATCGATCTCTCGGCGCTCACCGCGTTCGTGGGCTCATCCGGTACCAGCAACGTCAACCCCAACACCGACGGGGCCCCGATCGGAACCCTCACCAGCTACGCCTTCGGCACCGACGGTGTCATCACCGGCAACTACTCCAACGGCTACAAGCAGACGCTGGGCCAGATCGCCATCGCGTCCTTCAACAACGCAGCTGGTCTGCGCAAGGAGGGGAACTCCCTCTACTCGGTGTCGACGAACTCGGGCAACCCCGTCTACGGCATCGCCGGTCAGGCCGGTCGCGGTGGGCTGCTCGCGGGCTCGCTGGAGATGTCGAACGTCGACCTCTCCTCGGAGTTCACCGAGCTCATCCTCGCCCAGCGCGGTTTCCAGGCGAACTCGAAGGTCATCACGGCCTCCGACGAGATCCTGCAGGACCTGGTCAACCTGAAGCGCTGACCCTGGTTCCGGCGCTGGTTCAAGAGCCGGCGTAGAACTGCCGATCACCCTCCTGGAGCAACGCTCCAGGAGGGTGTTTTGGTTGCAGCCAGTGACGATGCGCGGGCCATTAGCACGAACGGGTGTACCGCGCAACCCTCTCTCAGATCCACCACGTGCGCGCCGATGGACTGGATGAACCAGCCCACGGACGGGCGCCCCACTCCACCGCCAAGGATGGAAACCCTGTGATCCTCGTGACTCGCCTCAACGGATCGGTGTTCGCTGTGAACCCCGACCTGATCCAGCGTGTCGATGCAACCCCTGACACGGTCATCACGCTCGTGGACGGCGCCAAGTTCGTCGTCACCGAACCGCTGGCCGAGATCATCGAGCGCGTCATGGCGTTCCGCGCGCGGGTCGTCGCGACCGCGCACTCCCTGGAGGAGACGGGCACGGCCGACGTCCTGGAGCTCCCGCACCACACCACCGAATCCACCCACAGCGACACGGACGGCGACCTGCCGGCCCCGGTCCCGCTGCACCGCAGGAGGCCCTGAGCCATGGACTTCGCAACCATCGGCGGTCTCATCGTCACCGTCGCCGCCATCCTCTGGACGCAGAACCACGAAGGTGGTTCGCCCACGGACCTCCTGCTGCCCGGCCCGCTCGTCATCGTCATCATCGGGACGCTCGGCGTCGGCTTCATGGGCGGGACGCTGAAGGACGGCATCGGGGCCTTCAAGTCCCTGCAGCGGGCCTTCCTGGGCAAGCCCAAGGACTCCGGCGCCACGGTCGGCGTCATCGTCAGCATGGCCGAGCGTGCGCGCCGTGAGGGCCTCCTGGCCCTCGAGGACGCCATCAAGGAAGTGGACGACGAGTTCCTCCGCGACGGCCTGCAGACCGCGATCGACGGCACCGACCCCGACGAGCTCTACGAGATCCTCAGCGCCCAGATCCAGGCCAAGAAGGCCGCGGACAAGCAGGCCGCCAAGATCTTCGGGGACATGGGTGGCTACGCACCCAGCGTCGGCATCTGCGGCACCGTCATCTCCCTCACCGTCGTCCTCGCGAACCTGACCGACGCGGCGGCCCTCGGGCCGCTCATCGCCGGCGCGTTCGTCGCGACCTTCTGGGGTGTCGCCAGCGCGAACATCCTCTACCTGCCCCTGCAGAGTCGCCTGACCCGCCTCTCCGCCATCGAGACCGCGCAGATGGAACTGGTCGTCGAGGGCATCCTCGCCATCCAGGCGGGCTCCAACCCCCGCTCGGTCGCGAAGAAGCTCGAGAGCCTGCTGCCCCCGGGCACCGCGGTTCCGGACAAGAAGGCGGCCTGATGTCGGCGGCGCACAAGCGGCGTCACAAGCACGAGGAGCACGAGGAGCACGCCAACCACGAACGGTGGCTGGTGGCCTACGCCGACATGCTCACCGTGCTGATGGCCCTCTTCATCGTCCTCTTCGCCCTCAGCCAGGTCGACCAGCTGAAGTTCGCGCAGTTCAAGGACGGTCTCACCAAGGGGACCGCCGCCTCCAACCAGGCGGTCTCCGGGAACTCCGGGATCATGGACGCGGCCAACGGCGACATGCCCATCGACATCAGCCCGAACTCGACCGGTCAGCCGTTGCAGCAGAGCATCTCCTCCGAGGTGAAGCAGGTCCTGCAGCGTCAGCAGACCGCCCAGACCCAGTCGGACCTCCAGGACGCCAAGCAGGAGGTCCAGGACTACCGCGAGATCGAGAAGCAGATCAACGACGCGCTCACCGCGAAGGACGACCAGGACCAGGTGACCTACCGGATCACCTCCGACGGGCTCATCGTCGGTCTGGTTGCCGACAACGTGTTCTTCGCCAACGCCTCCGCCGAGGTCGAGGAGAAGGGCCGCGAGGTGCTGGACGTCATCGCGCCGATCCTGGCGCAGCTGCCGAACGACGTCGCGGTCCAGGGACACACGAACTCGCTGCCGCTGAAGGGTTCCACTCGCTACCGCGACAACTGGGACCTCTCCGCGGCCCGCGCCATGACGGTCGTCCAGCGGTTCATCGCCGCCGGCATCCCCGGCGACCACCTCTCGGGCACCGGGTACGCCGACAGCCGTCCGCTGTACCCGAACGAGGACCCCAAGGCGCTGACGGGCAACCGTCGCGTCGACCTGGTCATCGCCTCCCCGAGCTCGGACGCCGTCAAGGCCCTCCTGCCCGAGGTCGCCGCCCAGACCGACACCGGGTCCGGACCGGCGGAGCTCACCGACACCACCGACACCGCGGGTGCGGAGAACACCTCGAGCGTCACCTCCACCACCGACCTCGCCACCGGCATCGCGCCGAACCTCGCCGCGAACGTCGCTCACTGACCCCCTGACGAACACGACCGAACGGAGTTCCCCATGGCCAAGGACAAGACCAAGGGCGACGGCGAGGCCAAGCCCGGCGGCAAGAAGAAGATGATCATCATCGCCGCGGGCGCGGCCGTGCTGCTCGCCGGTGGCGTGGGTGGAGGCGTCTTCTTCCTCACCAAAAGCGACAGCGCCTCCGCCGCGACGGCGACCCCCACGCCGACCCTGACCCCCGGCGACGTCACCGCGCTCGACCCGATCAGCGTGAACCTCGCTGACGGTCACTACTTGAAGATCGGCGTCGGGCTGCAGGGCGTCCTGGCCGCCGGCGGGGGCCACGAAGGCAGCAGTACCGCCCTCGACGGCTCCAAGGCGTACGACCTGATCATCAATGAGTACTCCAACCTCTCGATGACCGACCTGCAGAACACCGATCAGCGCAACCACTACAAGGACGAGCTGCAGGAGAAGGTCATCGAGGCGTACAAGACGCACGACGACAAGGGCGAGGAGACCGAAGGGGTCATGGGCATCTACCTGACCTCCTTCGTCATGCAGTGAGCTGAACCCTCCACCAGGAAGGCCCCGGGCACCAGCGCCCGGGGCCTTCCTGCGTCTGCAGCGCTCACCCCGCGCTGGTCGTCGGGACGGTGAGGTAGAAGAAGTCCCGCTGATCGGGCTCGAGGTAGCGGTCGGCCGGACGGGACATGTCGGGCAACAGCTTCGTCGGCGTGGGCGTTCCCGAACCGTCGGTCGGTTGCCAGCTGGCGAAGGACGCCATCCCGTGGTGCATGTCGAGTTCCATGGCGCGCACCGCCCCCGCGGTCACGAGGGCGTCGGTCAGGTGCACCAGGTCGAGGCCGTTGCCCGCGACGTAGACGGTGTCCCCGCGCGCGTCGACGCCGAGACCCGACCGCCAGGTGAACTGCTTCTGGTTCTTCGACGTCCCCCACGCACCGTGCGCGTCGTCGGCGAGCCCGGGAACGGGACGACCGCCCTCGACGACCATCTGCAGGTTCTGCCGCGCCGCGAGGGTCGTCGGGCCGACGGTGACGTCGGAGCCGAGCCTCCCGACGTCCAGGTGTCCCCGCGCGTCGATCACCGCGGTGGCCAGGCCGTCGACGAGCGGTCGCGAGGACCGGCCCTGCAGCAGGAACCCGCCGGGAGTGTCCTTGAACTTGAACCCCGAGTTGAACGTCGCCAACAGGTTCGGGACGTCGGTGGTGGCTACGCGGGCGTTCCCCGGCCAGGAACCCCGGTCCGGCTGGGTCGTCCCGGCGACGAGGTGGGCGACCGCTCCGGCCTTGATCCACGCGGCGCCGGCGATCACCTCGGGGTGGGCCGCGTCGGGTCGGAAGAACGTCGTCCAGAGGGCAGGGTTCCCGTCGGCCCCGGACCTCCCGGGGATCCACTGGTCCTCGCCGACGACCTGTGGGACTCCGAGGATCACCGGTGGCGCGACCTGGACCGTCCGCACGACGTGCGTGCTGCCCGTTCCGGCCCGGACGGTCGGCGTCTGACCCGCCGGCACGTGCCGGGCGTACCACCAGTTCTCGGCCGCGTCGACGACCCGGCCACCCCCGTTGTCCCGCACCCACTCCACGGAGCGCGTCGCGAACGGAGCGGACCCCGGGTAGGTGAGGGCCTGCACGTAGGAGACGGCGGGGGCGGCGAGGACCGCCGCGGTGATCCCGGCGGTGATCAGCAGCCGGCGACGGCGGCGGGGGTGTCGACGGAGCGGTCGGTGGGGAGGGGAGTCGGCGGTGCTCATGGGCACACCCTGCTCCGGCGTTGTTGAAACTCCGCTGAACCCGGGCGCGCTGACACCGGGCGGTTCAGCGCTTCAACGGGTCACGAGTCCCCGGTCGGGGGAGTCGATGCGACTGCGGGTCAGGTGCACCACGACGACGAGGATCGCGGCGAGGAAGATCGCGCTGGTGGCGGTGGTGCCGAGTCCGAGTCCACCGTCGCCCTTGGGCTGCGACAACAGGTCGCCGAGCGAGGCGCCGAGCGGGCGGGTCAGGACGTAGGCGGCCCAGAAGGTACCCACGGCGCTGAGCTTGACGCCGAAGCGCAGCACGGCGACCACGGCGATGGCCGCGGCGAACAACGCGACCGAGGGCAGGTAGCCGAGACCCGCCTCCTCCGCGATGAGGTCGCCGGCGGCGGTACCGAGGGCGAACGTGAAGAGGATGGTCAGCCAGTACCAGGCTTCGCGGCTGCGGGAGTCGACGGCGTGGATCGAGAGCGTCCCCTCCCGGGCGTACCAGACGGCGAAGGTGGCGGTCAGCAGGACCGCGAAGGCGATCGTCGAGGCGATCAGCGGAACTCCCGCGACGTCGGTGAGGTTGTCGGTGATCAGGGTGCCGACGACGCTGATGAGGACGACGGCGAGCCAGTACAGCGGGGGCCGGTAGGCGCGCGACCGGAACTGCGCGACGAGCACGATCGCCAGCAGCAGGCCCATGACGATGCTCGTGGCGCTCAGGCCGAACCCGAGGGTCTCGTTGAGGTAGTCGGCGGCCGTCTCGCCGACCGTGGTGGCGAGGACCTTGACGACCCAGAAGAAGGCGGTGACCTCGGGAACCTTGTTCGCAGCGGGGCGCAGGGGAGATGGCATGCAGTCACCGTGACGGGGTGGTGTTGAAGGGTTCCTGAGGACGACACGAGGAGGACCGGACCGTTCTCAGCGAGGGTTCAGCGCGCCCGTCGGATGCTCCTCGCAGTCGAGTGGAGGTGGTGAGGGCGGTGGAGCACGCGGTGGCTGCCCTGCTGGCGGTGCCGACGGTGTGGCTGCTCGTGGTCGTCGCCCTGCTGGTCTTCGCCGAGGACGCGCTCTTCGTGGGGTTCGTCGTGCCCGGTGAGACGGCCGCGATCGTCGCCGGCGCCTCCGCGAACCTCGGGCACACGCCGCTGCCGGTGGCCTTCGCCGTCGTCGCGCTCGCCGCGGTGGCCGGCGACAGCGTCGGCTACCTCGTCGGGCGCCGGTTCGGTTCCCGCCTGCTCGCCGCGGGGCCGCTGCGCCGGCACGCCGTCGGCCTGGAGAAGGCCCGCGACCTCCTGGAACGTCGCGGGGGCGGCGCGGTCTTCCTCGGTCGGTTCACCGCCTTCCTGCGGGCCGTCACCCCGGCCCTGGCGGGAACGGCGCGCATGCCCTACGGGCGCTTCGCCGCCTGGAACGTCGTCGGCGGGATCGTCTGGGCCGTCGCGGCCGTCCTGGTCGGCTACTCCGCCGGCGCGTCCTACTCCGTTGCGGCGCAGTGGCTCGGCCGGGGCAGCGGGGTGCTCGTCGCGGTCGTCGCGGTGGCCGTCCTCGTGGTCTGGTCCCTGCGGCGCCGTCGGCATCGCACACCCACCTCCTGATGACGTCCTCCGTGCTCCGGCCAGCGGTCCTGCTCAGCGCCGTCCTGGCCGGGGTCACCGGTCTGCGCGACCCGGTGGTGTCGTCGCCCCCGGGTGAGTCGTGGCAAACTCGCCTGACCACGGGTCCAGGGGGGATGACGGTGCGGGTGCTGCTGGTCGACGACGAGGTCACGCTCGCCGCGACGCTGTCGTCGGGGCTGACCGGGGTCGGGTTCAGCGTCGAGGTCGTCCACGACGGGGGGTCCGGGTTGGAGCGGGCCACCGCGGGTTCGTTCGACGTCGTCGTCCTGGACATCATGCTGCCGGTGCTCAACGGCTACGAGGTCTGCCGGACGTTGCGGGCGCGCGAGGTCTGGACCCCGATCCTCATGCTGACCGCCAAGGACGGGGAGTACGACGAGACCGACGCGTTCGACCTCGGCGCCGACGACTACCTGCGCAAACCCTTCTCCTTCGAGGTCCTCGTCGCCCGGTTGCGTTCACTGGTCCGGCGCGGTGCGCCCGAGCGGCCTGCGACGCTGAGCGCGGGGGAACTCGCCCTCGACCCCGCCCAGCAGCGGGTCCACCTGCGCGGCGAGGAGGTCCGCCTCACCGCGCGGGAGTTCCAGGTGCTGCACCACTTCATGCGCCACGCCGGCGACGTCCTGACCAAGACGAACATCCTCGAGAACGTCTGGGACGAGTTCTACGACGGCGACGAGAACCTCGTCGAGGTCTACGTCGGGTACCTGCGCCGCAAGGTCGGTCGCGAGTTCATCGAGACGATCCGGGGTTCGGGTTACCGCTTCGTCACTCCGTGAGTTCCGGGGAGTCCGGGAACTCCGAGATCGGGAGTTCGATCCGGAAGCACGTCCCCGGGCCGTCGCCGGGGTCGAGGACGCGGACGCTCCCGCCGTGGGCCAGGACGATCTCGCGGACGATGGCCAACCCGAGGCCGGTGCCACCGAGGTCGCGGGCACGACTCTCCTCCAGGCGCACGAAACGGTCGAACACGCGTTCGCGGTCCGGACCGGGGATCGGCGGGCCGTCGTTGACCACGTCCAGGACGGCCGTGGAGCCGTTGCGGCGCAAGGCGATGGACACCGTCGAGACGGCGTGCCGGGCGGCGTTGTCGGTCAGGTTGCGCAGCACCCGCGACAGCGCGTGCTCGTCGCCCAGGACCCGGGCCGGTTCGCGGTGCACGGCGACGTCGAGCGTCGTGGCCGTCCGCAACCGGCGGGCCTCGGCGGTCACCAGGTCGTCGAGGTCGACCTCGTCGCGCTGAGGGGTGCCCGCGGAACTGCGGCTGCGCTCGTCGACCCGGGCCAGCAGTAGCAGGTCGGCCACGAGCCGGTCCAGTCGTTGCGCCTCACCCCTCACGAGGACGGCGAGGTCCCCGCGGTCAGCGCGATCGGGGACGGTGAGGGCGATGTCGGCGGCGGCCCGCAGGGTGGCGACCGGGCTGCGCAGTTCGTGGCTGGCGTCGGAGACGAACTGCCGCTGCGCCGTCGTCGCCCGGTCGAGGTCGGCGAGCATCGCGTTCATCGTCCGGGCCAGTTGGGACACCTCGTCGTCGCCCGGCGGGACGGGAACCCGTTCCGAGAGGTCGCGCAGGCTGATCCCCTCGACGGTCGTGCGGATCTCGCTGACCGGGCGCAGCGACCGCCCGATGAACAGGTACGTGGCCCCGGCCACGGCGAGCAGCAGCAGCGGGCCGGCGACGGTCAGGGCGACCTCCGCGGCGTGCAGGGTGTCCTCGCCCGTGCCCAGCGACTGCCCGATGAGCACCGTGAACCGGGTGCCGCCGACCTCGCCGCCCAGCGCCGTGAACCGGTACGGGTCGTCGTCGAAGGGCAGGGCCCTCTCGAGCATCAGGGTCCCCCCCGCGGCCGGCAGTTCCCGGGCGAGCGCGGTGAAACCCCGCAGGTCGTCGCTGGCGGCGATGACGGTGCCGTCGGCGTCGAGGACCTGGACCACCGCCCGTCGCCGGGAGGCGGCGGAGATGGCGTCGCGCAGGTCCTCGCGGTTCGGGGAGTCGGTCGTGGCGACGGCGGTGGAACTCGCGATGTCCCCGTCCACCAGGGCCGAGACCCCCTGCGCGGTGGCGAGGTTGCCGGCGTCGATGCTGTTGTCCAGGTTGTTGCTCAGCGCCAGCAGCAGCACGGCGCCGGCCGCGGCGACGACCACGGCCTGCAGGACGGTGGCGGCGATCGTGGAGCGGATCTGCACCCCGGCCGCCCGCCACCAGTCGAGAACCCTGCCGAGCACCCGACGGGGCGTTGCGACCACTGGATCCACCTCTCTCAGTCTGGAACGGCCTGTCCCGGCTCTGATCGTCGCGCACCACCGTGCGCACCGAGCCGCTCAGCAGAGGTTCAGCATGCCTTCGCCACGCTGGGGGCATGACACAGACTCCTGGTCCGGAGGGACCCCGGGGCGGCACCGGTGCCGCCCCGCGCACGGCGGCGAACAAGGTTCCCGAGGTCACCGCGTTCTTCTGGATCGTCAAGGTGCTGGCCACCACGGTGGGGGAGACCGCGGCGGACTACCTCAACGAGACCCTCGGCTTCGGTCTCACCGCGACCAGCATCGTCATGACGGTGCTGCTCGCGGTCGTGCTCGTGGCGCAGTTCCACAGTCGTGGCTACCGGCCCCCCGTCTACTGGCTGGCCGTGGTCCTGATCAGCGTCGTGGGGACGTTGCTCACCGACAACCTCACCGACGGCCTCGGGGTGCCGCTCCTGGCCTCCACGATCGTCTTCGCGGTCCTGCTGACGGCGACGTTCCTGACGTGGCACCGGGTCGAGGGCACGCTGTCCATCCACGCGATCGACAGCCCCCGGCGGGAAGCCTTCTACTGGCTCGCCATCCTCTTCACCTTCGCCCTGGGCACCGCGGCCGGTGACTTCGTGGCCGAGACGACCGGCATCGGGTACCTCCCCTCCGTCCTCCTGTTCGCCGTCGCGATCGCCGTGGTGGCCGTGCTGCGCTTCGGGCTGCGCCTGAACGCCGTCGGGACGTTCTGGGCGGCCTACGTCCTGACCCGCCCGCTGGGCGCGTCCCTGGGTGACCTGCTGTCGCAGGACCGGGCCGACGGCGGTCTGGGTCTGGGGACCACGGTGACCAGCGTCCTGTTCCTCGCAGCGATCCTGGCGGTGGTGGTGTACCTCAGCCTCAGCCGGGTCGACGCCCCCGACCGTCGCGGCGTCCCGGCCGCCTCGTCGTCGTCCTCCTCCTCGTTGTCGTCGTGAGCGCGCTGCTGGACCCCCAGCACCTGCTGTCGTCCTTCGGGACCCTGGGGGTCTTCGTGATCCTCTTCGCCGAGACCGGGTTGCTCGTGGGGTTCTTCCTGCCCGGTGATTCGCTCCTCTTCACGGCCGGGCTGCTCACGGCGACGGGTGTCAGCTCCTCGGTCCACCTGTCCCTGGTCCCGGTGCTCCTGGCCGCGGTCGGCGGGGCCCTGCTGGGGGCGGAGGTCGGCTACCTCATCGGCCGGGCCGCGGGTCCGGCTCTGCTGGAGCGTCCTGAGCACCGCCGCCGCTACGCGGGGGTGCAGCGCGCCCGCGCCGTCCTGGAACGCTACGGGCACGGCAAGGCGATCGTCCTCGCGCGGTTCATCCCGGTGGTCCGGACGCTGATGAACCCCCTCGCGGGGACGGTGGGCGTCCCGGCCCGCACCTTCACCCTGTGGCAGTGCGTCGGGGGGCTCCTCTGGGCCCTCGGGGTCACCCTCGCCGGGCACGTGCTCGGCGGGCAGATCCCCGGGATCGACGCCTACCTGCTGCCGATCATCGCCGTCGTCGTGGTGGTCTCGCTGCTGCCGGTGCTGGTGGAGCTGCTGAAGTCACGGCGAGGAACCGCCTCCCGCCGCTGACCGCTCTCAGCCGCGGTTCAGCGACTCGCAGGCAGCATGGGGGGAGACCCCCGAACGCCGCCGCCACGCCCTACCCCCCTGTCTGGAGACGACGCCCCATGGCCCGCACGCCCCTGCAGCTGATCCCCCGCGCGCGTCCTCCGGTGGCGGCGAAGGTCCCCGAGATCACCGTCCTCTTCTGGGTGGTGAAGGTGCTCACCACCGGCATGGGGGAGGCCGCTTCGGACTTCCTCGGCACGACGAACCTGGTCCTCGGCGGGGTGGTCGGCGTCGGGGGGTTCGCCCTCGCCCTGTGGTGGCAGTTGCGCGCGACGCGCTACCAGGCGGTCCGCTACTGGTTCGCCGTCGCGATGATCGCCGTCTTCGGGACGATCGTCGCCGACGTGCTGCACGTGGCGACCGGACTGTCGTACTACGTGACCTCGGCGTTCTACGGGGTGGTCGTGATCGTCCTGTTCGCCTGGTGGCGGCGCAGCGAGGGCACCCTCGACATCCACAGCATCACGACGGCCCGCCGGGAGCGGTTCTACTGGGCCACCGTCATCGCGACCTTCGCGCTGGGGACGGCGGTCGGCGACCTGACCGGGTTGACGATGCACCTCGGTTTCCTGCCCTCGGGGTTGCTGTTCGCAGTCGCCATCGCGGTTCCCCTCGTGGCGTGGCGGCGCGGAGCGAACCCGGTCGCGATGTTCTGGGTGGCCTACGTGCTGACCCGTCCGCTGGGGGCCTCCTTCGCGGACTGGCTGGCCAAGGAACCATCCGTCGGAGGGGGTGTTGGCTTCGGGGACGGTCCCGTGACCCTCGTCGCCCTCGTCGTGATCGTCGCCCTGGTGGCCCACCTGGCGGTGAAGCGCGGCGACGTGCAGGAGCAGACCGCAGCGGTCCCGGAGGCTGCCGCGGACGTGCCGCTGCGCCGTGCTGCGCCGTCGTCGTCCTCGTCGTCGTCGCCCAGGGTCGCCAGCGAGTCCCTGCCCGGCGACGCCGGCGGGGACCGCAGCTGATCGGGCCTCCACCCGCACCGAGCCAGGAGCATCCGTGACCGCACCCTCTGCGCTCTTCCTGTCCGTCTTCCTGGCCTGCACCGTCGAAGCCGTCGAGGCGCTCACCGTGGTCCTCGCCGTGGGCGTGACGCGGGGCTGGCGTTCCAGCGGACTCGGCGTCCTCGCGGGTCTCGCCGCGTTGGCCGTCCTCGTGGCGGGCCTCGGGCCCGCGCTGACGGTGGTCCCCCTGCAGGTGCTCCGACTCGTCGTGGGGTCGCTGCTGCTGGTCTTCGGGCTGCAGTGGCTGCGCAAGGCGGTCCTGCGCGCCTCCGGGCGCAAGGCGCTGCACGACGAGGCAGCCCTGTTCGCCGCCCACGCGGAGGCGGCACGCTCGCAGGCGGCGCGGACGTCGGACGGCGTCGACGCCTACGCGTTCACCCTCTGCTTCAAGGCCGTCCTCCTCGAGGGTCTCGAGGTGGTCTTCATCGTCCTGACCTTCGGGGCCAACGCCGGACGCATCGGGCTGGCCGCGCTGGGTGCCGCGGCGGCGGTCCTCCTGGTCACCGTCGCCGGCCTCCTGGTCCGGGGCCCGTTGTCGCGGGTGCCCGAGAACCAGCTGAAGTTCGTCGTCGGCGTGCTGCTGACCTCCTTCGGGATGTTCTGGAGCGGTGAGGGCGCCGGGGTGCTCTGGCCGGGCGCCGACGCCGCCCTGCCGGTGCTCGTCGCGTTCACCGCCTGCGTCGCCGTCGGGTACACGGTGGTGCTGCGTGCGCGGACCCCGCGCGGGGACGCGTCCGCACGGGTCGGGTCGTGAAGGCGCTGCGCGTGGTCCTGGACGTCGTCCGCGACCTCGTCGTCGGTGATGACTGGCGGATGGTCGTGGGGATCGCGGCGATGGTCCTGCTCATCGTCGGCGGTCGTGCGGTGGGGGTTCCGGTGTGGTGGCTACCTCCGGTGACGGTGCTGGTGATGCTCGGTGTCGGCGTCTCGAGCGCGCCCCCGGAACTGCGCCGGCCCCGGCGTCGGGATCGGCGTCGGTGACGACCGGGTCACAGGTTCGTCTGCGATTCCAGCCAGTCGGGGTAGCGTCCGCCCTCGATCTCGAGGGCGCCCGACTGCCGGGACAGCTCCTCCACCTCCTCGGGCGTGAGGGTCACGTCGGCCGCGGCGACGTTCTCGCGGAGCCGGCCGGGGTTCGTGGTCCCGGGGATGGGGACGATCCACGGCTGCCGGGCCAGGAGCCAGGCCAGGGCGATCTGGCCGGGTGTGCAGCCCTTCCGCTCGGCGAAGCGCCGCACGAGGTCCACCACGGCCGCGTTCTGCTGCTGGGCCGCCGCCGCGAAGCGGGGGATGCTGGCGCGCAGGTCGCTCCCCTCGGCGAACGAGGTCCCGGTGGCGATGGTCCCGGTGAGGAAACCCTTGCCGAGGGGGCTGAAGGGCACGAACCCGACGCCGAGTTCGGCGCACACGTCGAGGACGGCGTCCTCGGGGCGACGCCACCAGAGCGAGTACTCGCTCTGGACCGCCGTCACCGGGTGCACGGCGTGCGCCCGGCGGATGGTGCCGGCGGCCGCCTCGGACAGCCCGTAGTGCTTCACCTTGCCCGCGGCGACGAGTTCCGCGACGGCGCCCGCGAACTCCTCGATCGGGAACTCCGGGTTGACCCGGTGCTGGTAGTACAGGTCGATCGCCTCGACCCCGAGGCGCTGCAGGGAACCGTCGGCGGCGGCCGCGACCTCGTCCGGTCGCAGCATCCGCCCGGTCGCGGTCCGGGTGACGGGGTCGACGTGCTGGGCGAACTTCGTGGCGATCACGACGTCGTCGCGCCCGGCGAGGGCGTCGTGCAGGGCCTCGCCGACGAGTTCCTCGTTGGCGTGGGGGCCGTAGACCTCGGCCGTGTCGAAGAACGTCACGCCGAGGTCCACCGCGGAGCGGACGTGGGCCAGCATCTGCTGCCGGTTGGGCGTGGCGCCGTACCCACCGGTGGTGGTCATGCAGCCCAGGCCGATCGCGGAGACGGCGGGGCCCTGCGGGCCGAGGGTTCGGGTGTGCACGGGTTCCTCCTCAGGAGCTTCGGGCGGGGACACGCAGACTCAGCAGCGCAGCGCCCAGGAGCAGCGCCGCGGAGATCAGGAAACTGGCGCGGGCGCCCGCGAGGAACTCGCCGGACACCAGGGCGCCGAAGACGGCGATGGCGACCGCGCCGCCGATCTGGCGGAAGGTGTTGAACACCGCGCTGGCCGTGCCGGACCGCTCCGGCGCGACGCCCTCCAGGACGACCGAGGTCACCGAGGGCATCGCCAGCGAACCGCCCGCCCCGATGAAGCAGACGCAGAGGGCCGTCCACCCGACCGAGCCGGTACCGACCGTGGCGGCCAGCCCGAGCAACCCCGCGACCATCGACGTCAACCCGGCGACCACGGGGACCCGCGCGCCGAAGCGGTTCGTGACCGGTCCGCTCGCCAGGTTCCCCGCGACGGCGAGGACCGCCGACGGCACGAAGACCAGTCCCGCCCGCAACGGGGTCAACCCCAGGTGCTGCTGCAGGTAGAGGCTCACGACGAACACGTTGCCGAAGTTCCCGACCATGAAGGCGAAACCCACCGGCAGCGCGATCCGCACCCCGCGGGCGCGGAAGAGGTCGAGCGGCACCATCGGGTGCGCGGCGCGGGCCTGGACGACGATGAACGCGGCGATCGCCGCGACGGCCACGACCAGGGTCGCCACCACGGTCGGTGACGTGAAACCCCGGTGACCGCCGTCGATCAACCCGAACACCAGGGCGGACAACCCGAGCACGGCCAGGACCTGACCGGCCACGTCGAAGGGCCTCGGTCGGCGCGGCGACGTCGCGACCCGGGTGAGGAAGACGAGCATCCCCCCGCAGACCGGCACGTTGACCAGGAACACCCAACGCCAGTCCAGCGAGGTCAGGAGACCCCCCACGGGTTGACCGAGCAGGCCGGCGACCGCTCCGCCGACGGCCCAGACCCCCAGGGCCCGGGATCGGCGACCCGGATCGGGGAACGCCTCCCGGACCAGGGCCATGGACGCCGGCAGCATGATCGCCGCGCCGGCTCCCTGCGCGCACCGCGCGGCGATCAACGCCCCCGCCGACGGTGCCGCCGCACACGCGGCCGAGGTGATCGTGAAGACGACGACGCCGAGCGCGAGGGCACGTTTGGCGCCGATCCGGTCGGAGAGGTTCCCGGCGAACAGCAGCAGGCACGCGAACAGCAGGGTGTAGCCGTCGATGATCCACTGCTGGCCCGTCACCCCACCGCCGAGTTCCGCGCGGATCGCCGACAGGGCGACGTTGACGATCGAGATGTCGAGGGTGATGAGGAAGAACCCCAGCGACGCGATGGTGATCACGACGCGGGCGTGGGGGGAGTCGGGGGATTCCGGCGCCGGGGGAACACTCGCAGCGGGGAGTTCCTCGACCTCGTCACGGTGGCGCACAAACCCACCGTAGGGGGGCTCGCCGGGTGGTGGGATGCCCTGGCAGTACCCCTCTCACCGCTCTCACCCCCGTCACGGGTCGCCGACGACCTCCGTGGTCCCGTCGGCCCACACGACCAACCCGGACGTCCCGGGCCGACCGCGGAGCCAGCGGGCGGCGTCGGGACCGAGGGCGTAGGCCGCGGTCGCGTCGACGTCGGCGCGGGTCAGCGACGGCGCGATCACGCTCACCTGGGCCACCGCGGTGGGCGCGACGCCGGTGCGGGCGTCGACGAGGTGCGCCCCCCGGTGCGCGGTGCCCGAGGTGGCGATCGCGCCGTTCTCGATCGCCACGGTGGCGATGATCCGCCGGGGATCGGCGGGGTCCTCGATGCCGATGCGCCAGGGCGGGGACCCGGGGGAGGCGTTGTGGCAGAGCACGTCACCTCCCCCGGAGAGGCAGGAGTCGGTGTCCGGCAGACCCGTCAGCCAGACCGCGGCGCGTTCCAGGGCCCAGCCCTTCACGACGCCGGCGGTGTCGAGGCGACGCACCCCGTCCGCTCCCGGGCGGTGGACGTCGAAGGCGCCGCCGGAGGCGCGACGGGCCTCCTCCGCGATCGCCAGGACCTCCGCCACCTCGGCCGGGCAGTCGGCGACGGTGACCTCCCCGCGCCCCAACCGCGAGGCCCACGACTGCGGCCGGTAGTGGCTGAAGACGGCCTCCGCCGCGCGCAACGAGGCGAGCACCGCGTCCCAGGCGTCCCGCCCCGCGGCGTCGTCGCGGTGTCGTCCCCGGATCGCGAGGCTCACGGGGAAACCCATGACCTGCTCGACCCGGCGGACGGTGGCGGCGTCGTGCTCCCCGCTCACAGTCCGGCCTGGTCCAGCGCGCTCTGCAGGGAGGTGAGGTACCCGGTGCTGGTCACGGTGGCTCCGCTGACCATGTCGATCGAGGCGTTCTGCGCGGACAGGGTCTCCTGCACGAGGGTGGGGAGGGCGCGGGCGTTGATCTCCTGGTCCCTCCCGTTCTCGCTGGGGTACTCCACGACGTCGACCGCGGTGATCTTGCCGTCCGCCACGGTGATCTCCACCTGCACCGGTCCCCACCGGGTGTCGGCGGCGGAACCGGTGAACGTCGCCGACGCGGTCGTCGAGGTGCCGCCCGAGGTCGCCGTGCCACTCGAACCCGTGGACCCCGAACTCGTGGACCCCGCGACGGCGGGGGACACGGCCGCGGTGCTCGTCGCGGCGGCCCCTTCGGTGGAGGTGTGGTAGCCGAAGAGGAGGACGAGCACCGTGACGGTGCTCATGCCGGCGACGACGATGCGGCGGGTGGAACCACCCTCGCCCGGTTCGTGCAGGGGAGCTTCTCGGGTCACGAGGTTCACCATCCGAAGTCTTCGCAGTGGAATCGCTCGGCCGGGACCCCGGCGGCGGTGGCGGCGCGGCGCACGTCCGCGGTCCATCCCGCCGGGCCGCAGACGTAGACGTCGCGCCCGGCGATGTCGGGGACGAGGTGACGCAGCGCGGTCACGTCGTCGATCGGGGGAGTTCCGGCGGGCAGCCAGGACCCCTCGGCGCGGCGGGGACCGGGGAGGTCCACGACCCGCAGGCCCCGGTCGCGGGCGAGGACGTCGAACTCCCGCGCGAACAGGGGTCTCCCCTGGTGGCGGTGCAGCAGGACCGCCTCACCGGGGGCGTAGCCGAGGCCTTCGGCCAGGGCCCGCAGGGGGGTGATGCCCACCCCGGCGCCGATGAGGACGACGTCGCGGCGGGTCCGGGCCCGGGCCGAGAGGCGACCGTGGGGACCTTCCACGAGGACCCTCGTCCCGGGTCGGAGGTGGCGCAGCCGGCGACCGCCGTCACCGGTGGTGCGGACGGTGATTCGCAGCCGGCGGCCGTCCGGGGCGGCGGAGAGGGAGTAGGGGTGGTTGCGCATCCAGCCCGGTCCGTCCAGGAAGCGGAACCCGAGGAACTGCCCGGCCTCGACCGGCAACCGGTGCAGGTTCCGACCGGTCATCACGACGGAGACGACGTCGGGTGCCTCCTGCACGACGGAGGTGACCCGCAGGTCCAGTCGCAGGCTCCGCACCAGGGGCACGGTGACCCGGTGCACCAGGACCGCGACCACCGTCGCCCCCCAGGCCGCCCACCAGAACACCGTCCGCAGCGGGTGGCCGGTGAACTCCTGACCCGTCCACAACTGGTGCGGCAGGGCCAGACCGACGCCGAGGTAGGCGTAGAGGTGGATCAGGTGCCACGACTCGTAGCGCAGCCGGCGCCGGGCGGCGCGGACGCTGGTCACGACCACGGCGACCAGGGCGAGCGTTCCCGCCCCGGCGAGCAGCACGCCGGGTTCCTCGACCAGGAGGTTCCACCCGGTCGCGGGGGTCTGCGACAGTTCCCCGCCGGCGTAGCCCCAGGTGATCGTGACGATGTGGGCGAGCATCAGGTCGAAGGAGCAGAAACCCACCCACCGGTGCACCCGGGCGAGGCGGTCCTGCCCGAACGCGGCCTCCAGGACCGGGACGCGGGCCATGAGGAACACCTGGGCCAGCAGCAGCACCGAGGCGACCAGGCCGGACAACCGTCCCAGCGAGGTCAGGGCGTCGGCCCAGCCGGTGAGGTCCTGCAGTCCGCGGTCGGCGGCCCACCAGGAGGTGACGAGCAGCAGGGAACCCCACAGCGAGCAGCCCGCGGCGAGGCGCACGCCCCGGTCGCGTCGGGCGCGGTCCGTGGGGGGACCGGGCGGACGACCGGGCTGCGACCGGGTGCCCGGTGACGTCGTGATGGTCATGCGGTGCTCCGAGGGGTTCGTGGGTGGGGACCTCGCCGGTGGCGTTCCGGTTCCGAGTGTGGGTCGAACCGGCTGAAGGCGACCTGAAGGACGTCCACGCACCTCCCAGGTCACGCACAGGTCAGCCCACGACCCGACCCAGGTCGCTGGTCCGGGGTCTGAGGGCACCGCGACTCCGGGCCCCGGGCACCCCGTCGAGCCGGGGACGCCGGCCGTCGTCCTGCCCGTCGGCCCCCTCGCGTCGGGGCGAACCCTTGAGCCGCAACGCCCGGAACCACCCGTTCGGGCTCGCGCTAAAGGGTGACGGCCATTCGTGCCGATAGAGGGCTCGTGGCAGCCGAGACCCCCAGTACCGCCGAGCGGACAGGCACCCGTCGCTCCCGGCGACGCGGTGTTCCCGTCCCGTACGACTTCAGACGGCCGACCAAGCTGTCCCGTCAGCACGCCCGCGTGCTCGAGATCACCTACGAGGGCTTCTGCCGTCAGTGGGCGACGCTGCTGTCCTCCACCCTGCGCACCACCGTGCAGGTCGAGCTCGACGGCATCCAGCAGTACAGCTACGACGAGTACGCCGCGTCGCTGCCGCTGCCGACCGTGATGGCCGTCTTCGACCCCGAGCCGCTGACCGGGGCGGGCGTCCTGCACCTCGACATCGCCTTCGTGCTCTCCTGCATCGAGCGGATGCTCGGGGGGAGCGGCCACAACGAGCAGCCCAACCGGCAGCTGACCGACATCGAGGCCGTCCTGGCCCGCGGGATGGTCGAACGCACGCTCGTCGAACTGGCCTCCTCGCTGGTGACGGTCGTGGACCTCAAGCCGAAGCTCACCGCGATCGACCAGAACCCGGCCTTCGCCCAGGCTGCCGCCGCGACCGACGTGATGATCGTGTCCTCCTTCCACCTCGAGGTGGACGGGGTCGCCGGCACCGCGACGCTCGCGATGCCGCTGGACCCGCTGTCCGCGGCGCTGACCGCGGCGGAACTGCGGGTCGCCAGCCCCGAGGAACTGCGGATCCGGCGCCTCATGCGCGACCGCCTCGACGACCACCTCGAGCACATCCCGGTGGACGTCTCGGTCCGGATGAAGGCGGCGCAGATGCGTCCCGACGAGATCCTCTCCCTCATCCCCGGTGACGTGCTGCGGCTGCCGCAACGCGCCGACGAGCCCCTCGAGGTGGTCGCCCAGGGCGCCCACGTCGCCTCCGCCGTGGCCGGTAGCCGCGGACCCCGACTCGCCTGCCTGATCGTCCCGACCCCCGAGGAGAACGCACGATGAGCACCGCAACCCACACCGACCTGACCGCCACGCTGCGTGAGGCCGCCCAGGCTGCGCTCGCCGTCCTCCCGCTCTCGGCGCCCGGCACCATCACCGGTGTCGTGACCGTCGCCCAGGCCCCCGACCTCGGCGAGGAGGGCATCGCGGTCTCCGCGAACTTCGCCGGTGCCGCCAACGGCCGCGTCACCGTCGTCGTCGGCGAGGAGACCCTCAACACCCTCCTCATGAGCCCCGAGGGCGCCCTCGACCCCGTCGACGCCCTGCGCCCGGCCCTGGAGACCGTCGTGCACTCCCTCGGGCAGTGCACCCTGGACGCGGGCGTCGAGGGCGACCCGGCGCAGGCCCTGTCCCAGCTCGACGGCGGTGCCGTCGCGGTGATCGGCGCCGGCGGGGAGACCCTGGCCCTGATCGGGCTGACCCTCACCGCCCAGAACGACACCCCGCAGCCCACCGCCTCGGCGTCGTCGTCGTCGCCCGCGGTGAGCCGCCCCCGCACGATGGACCTGCTGCGCGACGTGCAGATGGACGTCACCGTCGAGCTCGGGCGCACCAGCATGACCGTGCAGGACCTGCTGGCCCTGACCCCCGGCTCCGTCGTCGAGCTGGACCGCGCCGCCGGCAGCCCCGCGGACATCCTGGTCAACGGTCAGCTCATCGCCCGCGGCGAGGTCGTCGTCGTCGACGAGGACTACGCCATCCGCATCACCGAGATCGTCACCCCGGAGGCCGGCGCCTGATGGACGCCGTCGCCGCGATCGCCCGCACGAGCATCTCGCTGGTCGCGGTGCTCGGCCTCCTCTACCTGATCTCGCGCTGGTTGCGCCGCCGTCAGGGCGGCGTGACCGGCGGGGCGGACTTCTCCGTCCTGGCCAAGCAGAGCCTCGGCGCGAAGGCCGCCGTCGCCCTCATCAAGGTCGGCGACCGGGCCCTGGTCGTCGGGGTCTCCGACGCCGGCGTGAACCTGCTCGGCGAGACCGACGTCGCCTCCGTGTTCGCCCGGACGGGTGAACTCAAGGAAATCGCCGAAGGTGTCGAGGTAGGGGACAGCACCGCGGAACCCTCCACGGTGGACGTCACGGACGGACCGGAAGTCGTTGCGGCCCAGCCGAACGTGGGGGAGCGCTACCTGCGCAAGGACGGCGAGACCGTCGCCGCGAAGCTCCCCGCGCGCCACGCCCCCCAGCCGGGCGTCACCGGTTCGGCCCTGTCGCCGGCCACCTGGACCAAGGCAGTCGACGTTCTGCGTGAGAGGACGACCCGCAGGTGAAGAACTCCCGTGCCCGCACCCTGGCCGCGGCGCTGGTGCTGTCCGGTGGACTGATCGCCGGAGGTGCCGCGTCCGCTCAGGCCGCCACCTCCGCCCTCGCCCCCCTCAGCGTCTCCGCCGCCGCCCCTGTCGCCTACGTGACGGGTGTGAGCGCGGGCAGCCCCGCCGGTGCCGTGGCGCCGGCCGACCCGGTGGCCCCGGCCGCCCCGGCCGCCCCGGGTTCGGTGTCCCTGGACATCAACGGCGTCAGCGGCAAACCCAGCCAGTCGGTCACCGTCATCATCGCCCTGACGATCCTCTCGGTCGCCCCCGCGCTGCTGCTGCTCACGACCTGCTTCACCAAGATCCTCATCGTCCTGGGCCTGACGCGCAACGCGCTCGGCCTGCAGGGCACCCCGCCCAACCAGGTGCTGGCCGGCCTCGCGCTCTTCCTCACGATGTTCGTGATGGCCCCCACCTTCAGCGCGATCAACGACGCCGCGATCCAGCCCTACCTCAAGGGCGACAAGACCGCGACGGTCGCCTTCACCGACGGCAGCGAGCCGCTGAAGCAGTTCATGCTCAAGCAGACCCGGCCCGAGGAACTGGCCCTGATGACCAAGGCCGCCAAGCGTGACCTGCCCGCCACCCGCGAGGCCACCCCGCTGACGACCCTCGTCCCCGCCTTCGCCCTCTCCGAACTGCGCAGCGCCTTCATCATCGGCTTCGTCATCTTCATCCCGTTCCTGGTGATCGACATCGTCGTCTCAGGAGCCCTGATGAGCCTCGGCATGATGATGCTCCCCCCGGTCACCGTCTCCCTCCCCTTCAAGCTCCTCCTCTTCGTGATGGTCGACGGCTGGGGCCTGATCATCAAGGCCCTGGTCTCCAGCTACGCGGGCTGAGCCAGCGCGAAGGTGACCTGGAAGGACGACTCACGGGGTGGGTTCGTCGGATGTCCGAAGTGAGCGCCGGCCCACCCCCGTGAGGGAGTGCGAGAACTCGCGCGAACGGAGTATCCGACGGGCCCACCCCGTGAGTCGTCCGGGCCCGAACCCGACCCAACGCCCTCCTGAGCCCGATTCAAGAACCTCACCCGATCGGCCGAGAACTACGCCAGAAGCGTGAACACCCCCGCACCACCCTCCCGACAGGAAGGCACCGCGATGACCGACGTGACCGTCATCCACATCGGGATGACCGCTCTCGTCCTCGCTGCCAAGCTCTGCGCCCCCATGCTGCTGACCGCGCTGGCCGTCGGCTTCGGCATCTCGCTGTTCCAGTCCGTGACCCAGCTGCAGGAGCAGACGATCGCCTTCGTCCCCAAGGCCATCGCCGTGGGCGTCGCGATCGTGGTGTGCGGCAAGTGGATGCTGCACGAGATGACCTCCTTCACCACCGCGCTCTACGACCAGATCCCGTCGCTGCTCTCGCACGGCGGCTGAGCGGCGTGCAAGGACTGCCCTCGATCCCGCTGGACCTGATCCTGGCGGTCCTGCTGGCCTCGGTCCGCTCGGCGGCGTTCCTGATGTTCGCCCCGCCGTTCGCGAACAAGGCCGTCAACGGCCAGGTGAAGGCGATGCTCTCGGTCGCGATGGCCCTGCCCGTCGCGGGTCGGCTGCGCGACTCCGTGCCCGCTGCGGAACCGGGTCCGCTCATCACCGCCGTCGTGCAGCAGGCCCTCGTGGGCGTCGTCATGGGCGCCTTCGTCGCGTTGCTGTTCACCGCCGTCCAGGCCGCGGGCGACATGCTGGACCTCTTCGGCGGTTTCCAGCTCGCCAGCGCCTACGACCCGTTGATGCAGGTCCAGACGGCCATCTTCGGCAAGCTCTACAGCTGGACGACCACCGCGCTGCTCGTCGTCACCGGCGGGCACCTGCTGATCCTCCAGGGCTTCCTGCGCTCCTACGACGTGCTGCCCCTGAACGCGGGGATCGACACCGGGACCGTGGGGCGGGTGTTCACCCAGGGCATCAGCCAGCTGATGCTCTCGGCGCTGCAGATCGCGGCACCCCTCATCGCGGTGCTCTTCATCACCGACATCGGCCTGGGGCTGCTCTCGCGCGTCGCCCCGGCCCTGAACGTCTTCGCCATGAGCTTCCCGGTGAAGATCCTCATCGCCCTGACCCTGGCCGGGTTCACGTTCTCGATGCTGCCCGGGGTCGTCGCCGACATGGCCGGCACCGCGCGCGAGACCGTCGTCCGCCTCGTCACCCCCGGTGCCGCGGATCCTGTGAGCGGGGGTGGGGGCGGGTGAGCGGGGAGAAGACCGAGAAGCCGACCGCCAAGCGCCTCAAGGAGGCGCGCGAGGAAGGCAACATCCCGTTCTCCCGCGACGTCGCGGCGTGGTTGTCGACGGGCGCGGGGGCGATCGCGATCCCGCACACCATCGAGGCCGGCAAACTGCTCATGACGCAGGCGATGACCGACATCGCCACCGTCGCCGCCGATCCCGAACCGGCGCGGGCCCTGTCGGCGATGTCGGACACGTTCTCCGGCATCCCCACCGTGCTGGGGCCGCTGGCGTTCACGACGTTCATGGCCGTCGTCGTCTCCGGCGCGATCCAGGGCACCCTGCGCCCGGCGACGAAGAAGCTCAAACCCAAGTTCAGCAACCTCAACCCCGTCAACGGCTTCAAGCAGCACTGGGGCCCCCAGGCCATCTGGGAGGGCACGAAGTCGCTGCTGAAGACGGCCGTCATCGGCTTCGTCATGTGGATGATCGCCAAGAACCTCGCCCCCGACCTCGTCGGGCAGGGAGCGATGTCGATGTCGGCGGTGCTGGCCCTGACCAAGTCCGCCATCGCGAAGATGCTGATGGTCACCGTCCTCATCGGGCTGATCATCGCCGCCGCCGACTACGCCATGAGCTACCGCCGCACCATGAAGAAGCTGCGGATGTCCAAGCAGGACATCAAGCAGGAGCACAAGAACGCCGAGGGCGACCCGCTGCTCAAGGGCGCGATCCGCTCCAAGCAGATGGCCATGTCGCGCAACCGCATGATGTCCGACGTCGACAAGGCCGACGTCGTCCTCGTCAACCCCACCCACATCGCCGTCGCCCTGCGCTACGAACCGGGCACCGGCGCGCCGAAGGTCGTCGCCAAGGGCGCCGGCGCGATCGCCACCAAGATCCGCGAGAGGGCCAAGGCGAACGACGTCCCCCTGGTCAAGGACGTCCAGCTCGCCCGCACGATGTACAAGAGCTGCAAGGTCGGCCAGGAGATCCCCCCGGAGTTCTTCGCCGCCGTCGCCAAGGTCCTCGCCTTCGTCATGAGCCTGCGCAGCCGCGGGTCCCTGACGGCCTTCGGCGAAGCCCACACCGTGCCCGCCTGACCGCACCGGGCCGTGCCGGTTCAAGGTCGCGGTGACCGCGACCGATGGTGACGGTGTGGGCCGACAGGGTGATGCGCGCAGTGCGCCGGACGTGAGCAGCCGCCCCGCTCCCGCCCCCCACCCCGCACTGGGGGAGCGGCTGCACGAACTGCTCCCGCAGCCCGCCCCGCGCCCCGGCGCCCTGCACGAGGCCGCCCTCGCCCACGGCCGCACCCGTCGCCGCGTCGACGAGCGCGCGGCCGCCGCCGGCGGCACCTCCGTCGGCGCCCGCCTCACCCGCGCCCTCGGCGTCGTCGTCGCCCTGCTGCTGCTCGTCGGGGTCTCCGGCGCCGGGGGCCTGCTCGTCACCGGCTCCTCCCGCGCCCGGGAGACCCAGCTGCGTCAGCTCGAGTCGGCCAACGCCTCCCTCCAGCTCACCCTCTCCGACGCCGACTCCGCCCTGCGCGACCGCCGCGACAGCGGCTCCGCAGCGCTGCCGGCGACCTACACCACCGCCCTCGACGCCCTGCCCGCCCTGCGGGGACACGTCCAGACCCTCCTCACCGACCCGTTGCAGCGCAGCCTCTTCGCCGAGCAGTCCCGACTCATCGACACCTGGGTCGCCGGGAACGCGGACGACTCCGGCACCGACGACCCAGGGACCGAGCAGACGCAGGCCTTCGCGCGACTGCGCGACGCCAACGCCCGCCTCGACGTCCTCGTCCGCGACCAGCGCCACGACGCGACCTCCGCGGAGGACTGGGTCCGCTACGCGGCCCTCGCCGGCACCGGACTCACCCTCGCCGCCGCCCTCGCCGTCGTCGCCACCACCGGACGCCGCACCCGCCGGGCCCTCGTGGACCCCCTGCGCTCCCTCGTCGACGTCCTCGACGCCCACGGCCGGGGCGATCGTCGCGCCCACGCCGACCCCACCGACGGCCCCAGCGAAGTCCGCTCCGTGGCGCTCGCGGTCAACGACCTGGCCCGGGAGAACCAGCGGCTGCTGGACGCCGCGGAGCAGTCCGCGCGCCTGCACCGCCTCGCCGGGGACATCGGCCGCGAGGTCCGCGACCAGCTCGTCGCCCAGGACGCCCTGCAGGTGGCGGTGACCCGCCTCGGCGAGGAGCTCGACGTCGCCCGCGTCTGGGTCCGGATGCTCACCGACGCCGGGCTGGGCCCCGTCACCCGGGAGTGGGCCCACCCCCCGCTGTCGCCGCTGACCGGTGGCCCCGGAGGCGGCGCGGGCGGCGCCGTCCACGGCGGCGGGTGGGCCGTCTTCGAGGACTCGCGCAGCTGGCTCCAGGAGCTGCACACCAGCGGCGAGGTCTACGCCGTGCCCGACACCCGCACCCTGCAGGGACGCTCCGCCACCCTCGACGCCTTCCTGCACGACTGCGGCGCGCGCGCCCTGCTGCTGGTGCCCATCGGTGTCGGGGACACCCCGCACGGTCTGCTCAGCGTCGTCTGCGGGGCCGGGGCCCGCGACTGGTCGGTGCCGGAGGTCGAACTGGCCCGTTCCGTGGCCGTGGACCTCGCCCGGGCCCTGGTCCTGGCCGGGCTCTACCGCGCCCAGGAACGGCTGCTGGGGGAGCTGCGCGACGTCGAGAACGTCAAGTCAGACCTGCTGGCCACCGTCTCCCACGAACTGCGCACCCCCCTCACCTCCATCTCCGGCTACCTCGAACTGCTGCGCGACGGCGCCGTCGGGGAGGTCTCCGCGGACGTGTCCTCGGTGCTGGGCATCGTGGAACGCAACACCGAACGGCTGCGCTCCCTCATCGAGGACCTGCTGCTGCTCTCGCGCGTGGAGTCCGCCCCCACCGCCGAGGTGCGCGGCTCCACCCCCGTGGCCGACCTCGTCGCCGGGGTGGCCGCCGCCGTCGCCACCGGCGCCACCAGCGGCGGGACGCTGCGCTGCACGACGTCGCCGGAGGAGCTGAGCGGGATGCGGGTCAACGGCGACGCCGGGCACCTGCACCGGGCCGTCCTCGCCGTCGTCGACAACGCGGTGAAGTTCTCACCCGTCGGCTCGCTGGTGCGCCTGCGGGTGGAGGAGCACAGCGGTCGCGTGCGGATCGTCGTGCAGGACAACGGGATGGGCATCCCCGCGGGAGAGGTCGACGCCGTCTTCGGGCGGTTCGCACGCGGGTCCAACGCCGCCGTGCTCGCCGTGCCCGGCACCGGTCTCGGCCTCACCATCGCCCGCGACCTCGTCCGCCTGCACGGCGGGTCGCTCGCGCTGGACTCGGTGGAGGACCAGGGCACGACGGCCGTGCTCGAGCTACCGCTGATCGACCCCCTCGAAGACCTGCGGATCGGAGGAGCACGGTGACCCCCCTCACCCACCC
>NZ_CEEDMJ010000034.1:0-44994 GCF_979255925.1 Kineococcus sp. AC630
GGGCGTCGGGGTCCAGCGCGGGCAGGACGGCCTGCGGGTCCTGGGCCGGACGGGTGGCGGCCGGAGCGGTCGGCAGGGCCGGCGCGGTGGGGGCGGGCGTCGTGGTCAGCGGACCGGGGACGACCCCGCCGGCGTCGAGCCCGGCGTAGCCACCGGCCAGCACGAGCACCGTGGCGGCCGTCACGGCGGCGGTGGCGGCCTTGCGCACGCGTCCGGTACTCCCGTTCCTCGTCCTGGGTGGCGCAGCGGTCCGTCACCGGGGTGCCACCCCGAGTTCGTCCGCGAGCGCCGGTCTGCGCGACACTAGCGCGCACCCCCGGCGGAGCAGACCCTCCGGTCGGGCGAAGAACCAGACGGGGTCCCCGGGCCCCGACGAGAGGAGCCACGTGAGCACCCCAGTCGAGTTCGACGCGACCATCGAGATCCCCAAGGGTCAGCGCAACAAGTACGAGGTCGACCACGAGACCGGGCGCATCCGCCTGGACCGCATGTTGTTCACCTCGACGCGCTACCCGCACGACTACGGGTTCATCGAGGGCACGCTGGGCGAGGACGGGGACCCGCTGGACGTCCTCGTCATCCTCGAGGAGCCGACGTTCCCCGGTTGCCTCATCTCCTCGCGCGCGATCGGCATGTTCCACATGCGCGACGAGGCCGGCGGCGACGACAAGATCCTCGCCGTCCCCGCGGGCGACCCGCGCTGGGAGAAGATCCAGGACCTGGAGGACATCTCCGAGTTCGACCGCCTGGAGATCCAGCACTTCTTCGAGACCTACAAGGACCTCGAGCCCGGCAAGAGCGTCGAGGGCGCGAACTGGGCCGGTCGCGCGGAGGCCGAGAAGGAGATCGCGGCGTCCTACGAGCGCGCCAAGGGCACGTCCTACGAGGCCGGCGCCGCCAAGCACTGAGGCTTCGGCCCGGTTCCGCCGAGGGATCGTTGCCTCCCCGATGTCGTCCTACGACCTCGGGGAGGCAACGATCCCTCTCGCGTTCGCGGCCCGGGTGGGACGCGGAGGTCAGGCGGGACGGGTGCCGTAGGGCATGAGCCCGGAGCGGTAGATCGAGGAGGTCCGCACGTTGGCGCCGGTGTGCGGGGCCTCGACCATCGTCCCGGGCGCGATGACCATGCCGACGTGGTGGATCGTGCCGGGGCTGGCGGTGTCGGTGGCGTAGAAGACGAGGTCGCCGGCTTCGAGGTCGGAGAGGTCGACCTTGGCCTCGCCGCTGTACTGGATGCGCGAGGAGTGCGGCAGCCCGACCCCGGCGGCCTGCCAGGCGCGCATCGTCAGGCCGGAGCAGTCGAAGGAGTCGGGGCCGTCGCCGGCCCACAGGTAGGGCTTGCCGAGCTGCGCGAGCGCCCAGCCGACGGCGGTGTTCGCGCCCGCGGTGGGGCCGGCGGCCCGGCGCACCGAGGCGCTGCCCGCGGACCCACCCGCGGACCCACCCGCGGACCCACCCGCGGAAGACGAACTGCGCGCGGACGGGGCGGAGGCGGCCCGGGCTGCGGCGGCGGCCTGCGCGGCGGCCGCGGCCTGCGCGGCGGCGGCCGCCGCGGCCTGGCGTTCGGCCTCGAGACCGGCCTGGCGCTGCTGCTCGAGCGCGACGGTGGTCTGCTGCAGCTGCGCGAGCTGGGCGACGAGGGCGTCGGTCTTGGCCTGGGTGCCCGCGACCACCGCGTCGGCGGCGTCGGCGGCCTTCTGCGCGGCCTTCTGGGCCTTGGCGGTGGCGTCGGTGGCGTCCTGCTGGGCCTTCTTCGCGTCGGCGGCCTGGGCGGCGGTGCTCTCGGCGAGGGTCTTCGCGGCGGCGGCCTCGGCCTGGACGTCGGCGCGGCCGCCGGCGAGGTGGTCGAGAGTGGCCTTGCCGTCGACGTAGTCGGTGATGGAGCCGGAGGCGAGGACGGACGTGAACGAGGAGTAGTCCCCGGAGGACCCGCGGTAGGTCTGGGAGGCGAGCTGGCCGACGGCGATCCGGGCCTCCTCGTAGGCCTGCGCGGCGTCGGCGGCGGCCTGGGCGGCGGCGGTGGCCTCGGTCGTGCGCTGCTCGAGCAGCGCACGGGCCTCGTCGTAGTCCTCGGTCGCGACGGACAGCGAGGTCTGGGCGGCGTCGAGCTGGGCCTGCTGGCTGTTCAGCTGCGCCTGCAACGAGTCGACCTGCGCGGCCGTGGTGGCGGCGGCGGCCTTGGCGGCGTCGACGTCGCCCTGGCTGGGGTAGACCGGGTCGGCCAGGGCCGGGCCGCCCACCGCGATCAGCGGGACCGCAGCGGTCAGGGCCAGCAGCAGGGTGCGGCGGGCTGTGCGACCCTCAGTCACGATCGTCACCCAGCGTAGTCAGTCGCGTCACAGTGTGCAGGTTAACCACCAAACGTCCCGTGCGGAACACCCCGGGCCCCGCGCGTCGGTACCTGCCTCCGGGGGAACCACCCCGCAGACGGGCCGAACGGGGGCGACCTGGCCGTTACGATCGACTGTCGTCCCGGCGACGCCCGTCCGTCGATCAAGGAGATCTCGATGCCCGAACTCATGCAGATCGGCGAGGTCGTCGAACGGGTCGGCTACAGCTTCCGCACCATCCGCTACTACGACGAGATGGGTCTGGTCACCCCGACCCAGCGCACCCCCGGCGGGTTCCGGCTCTACACCGAGATGGACGTCTACCGCCTCCTCGTCCTCAAGCGGATGAAGCCGCTGGACTTCTCCCTCGACGAGATGCGCGAACTGCTGCAGGTCCTCGACGCCCTCGACGGCCGGCTCCCCTCCGAGACCCCGCGCGACACGCTGTTCGAACGCCTCGACACCTTCCGCGCCGCCGCCGACGCCCGCGTCGAGAAGCTCCGCGAGCGGCTGATGATGGCCGAGGAGTTCGCGCAGCGACTGCGCGACGAGGCCGCCGGGCGCACCGACGGCGGCTCCCCCGCCCCCGAACCCCCCGTCCGCGAGACCACCCCCTGACCTGGAGCCGGCGCCCTGCGCCGGAGATCTCGCTGGGAGTCCCAGCGGCATCACGACTCAAGGGGCCGACGCGGACGGCCGACGACGGGGTGTGACCCTCCGCCGCGCGCTGCCCGTCGTGGTGGCGGTCGCGCTGCTGGCGCTCGCCCTGGCCGTGCTGCTGCGCCCGCCGACGCCGAGCACCGCACCCGGCACGGTCACCCGCGCCGCCCGGACCGAGGTCTGCCTGCGCACCGTCGGGCACGACGTCTGCCTGGACCGGGAGCACGTCGACCACCTGGGCCTGACCGGACTGCACCCCGGGGACTGCGTCGCCGCGACCTGGACCGGCGACCTCCTCGTCGCCGAGTCCCTGGTCCGCGTCGCGCGCAGCGCCTGCGCTCAGCCCGCGTAGGGCAGCGCCGGCAGGCCCTTCACCCCGGGCACGAAGCGGAAGATGCTCCCGGCCTGAGGGTCGTCGTCGTCCGCGAGGCCCTCGCGCGACGTCGTGATGAACAGCTCGCTGTAGTCCTCACCGCCGAACGTGCAGGCCGTGACCTGCCGGGCACCGACCTCGACGACGGCGTCCAGCGTGCCGTCCGGGGCGTAGCGACGGACCGCGGAACCCCCGAAGAGGGCCGTCCAGACCCCACCCTCGGCGTCGACGGTCAGCCCGTCGGGCCGGTTGCGGCCCGACTCGTCGTTGACCTGGGCGAAGGGGCGGCGGTTCGTGAGGCCGCCGTCGCGGGTGTAGTCGAAGACGTCGGTGCGACCGGTCGGGGTGTCGTTGTAGTAGGCCAGCGTCCCGTCCGGGCTCCAGCCGAGACCGTTGGAGATCGTGACCTCCTCGACGACGATCGAGGTGGTGCCGTCGACGTCGAGGCGGAAGACCGCCCCCCGCCCGGTGCCCTTGCCGTCGGCCTGGTCGTAGGCCATGTTCCCCGCGTAGAAGCGGCCGTCGGGGTCGCAGCCGCCCTCGTTCATCCGCAGCCGGACCCGTGGGCCCCACAGCTCCGGCAGCCGCTCCAGCGAGCCGTCGGGCGCCTCGAGGACGATCCCGCGCTCCACGGCGACGACGGCTCCCCCGCCGACCCGCGGCCGGGTGATCGCCACCACGTCGCCGTAGTGCTTCCGGCTGGTCGCCCCGGACGCGTCGAGGGTGACGATGTCGCCCTCGTAGAGGTCGACGAACCGCAACCCTCCCCACGTCGGCGACCAGCACGGGCCTTCGCCGTGTCCCACGAGCCTGTCGGTGATCCGCTCCGCTGCTGCCACGGCAGCGACCCTAGGGCCCCTCGTGCTGCGCCGCACGGGCGGTCAGCCGCCGACGTGGATGCCGGGACGGCGCTCCGGGTCCGGTTCCAGGGTGCGGAGGATCTCGCGGACGACGGGGGCGGTGTCGCCGCGGCCGAGGATCAGGTAGCGCATGAGGTGGCCCAGGGGGTTGCCCTCGGACCACTCGAAGTGGGCGTGGGGGCGGACCCCGGTGGCGTCGCGCAGCGCGAGCAGGATCGCGGCGACGGCGTTGGGCGCGGCCGGGGCCTGCGTCCGCAGGACCCGGTAAGGGCCCACGAACACCCCGCGTACGAGGAGGACCTCGGAGAACGCCGAGGGGTCCACGACCTCCACCTCGAGGAACTCCACGTCGGCGCCGCCGGGCACGGGGTCCATCGCCCGCACCCGCGCCTCCTTGGCCGCGTACTCGGCCTCGTCGCCCACCCCCGGGCGGTTGGCGATGAGGTGCAGGGCCCCGTCGAAGGTCAGCGAGTCGGTGACGATGCGGCGCGCGGCGTCGTCGAACTCGATGCGCTCGGCCCGCAGCTCGGTGGTGCGCGAGACCCGCGAGACCAGGGAGACGACGACGATGCCGGCGATGAACAACCCCGAGATCGCGATGCCGTCGGGCTTCTCCCGGACGTTCTCCACCAGCGCGTAGAGCAGGACCGCGGTCAGGACGGCGAAGCCCGCGGTGGCCCGGCGCCGGCGGGCGCGGCGCGCGGAGACGGTGACCGCCACGGCCCCCGAGACCATCATCACCAGGATCCCGGTGGCGTAGGCCCCGGCCTGGGCGTCGACGTCGGCGCGGAAGGCGAGGGTGATGAGGACGCTGATGGCGGTGTAGACGAGGACGACCGGGCGCACCGCGCGCCCCCACTCCGGCGCCATGCCGTAGGCCGGCAGGTAGCGGGGCACGATGTTGATCAGCCCGGCCATGGCCGAGGCGCCCGCGAACCAGAGGATGAGGACGCTGGAGACGTCGTAGACGGTGCCGAAGCCGCCGCCGAGGCGCTCGTGGGCCAGGTAGGCCATCGCCCGGCCGCTGGCCGCCCCGCCGGCACGGAACTCCGGCGCGGGGATGAGCACGGTGGTCACGAAGCTGGTCGCCAGCAGGTAGACGCTCATGATCAGCGCGGCCGCGGTCAGCAGCTTGCGGGTGTTGCGCACGCGCGAGGCCAGCACCTCCTCGGGCGTGGCCCCCTTCGCGGCGATCAGCGGCATCATCGAGACCCCGGTCTCGAAGCCCGAGAGCCCCAGCACCAGCAGCGGGAAGGCGAGCACGGCCGGGCCCAGCACCCCGCCCACGCCCCCGCCGCCCGCGGTGAGCCGGTCGCTCCACCCCGTCAGGGCGGCCGGGTCGCGCACGACGTCGAGGAGGCCGACGACGACGACCGCGGCGTTGAGCAGCAGGAACACCGCCACCAGCGGGATGGCGACGACGACGGCCTCGCTGAAGCCCAGCAGGAACACCCCGCCCAGGACGAGCAGCAGGGCCACGGTGACGAGCACGGCGTGCCCGTGCAGCGCGGCGGGCGCGTAGGGGTTCTCCAGCAGGTGCACCGAGGCGTCGGCGCTGGACAGGGTGATCGTGATGATCCAGGAGGTGGCGACGAACCCGAGGAGGACGAGCACGAAGACCTTGCCCCGCCAGAACGGCAGGAGGTCCTCCAGCATCGCGACCGAGCCCTGCCCGTGGGGGCTCTCCGCCGCGACCCGGCGGTACATCGGCAGCATCCCCAGCAGGGTCAGCGCGACGATGAGCAGGGTGGCCAGCGGGGAGAGCGCCCCGGCAGCCAGGGCCGCGATCCCGGGCAGGTAGGACAGGGTGGAGAAGTAGTCCACCCCGGTGAGGCACATGACCTTCCACCACGCCTGCGGGTGGACCTGCTCAGCCGCGGCGACCGGGCCGGCCGGCTGCACGCGGTCCGCCAGCAGCCAGCGCTTGAGGCCGGTGGGCGGCGCCTGACCCGGGGTGGGGCAGTCCACCTGCGCCGGGACGGCGTAGTCCGGGGTCGCGCTCACGCCTGGTGCGCGCCTTCGCCCGGCAGCCGGATCTCCCGGGTCGCGGTGCCGACGGACTCGCGGTCCTCACCCACCGTCACCTCGTCCTTGGGGCGGCCCGTGCGATGGTCCCACACGTCGCGGACGACGACCTGGGCGATGCTCGCCACCGGGATCGCCAGCAGCGCGCCGAGGATCCCCGCCAGCTCGACGGAGAGCAGGATGGCCACGATGACCGTCAGCGGGTTCAGCTTCACCGTGCGGGAGAAGATCAGCGGCTGCAGCAGGTGGTTCTCCAGCTGCTGGTAGACGAGGAAGAACACCAGCACCGCGATGCCGGCGGGCACCGAGTGCACGAGCCCGGCGACGACGGCCACGACGGCGCCGATGGTGGCCCCGACCAGCGGGACGAGGTCGGCGATCGCGACGAAGAGAGCGATCAGCCCGGCGAAGGGGACACCGGCGACCTTCAGCACGACGTAGGTGAGGACGCCGCAGATGGCGCTGATGAGGAGGTTCCCCGACAGGTACCCCGTGACCGACTTCGCGCAGTCCGCACCCACGGTGCGCAGCCGGTGGGCGGTGGGGGGGTGGAAGAGGTTGACGAAACCGTCGACGACCTTGGGGCCCTCGAGGACCATGAGGAAGGCGAGGACGAAGATCGAGGCCGCTCCGGCGGCCCCGGTCGCGACCCCGCGCAACGCCCCGGCGGCCGGGGTGGTCAGGCCGGTGGCGAAGGCCTTGATGCGGTCCTGGTTGTCCTGGACGTAGGTCAGGGCGTGGGTGCGCTCCAGCAGGTTCCCGACGGGGCCGCGCCCGGCGCGGGCGTCGTCGACGAGCTGGGGCAGCTGCCCGGCGAACTTGGTGCCCTCCTGGGCGAGGGGGACGACGAAGAGGGTCCCGATCGCGGCGAGCAGCAGGACGATGACGACGAAGACGAGCAGCGTGGCCAGGGGGCGGCGCCTGCCGCCCAGCAGGCGGCGCTCCACCCACCCGACGACGGGGTAGAGGGCCACGGCGAAGAACGCGGCCACGACGATCCAGGTCAGGACCTGCAGGGTCTGCAGCACGACGTAGAGCAGCAGCGCCGTCGCCAGCAGGAGGCCGATGGCGGTCAGGATGGTGCGGACGGTCCCCGGGGAGGGGGCCCGCTCGTCGGAGACGCCGCCGAGGTCGCTGGCCCGGGGGGTGGTTCTCGTGCTGTCGCTCACGAACCACGATGCTGCGCCCGGGGAACCCCCCGTGCACGCCGGAACCCCGGCGGCCCCGGAACCCGTCAGAGGGCGGCGGTGGGCAGGTAGGCGAGTTCGGGGCGACCGGAACCGCCGTAGCGGGGTTCGCGCCGCACCCGGCCCGCACCGGACAGGTGCTCCAGGTAGCGTCGCGCGCTGACCCGCGACAACCCCGTCACCGCGGCCACCTCGGCCGCTGACAACCCCCGCGCCGCAGACGCTTCCCGCAGCGCCGCCACGACGGCCAGCAACGTCGGCGCGGCGATCCCGCGGGCGGGGCCGGCGGCGGTGCGCAACTGCGAGAGCGCCTCGTCGATGGCCTGCTGGTCGATGCCGTGCTCCCCCGAGGCGGCGACGACGTCGGCCCGGAACCGCGCGTAGGCGAGGAGCCGTTCCTCCAGCGCGGCGGCCGAGAAGGGTTTCAGCAGGTACTGCACGACCCCCATCGACAACGACGCCCGCACGGTCGCGGGTTCGCGGACGGCCGTCACGGCGATGACGTCGGCGGGGACGGCGGCGGCCCGCAACGCGCGCAGCACCTGCAGCCCGTCGACGTCCGGCAACGTCATGTCCAGCAGCACCAGGTCGATCGGGGTGTCCGCACCGGCGGCGCCGACGGCCGCGAGCGCCTCCCGCCCGGAGTGCACGGCGGCGACGACGACGAACCCCGGGATCGCCGAGACCTTCTCGGCGTGCCCGGCGGCGAGCACCGGGTCGTCCTCGACGACGAGGACCCGGATCACGTCGCCACCCCGCACGCCACCCCGCACGGCAGCCGCACCACGATCGTCCCGCCGCCGTCGTCGAGGGTCACGGGTTCCTCGACGGCGATCGTCCCGCCGTGGCGGCGCACGACCTGCCCGACGAGGGCCAGCCCGAGCCCGTGGGTGCCCTCGGGGGCTAGCCGGTTCTCCTTGCGCGACCAGCCGCGGCGCATCGCCCGTTCCAGCCAGCCGGGCGGCAGGCCCTCCCCCGAGTCCGTGACCCGGACCTCGACGGCTCCCCCGCCCCCGGTGATCCGGACCCGCACCCAGCGGGGCCCCGCCGCGTCCAGCGCGGCCTCGACGGCGTTGTCGACGAGGTTCCCGACGACGGTGACCAGGTCGCGCGCGGGCAGCAACGCGTCGGCCAGCGCCGTGTCGGGTTCGACCTCGAGCTCGACACCGCGTTCGGCGGCCTGGGCGGACTTGCCGATGAGCAGCGCGGCGACGGCCGGGTCGGCGACGTCGGCGACGACGAGGTCGGTGAGCTGCTGGGCGGCGGCGAGCTCGGAGGTGGCGAAGGCGACGGCGCGTTCGGGCTGGCCCTGCTCGACGAGGGTGACGACGACGTGCAGCCGGTTCGCGGCCTCGTGGGCCTGGGAGCGCAGCGCGTCGGCGAGGCCGCGGACGGCGTCGAGGTCGCGGGTGAGGGCCTGCAGCTCGGTGTGGTCGCGCAGGGTCACGACGGTGCCGACGCGGCGGCCCTCCCAGCGGGCGTCGAGCCGGTTGACGACGAGGACGCGGTCGTCGCTGACCTGCAGGTCGTCGACGACGTCCTCGTCGGCGTCGAGGAGGCGCTGCACGGCGGGCGGGATCTCCAGCTCCCCGTCGGGGGCGGTGGGCAGCAGCCGGCGGGCCTCGTCGTTGACGACCTGGACCCGCCCGGCGGGGTCGAGGACGACGAGGCCTTCGCGCAGCGAGTGCAGGACGGCGTCGTTGACCTCCCAGAGGCGGGTCAGGTCGGTGGGTTCGAGACCGTGGGTGCGGCGGCGGACCCAGCGCGAGAGCGCCCAGCTGCCCGCGAACGAGAGCCCGAGGGCCAGGGCGAGGGCGAGCAGCAGGACGGGCAGCCGGTCGAGCAGGTCCGCGGTGACCGAGCGGGTCGTCACCCCGACGGCGACCGCGCCGACGACGGCCCCGTCCTGTGCCCGGACGGGCAGCACGGTGCGCACCGACGGGCCGAGGGTGCCGGTGTAGGTCTCGACGACCTCCCCGCCGGCCAGGGCGGGGGCGCTGTGGCCGAGGAACGGTCTGCCGATCTGGCTGGGGTCGGGGTGGGTCCAGCGGATCGCGTCGCGGTCCACGACGGTGATGAAGTCGACGCCGGTGGCCGTCCGGACGGCCTCGACGTGACGCTGGATCCCGGCGCGGTCCGCGGTCGCGGGGTCCTCGAGCCCGGCCTGCACGTCGGGCGACTGCGCGACGGCGGCGGCGACGTCGGTGACCTCGGTGGTGGCGTCGCGGCGGGTGTCGCTGCGCAGCTGCCAGCCCAGGGCGGCCGTCGCGCCGAGGACGACGACGAGCACGACGAGCAGCTGCAGGACGAGGACGCGCGAGGCGAGGGTCCAGTGCGACCGGTGAACGAAACGACCGGAAGCGGGACGTGACGGGGTCGCTGTGACCACGATCACCTCCAGCATCCGAACGTCACCGAGAGGGTCCCATGAGCACTGGCGCTCAGAACCAGACGGTCAAGCGTGACCGCACGCACTTCCTCTACATCGCGGTGATCGTCGCCGTCGCCCTCGGCATCGCCGTCGGTCTGATCTTCCCCGACGTCGGCAAGGAGCTGAAGCCGCTCGGGACGGGGTTCGTCGCCCTGGTGAAGATGATGATCGGGCCGATCATCTTCTGCACGATCGTCCTCGGGGTGGGTTCCGTCCGCCAGGCCGCGTCCGTCGGCAAGGTGGGCGGGACGGCGCTGCTCTACTTCCTGGTGATGAGCGGCTTCGCCCTGGTCATCGGCCTCGTCGTCGGGAACCTGCTGCCGGTCACCGACCTGCAGCTCACCGACGACCTGAGGAAGGCCGGGCCCGGTCTCGTGCCGAAGTCCGAGACCCAGGGGACCTCCGGGTTCCTGCTGAGCATCATCCCGACGACGTTGTTCTCGGCGCTGACCGCGGGGTCGGTGCTGCAGGCCCTGTTCGTCGCCCTGCTCGTCGGTTTCGCGATCCAGGCGCTCGGGGAACCCGGTCAGGTCGCGCTGCGCGGGGTCCAGACGATCCAGAAGGTCGTCTTCAAGGTCCTCGCGATGATCATGTGGGTCGCCCCCATCGGGGCGTTCGGCGCGATCGCGGCCGTCGTCGGGGAGACCGGCGTGGACGCGTTGAAGGCGCTCGCGACGGTGATGGTCGGCTTCTACGTCACCTGCGCGCTGTTCGTGTTCATCGTGCTGGGCCTGATGCTGCGGATCGTCGCGAAGATGTCGATCTTCAAGCTGCTGCGCTACGTCGCCCGGGAACTCCTGCTCATCGTCTCGACCTCGAGTTCCGAGACGGCGCTGCCCCGGCTCATCGCGAAGATGGAACACCTCGGGGTCTCGAAGCCGACCGTCGGCATCACCGTCCCGACGGGGTACTCCTTCAACCTGGACGGCACCGCGATCTACCTGACGATGGCCTCGTTGTTCATCGCGAACTCCCTCGGCCAGCCGATGTCGGTGGGCGAGCAGGTCTCGCTGCTGGTCTTCATGGTCATCGCCTCCAAGGGTGCCGCCGGGGTGTCCGGCGCCGGCCTGGCGACGCTGGCCGGTGGCCTGGCCTCGCACAAACCCGCTCTGCTGGACGGGGTCGGGCTCATCGTCGGGATCGACCGGTTCATGTCCGAGGCCCGCGCGGTGACGAACTTCATCGGGAACTCGGTGGGCACCGTCGTCATCGGCACCTGGACCCACCAGATCGACCACGCCCGCGCGACGCGGGTCCTGGCCGGGGAGATCCCCTTCGACGAACGCTCGATGGACCCGACCCACACCGCCACCGACGTCCGCGACGGGGCGCACGTCCCCACCGCCTGACCCGCCCCTCCCCCGCGGAAACAACACTTTCCGCCCTTCCGATTCGCCCCCTGGGGCGGAAACAACGCTTTCCGCCCCGCGCGGGGGGTGCGGGAGGGCGGAAAGTGTTGTTTCCGCGGGACGTGCGCGAGGGTCAGGGCCTGCCGGGGTCGCCGGCGGTGAACCGTTCCCACAGCTCCTCCTGCTGCGGGGACTGGGCGTCCTCGTGCTCCCCGCAGGCCGGCCGCAGGTGCTGGCGGCCGAAGGGGCCACCGGCGAGACCGCCGCCCTGCTCGCCGAGATCACCACCGCCTTCGGCGTCACGCCGGCCATGTTCCGCGTCGTCGCCCACTCCCCCGCGGCCCTGCGGATGATGTGGGGCGCCTTCACCGTGCTCGGCAGCGGTCGCCTGGACGCCAGGCTGGGTGAGCAGATCGCCGTCGCGGTCGCGGACCACAACCGCTGCGAGTACTGCCTCGCCGCGCACACCGCGCTGGGGCGCAAGGCCGGGGCGAGTTCGGCGGAGATGCGCGAGGCCCAGCTCGGCCGCTCGCAGGACCCGCGCACGGCTGCGGCCCTGGCCTTCGCCCACGAACTCGTCGAGAACCGCGGTCAGGTCCGCGACGAGGACGTCGAGGCCCTGCGCGCGGCCGGTTTCGACGACGAGGAGGTGGTCGAGGTCGTGGCCCACGTGGCCCTGAACCTCTTCACCAACTACCTCAACGTCGGGCTGGCCGTCCCGCTCGACTTCCCCGCGGTGCGGCTCAGCGCGACTCGCTGAGACACGCCACTGCCCCGGGGCCCGGCTCAGCGGGCGCCGAGGGCCAGCGTCTCGAGGACGAGCGGCGCGATCTGGTCGGACTCGAGCAGGAACCCGTCGTGGCCGGAGACCGACGTCACCACCCGCAGCCCCCCGACGGCGGCGGGGGCCGCGGCGACGATCCGGCGCGAGTCCTCGACGGGGTAGAGCCGGTCGGAGTCGACGGCCACGACGACCAGCGGCACGGTGACGGCGGCGAGCGCCTGCTCGGTCCCGCCGCGCCCGAGGCCGACGTCCCAGGTGTTCATGGCGTCGGTGAGGGCGACGTAGGAGCCGGCGTCGAAGCGGCGCACGAGCTTCTCGGCGTGGTGGTCGAGGTAGCTCTGCACGGCGTAGCGGCCGGGTTCGCGGGGCGCGAGCGGGTCCTCGCCGAACTGCGCGGAGCGGCCGAAGCGGCTGTCGAGCTCGGCGGCGCTGCGGTAGGTCAGGTGGGCGAGGCGGCGGGCGAGGCCGAGGCCGACGTGCGGGCCGTGCCCGTCCGGGGCGCCGTGGTAGTCGCCACCGCGCCAGCCCGGATCGCCGAGGATCGCTGCGAGCTGGGCGCTCTGGGCGCCGATCTGGTCGGCCCCGGAGGCGGCCGTGGTCGCGAGGACGAGGGCGGAGCCCACGCGGTCCGGCTGCGCCGCAGCCCATTCCAGCGAGCGCATGCCCCCCATGGAGCCGCCCAGGACGGCGACGAAGCGGGCGATGCCGAGCACGTCGGCCAGGCGGGCCTCGGCCGCGACCTGGTCGGCGACGGTGATCCGCGGGAAGGCCGAACCCCACGCCCGGTCGGTGCCGGGGCGGGTGGAGGCGGGGCCGGTCGAGCCCTGGCAGCCGCCGACGACGTTGGCCGCGACGACGAAGTACCGCTCGGTGTCGAGGGCCTTGCCGGGCCCGACGAGCGTCGACCACCAGCCGGCGGTCGGGTGGCCGGGCCCGGCCTCACCGGTGACGTGGGCGTCACCGGTGAGGGCGTGCTCGACGAGGACGGCGTTGGAGGCGTCGGCGTTCAGCGTCCCCCACGTCTCGTAGGCGAGCCGGACCTGCGGCAGGACACCGCCGAGCTGCAGCGGCAGGTCCCCGACGTCGGCGAAGCGCCGGTGGCCGGCGAAGTCGCCCTCGCGCCACGCCCCCGAGGCCGGGGGCCCCTTCGACGACAGCGCCCGCGACGCCTGCTCCGGCACCTCCTGGACGAGTTCGTGCGTACCCACCACGTCGACGACCACCACTCCCGCTCGACCCCCCTGCTCGGTCCCAGTGTCCCTGACGCGCGGGCGTCAGGCGGTCCGGGACGTGGTGGCCGCAGCGGCGGAGAACCCGACGCGGAGGTCCGCGAGGATGTCGTCGAGCTTCTCGATCCCGACCGCGAGGCGGACCAGGCCGGGGGTGACCCCCGCGGCGAGCTGGGCCTCGGGGGTGAGCTGGGAGTGGGTGGTGGAGGCGGGGTGGATGACCAGGGAGCGCACGTCGCCGATGTTGGCGACGTGGCTGTGCAGGACGAGGGCGTCGACGAACGCCTTCCCGGCGGGGAGGCCGCCGGCGATCTCGAAGGCGAGCACGGCCCCGGAGCCCTTGGGCGCGTACTTGAGCTGCTGGGCGTGCCAGGGCGAGGACGCCAGCGCGGCGTAGTTCACCGAGAGGACGTCGTCGCGGGCCTCGAGGAACTGCGCCACCGCGAGGGCGTTCTCGACGTGGCGCTCGACCCGCAGCGACAGCGTCTCCAGCCCCTGGGCGATGAGGAAGGCGTTGAACGGCGCGACGGCCGGGCCGAGGTCGCGCAGCAGCTGCACCCGCAGCTTGGTGAGGTAGGCGGCCTTCCCGACGGCGTCGGTGAAGACGACCCCGTGGTAGCTGGGGTCGGGGGTGGTGAGACCGGGGAAGCGGTCGGAGGCGGCCCAGTCGAAGTTCCCGGAGTCCACGACGACGCCCGCGACGGACGTCCCGTGCCCGCCGAGGTACTTCGTCGCGGAGTGGACCACGATGTCGACGCCGTGCTCGAAGGGCCGGATCAGGTAGGGCGTGGCGATGGTGTTGTCCACGATCAGCGGGACCCCGTGCTCGTGCGCGACCCCCGCGACGACCTCGAGGTCGAGGACGTCACCGGCGGGGTTGGAGATGGTCTCGCCGTAGAACAGCTTGGTCTCCGGGCGCACGGCCGCGGCCCACGAGGCCGCGTCGTCGGGGTCCTCGACGAAGCTCACCGTGATGCCCATCTTGGGCAGCGTGTGGTGGAAGAGGTTCTGCGTGCCGCCGTAGAGGCGGGGGCTGGCGACGACGTGGTCGCCGGCGGAGGCGATGTTGAGGATCGCGAGGGTCTCCGCGGCTTGCCCGGAGGCGACGAGCAGCGCGCCGATCCCGCCCTCGAGGGCGGCGATGCGCTGCTCGACGGTGTCCTGGGTCGGGTTCATGATCCGCGTGTAGATGTTGCCGGCCTCGGTGAGCCCGAACAGCGCGGCGGCGTGGTCGGTGTCGCGGAAGGCGTAGCTGGTCGTCTGGTAAATCGGCAGCGCGCGGGCCCCGGTGGTGGGGTCGGGGCTCTGCCCGGCGTGGACCTGGAGGGTCTCGAAGCTCCAGGTCGACGGGTCGACGGCGGGAACGTTGTCGCTGGTCACAAGGGGTCCTTCAGTTCGGTCGGATGGGGTGCGGGCGCTCTCAGGAGCGTCGACACCACCCGTCGAACACGTACGGACGTCGGCCCGGCCAGAAGGGGTCGAGGACGACCAGGCGCGGGAGCACACTCCGATGGTGCCGCCGGGACGAACCCCGAGGCAACCTCGGGAACCCGTCATCACCTCCACGGCGGTGGTCCCGGTCATCGAGATCAACTGAGAGTGTTGTCACGAACACGCGGCGGAATCGTGAAGAGTCTGGCAGGCTGACCCAGCAACGCTCTGCGATTGCACGATCACGGTCTGCTCCTTCTTGGGATCACCTTCAGCACCTACTACTCAACCGTGGAGCGTCGATGGACGACCAGCGCACCCCCACCGGGGACAGCGTGGCCCAGGTGGCCGACGACTCGATCCAGGTCATCCGCTGGGACGCCCCGCCCTGGGCGTCGCGCGGGCTCGAGGTCGAGGGTGGCTGGCTACACAGCTACCAGGCCCAGACGGTCCCCCTCGAGGGTGACGAGGGCGCCGAACGTCCCTGCCCCGTGCGCCTGGAGTCCACCGACCTCGCCTACGCCGAGAACGGCCAGACCGTCCTGCGCCGCTTCGGCCCGCGCGTCTTCATCGGCGACATCGCGCAGCTCTCGCTGCCGGAGGCGCAGAGCCTCGTGACCGCGCTGACCGACGTCATCCGGCGCGCCGAGGGCCACCCCTCGCTCTGATCGCGCGGTCGCCGGAGCGCAGCGCCGACCCGGTAACTTGCCCCCATGACGCAGCGCACCGGCCGGGCGGTCCGGATCACCGAACCCGGGACCCTCGAACTCCTCGACGACGTGACCGTCCCGGACCCCGGCCCGGGTGAGGCCCTCGTCCAGGTCGCCTACTGCGGCATCTGCGGCTCCGACCGCGAGGTGTTCGCCGGAACCCGGCCCGCGGAGTTCGTGCGCTACCCCGTCGTCCCCGGTCACGAGTGGTCCGGCACCGTCGTGGCCGTCGGCGCGGGCGTCCCCGACGGGATCGTCGGGCGCGGGGTCGTGGGCCAGGGCATCCGCACCGCCGAGGGCACCCCGGCCTCCGTCGCCGGTGACACCGACGGCTGGCCGCAGGACTACGAGGAGACCGGGTTCACCCTCTCCGGTGGGTGGGCCACGTGGCTCACGCTGCCCGCGCGCTACCTGCACCTGCTGAACGAGGGCGCCGACCTGCGCGCCGCCGCCGGCATCGAACCCGCCGCCTGCGTGGCCGAGGCCGTCCTGCTCGCCGACGTCACCGTCGGTTCGAAGGTGGCCGTCGTCGGCGCCGGCACCCTGGGGCTGCTGTGCGTGCAGCTGCTCAAGGGCGCGGGCTGCGAGGTCACCGTGGTCCACCACAACGACGAGCGCCGCGAGCTCGCCGCGACCTGCGGGGCCGCGCACTACACCGGTGACGCCACCACGCTGGACGCCACCTTCGACGCCGTCATCGAGGCCGCCGGTGTCCCCGGCATCGCGCGCACGGCCGTCCGCCTGGCCCGCCGCGGCGGTCGCGTCGTCCTGACGGGCATCCCCGCCACCGACGCCGACGACCTGTCCGCGCTGGAACTGGTGTCGCGCAACGTCCACGTCCTGACCGTCTTCGGGGCCCCGACCCGGGCCTGGGCCTACGCCGTCCGGGCGTTCTCCACCGGCGTCCTGGACCCGACGCCGCTCATCACCCACGAGTTCGACATCGCCGACGCCCAGGCGGCCCTCGACGTCCTCGCGGCGCGCACCGGAGCGCTGAAGGTCCTCCTCAAGCCCTGACCTTCTAGAACCCGGATCCGTTGCGGTTCTAGGCAGGACGCAGCATCCGGGTGGTTTCGGCCGCCGATCCTCAGGTCGGTCGGCGGCCGGGTCGAGACGCCGGACGTGACCCCTCCGAGCCCGCGGCCGACGCCCCGCACGCCGCCGCACGGCACCCGGGGCACCCGGGGTCCCCGTCGGCGCCGGTCGCTGCAGGCGATGCTGCTCACCCTGGTCCTCGTGCCCGTCGTCGGCCTCAGCACCGTCGGCGGCGTCGCCATCGACGACCGGCTCACCCGCGCCCGGGACGCCGAGACCGCGCTCTCGGAGGTCCGGGCGGCCATCGCCCTCGACGCGGTCCGCAGCGCCGTGGCCCAGGAGGTCCTCCCCGTCCTGGGGGAGGCCGCGCTGTCCCAGACCCACGTCCTCGCCACCTTCGGGATCACCCCGAACCAGGCCGCGCTGCTCGAACACCGCAGCGGTCCGGCCCTGGACCGGACGGCGAGCACGACCGCCACCGACACCGCCGTCGCCGCCGCCCTCGCCCTGCCCACCACCGAGGCGCAGGCCCGCGCGACCGCGTTCGCCCTCCGCGCCGCCCGCACCACGACCGCGTCCGACGTCGACACCGGGTTCCCGCTCTACGAGACCCTCGTCTCGACCCTCGGCCACGAGGTCGACCAGCACCTGCACGACGCCCGCGCCCTCGGGCTGGAGGGCGACGTCGCGACGGCTCTGCTGACGCTGCAGCGGGTGTCACGCGCCGCGGCGCTCGCCGGCGACGAGATCTCGCTCTACCTCGGCACCGTCACCCGGACCAGCACGATGGACCGCCCCGACTTCGTCCGCGTCTGGGGCGCCTACCAGCAGGCCGCGGCGGACGTGCGCGAGACGAGCGACGACCCCGCCCTCGTGCGGGCCTGGGACACGGCGACCGGTTCCGACGCGGCCCGCGACGTCGACGCGCTCCTCACGGCCGTCGCCGTCACGGGGACCTCCCCCACGATGACCGACGTGATGACCCTCGCGCGCGCGTCCGCCACCCGGAACGCGGACCTGCGGGCGGTCCTGACCCGGGTCGCGGACGTCGTCGTCGCCGAGGCGCAGGAGCAGTCCACCGACGCCACCCGCCAGTACCACCAGCTGCTCCTGCTCTGCGGGTCGGTCACCGCGGTGACGCTGGCCGGGACGCTGCTCGTCCGCCGCGCCATCGCGGGTCCGCTGCGTCACCTCGCCGAGCAGTCCCGGGCGGTCGCCGCCGGCGAGCTCGTCGACGTCGTGGAGGCCGGCCCCGCGGAGGTCCGCGTCGTCGCCCAGGGCCTGGCCGCGGCCGTCGACAGCCTGCGCCGGGTCCGCGCCCAGGCCGCCGCGATCGCCGCCGGGGACCTCGACTGCGAGGTCGTGCGCACCCCCGTCCCCGGTCCGCTGGGGGAGTTCGTGCACGCCTCGGTGACCCAGGTCCTCGCCGCCTTCCACGAGCGCGAACAGCTGGAGGCCGACCTCGCCCACCGGGCCGCGCACGACGCCCTCACCGAACTGCCCAACCGCGCCCAGACCCTCGTCCTCACCGAACGCGCCCTGTACCGCGCGGCGCGCTCGCACGGTCGCGTCGGGCTGCTCTTCGTCGACCTCGACCACTTCAAGGCCGTCAACGACAGCTTCGGTCACGCCGCCGGCGACGAACTGCTGCGCACCGTCGCGCAGCGGATGCACGAGACCGTCCGCGGCGGCGACGTCGTGTGCCGCCTCGGGGGCGACGAGTTCGTCGTCCTCGTCGAGGGGGTCGAGGACGAGAAGGGCCTCGTCGACCTCGGCGAACGCCTCATCCGGGCCGTCAGCGCCCCCGTCGCGCTGAAGGGTCTGCCGCAGGCCCAGCACGTCCGGGTCGGGGCCAGCATCGGGGTCGCCGTCGGCGTGGCGGGTGCGCTGGACGCCACCCTCCTGCTGCGCGACGCCGACGCCGCCGCCTACCGGGCCAAGAACGCGGGCCGCGGGGTCGTCGAGGTCTTCGACGACGAGCTGCGGATCGAGATCTCGGCCCGCGCGGAACTCGAGAAGGCGTTGCGGACCGGTCTCGAGACCGGCGAACTCGTCCTCTACTACCAGCCGGTCCTGGACCTCGCCACGGGCCGGACCAAGAGCGTCGAGGCCCTCGTCCGCTGGCAGCGCCCCGGGCACGGCCTCGTCCCGCCCGACGCGTTCATCCCCGTCGCCGAGGCGTCCTCGCTCGTCTGCGACCTCGGTCGCTGGGCGCTGGCCGAGGCCACCCGGCAGCTGGTGCGCTGGGACGCCGAGGGCGGCCACCGCGCCGGGCTCGACGTCGCGGTCAACATCTCCGGGCGCCACCTGGCCCAGGCACACCTGCTCGACGACGTCGCGGACGCCCTGAGCAGCAGCGGGATCCACCCGAACCGGTTGACGATCGAGATCACCGAGACCGTCCTCGTCGACGAACCGCAGGCGCTGGAGCACCTCCGCTCGTTGCGCGAGATCGGCGTCCGGGTCGCCATCGACGACTTCGGCACCGGCTACACCTCGATCGGTCAGCTCTCCCGGCTGCCCGTGGACGTGCTGAAGATCGACCGCAGCTTCGTGTCCTCCCCCGAGGCCGGCCACGGCGACCTGGTGCGGCTGCTGATCAGCGCCGCCCACAGCTTCTCCCTCGGCGTGGTGGCCGAGGGCGTGGAGGAGGACGACCAGCTCAACGCCCTGCTCGCCGCCAGCTGCGACGCTGCACAGGGCTTCCTGTTCGCGCGTCCGGTGCCGCCCTCGGAACTGCCCGACGCCGAGTGCGCGGTGCGCTCCCCCTCGGGCACGACCCGGGGGTGAGGGTCAGCCGGCGCGCCGCCGCCGGACGAGACCGACCACAGCCGAGGCCGCGACCCCGAAGGCGATCGCGACGAGGGCCCCGACCCACGGGCGGTCGCTGACGCTGCGCCCGGCGAGGCCGATCGCGCTGTAGGCGAGCGCCCAGCAGGCCACCGGGACGACGTTGGCGACGGCGAAGCGCACGAGCGGGTACTCCGTCGCGGCGGCCGCGGCCATCACCGGGATCCGCGCGCCCGGCAGCAGCCGCGACGTCGTGAGCGTCCCCACGTCGTGGCGCGCGAGGCGCTCCCCGAGGTCGTCGAGCCGGTCGTCCAGCCCGCCCGCGCGACGGTGCAACCAGCGGCCCAGCCGGGTGTGAGACCCCTTGAGCAGCACCGCGTAGAGGACCAGGTCGCCCGCGTAGGCGGCGGCTCCCCCGACGACGACGACCTCGCTCAGCGAGACCCAGGACCGGTGGTGGGCCAGGGCCGCCATCGCGCTCACCGCCGCCCCCGTCGGCAGGACCGGCAGCACCGCACCGACCACCACGGTCGCGAGGAGCACGCAGAGCGCCCAGAGCCAGTTGTCGGCGTGGGCGGCGGGGTCGAGGAGGTGGCTCACAGTGGGTTCAGGATCGCACCGCCCGGGAACGGCAAGAGGCCCGCCCCGCTGGTGCGGGACGGGCCTCCGGGGAGCCGCCTCGGGGAATCGAACCCCGGACCTACGCTTTACGAGAGCGTCGCTCTGGCCGACTGAGCTAAGGCGGCATCTTCAACTGCAGCGCCCTCACAGGCACGGTGAGTGAGCTTACAGGACTCCCCGGGTGCTCTTCACCTCCACCGCGTCTTCCGTCGCCGGTCGGGCGCTGCTAGCTTCGCGAGTGCGCCCTCAGGGCCCCGAGTCGCTGGGAGGTTCCGGTCAGACCCCGTCCGGGGGCGCGCGCACGAGCTCCTCCTCCGGCGACCCCGATCGCCGTGACCACCCGAGGAGCGCACCGTGCCCGCATCGTTCAACCACACCATCGTCGCCGCCCGCGACCGCCACGCGTCGGCGGCGTTCCTGCGCGACCTGATCGAACTCTCCGACGCCCCGAGCTGGGGGCCGTTCACCAACCTGCTGCTGCCCGACGGCGTACTGCTGCAGTTCGCCGAACCGCCCGTGGAGGACATCCAGCCGCAGCACTACGCGTTCCTCGTCGACGAGGAGCTGTTCGACCGCGCCCACGCCCGCCTCCTCGCGCAGGGACGCGAGCACTGGGCCGATCCGCAGCGCACCCGGCCCGGTGAGACGAACACCGAGCACGGCGGTCACGGGGTCTACTTCCTCGACCCGGCCGGGCACTACCTCGAGCTGACGACGCGTCCCTACCTCTGAGCGACCCGTCGCAGGACGCCCCGCACCAGGTCCCGGACCAGGTCGGGGCGTTCCAGCGACGGCAGGTGCGCCGTCCCGGGGAGTTCCGCCCGCACGGCCCCGGGGATCCGCTCGGCGAGCTCCTCGGTGCGGGTCTGCAGGTAGCGCGCGTCGAGGTCACCGCTCGCGAGCGTCACCGGGAGGTCGAGCTCGCCGAGGCGGGACCAGGCGTCGACGGCGGAACCGCCGTGCTCGGCGGCACCGGTGCGCAGGACGGTCCGGGCCATGTCGAGGAACAGCCCGCGCGCTACCCCGCCGACCCGGCCGGGTGCGGCGAGCGGACCGTCGAGCCAGAGCTCGGCCTCGAACTCCGCCGCACGGTCGAGGTCACCGGCCGCGACCGCCGCGTCCACCGCGGCGTCGAGTTCGAGCGTGCGGGGTTCCAGGTCCGCGACCGTCGGCGACGGGGCACCGCTCACGGCCGTCCCGATCAGCAGCAGGGCGGCGATCCGGTCGGGGAACTCCAGCGCCGCGTCCAGCGCGAGGCCGCCGCCCATGGAGTTCCCGACGAGGACCACGGGTTCCGGCGAGGTGGCGTCGAGCAGGGCCCGGAGGTCCTCGAGGTGGCTGAACGCCGTGCCGCCCGGGGCGGACTCCCCGAAACCCCGCCGGTCCCAGGTCAGCGTCGCGGTCCCGTCGGGAGTCCCGTCGGGAGTCCCGTCGGGAGTCCCGTCGAGCACCACGTCCCGCCAACTGCGCCGGTCCGCGACCCCTGCGTGCAGGAACACCACGAGCGGCCCCGAGCCGGGTCGGTGTTCGTACGCCAGGGCCACGTCGTCCCGTTCGAACCACTGCGTCTGCACCGGCCCACCTTCCCAGGAACCCGGCCGGGAACCCAGCGGTTTCCTCACGCCGGGACGGCGGCGCGCGCGTCCTCGGCGACGAGGTCGCCGTTGATCGCCGCGCCGGCGAGCACCCCCGAACCGCTGGCGGCGGCCACCATCGCCCCCAGGTCGGTGACGTTCCCGGCGGCGAAGACCCCGGGAACGTCGGTGACGCCCCCCGTCCCGGTCTGCACGAACTCCCCCAGCGGGTGCGGGGTGAGTTCCCCACCGAGCTGGGCGAACAGGTCGCCCCGGGCGCGGAACCGGGGGGCGACGACGAGGGCCTGGACGGTCTCCGCCGTCTCCCCCAGGTCGAGGACGAGGTTCCCGTCGGCGCCCGACACCCGGCGCACCTCACCGCGGACGACGCGGACCCCGAGGGCCGCGAACTGCCGTCGGGTCTCCTCCGGCACGTCGTCCAAGGTGTGCTGGAACAACGTCACGTCGGGCGACAGCTGCCGGAACAGCAACGTCTGGTGCAGGCTGTTCGGGCCGCTGCCGAGGACCCCGATCCGCTGCCCGCGGACCTCCCAGCCGTGGCAGTACGGGCAGTGCAGGACGCTGCTGCCCCAGAACTCCCGCACCCCCGGGACGTCGGGGAGTTCGTCGACGAGCCCGGACGCCAGCAGCACCCGCCGGGCGCGCACGGTCGTCCCGCCGAGCAGGACGAGTTCGAACCGGTCGTGCTCGCGCCGGGCGACGACGACCCGGTCGTCGACGAAGCGGACCCCGTACCCCTCGGCCTCCCGCCGGCCCTCGGCGAGCAGGTCCAGCGGCCGGACCCCTTCCCGGCCGAGGACGTTGTGGGCGTGGTCGGAGACGCCGTTGCGGGGTTCACCGCCGTCGACCACGACGACGGAACGCACCGAGCGGGCGAGGGCGATCGCGCCGGAGGTCCCCGCCGCGCCGGCCCCCACGACGACGACGTCGCAGTCGAGGGTCACCGGGCCACCTCCGCGACCCAGACGGTGCGGGTGACCCGGGGGGCGAACTCGACCGGATCACCCTGCAGGCTCATCCCGAAACCCGCTGAGAACCGGTCGAACCACAGCCGTGCGTAGCGGCGCGCCGTCGGGCCGTCGGGGGCGGTGGTGGTCAGGGACGTGCGGGTGACCGAGAACCCCGTGGCCTCCAGCACCGACTGCCACTCGGGGTAGTGGTTCCAGCCGGCCGCGGCGGCGGCCGCGTGCGCCTGGTCCTCGAAACCCGGGGCGGTCAGGAACCGCGGCAGGCCGTCGAGTTCCAGGACGACGACCACCCCGCCGGGGGCGAGCGCCGCGCGGACTCCGGCCAGCAGGGCGGCCGGGTCGGCGACGTGGTGCAGCGACGAGGACGCCCAGACCAGGTCCACCGGCCCCAGCGGCGGGAACCCCGCGTCGAGGTCGGCCTCGTGGACGTAGAAGCCCTGCTGCCGGAGCCGCTGCGCCATGCCGGGGGAGTTGTCGACGGCGGTGAGGTGGGCGTCGGGGAAGCGGGACCGCAGCAGACGGGTCCCCGTCCCGGTCCCGGCGCCGAGGTCGACGACGCGGCGCGGAGTCGTCACGGGGACGAGGTCGAGGGCTTCGCCGAGCTGGGCGCCGAAGACCTCCGCGTCGAGGTCGAGCACCGACTCCTGCTCACCGTGCCCGTGCCCGTGGGTGGTTCCGTGGGGTGCGTGGTGGTCCATGCCGCCACGGTAGACGTGTCCTGCGTTCAGCGCATAGAGTCTTGCGCATGGAGCAAGACATCGACGCGATCATCCGCGGGCGCATCCGCGGCCTGCGCTTGGCCAAGGGCTGGTCGCTCGACTCCCTCGCCGCCCGCTGCTTCATGAGCCCCTCGACGCTCAGCCGGATCGAGACCGGTCACCGCCGCATCGCCCTCGACCAGCTCGTCCCCCTGGCCCGGGCCCTGGACACCACCCTCGACGACCTCGTCGACACCACCGGCACCGACGACGTGGTCATCCGCGCACTCCCCCAGCACCGCCCCGGAGTCACCACCTGGCTGCTGTCGAGGGAACGGGCCGTCGCCGGGGTGACGGTCGCGAAGGCCCGCATCAGCGCCGATCACGTCACCGCCGGCGAACCCCGGATCCACCCCGGCCGCGAGTGGTTCACCGTCCTCGCCGGGCGGGCCCGTCTGGAACTCGGCGACCGGACGTTCCTCGTGAACCCGGGCGAGGCCGCGGAGTTCGACACCATGACCCCGCACCGGATCGGCGTCGACCCCGGCGCCGGTGACCTGGAACTGCTGTCGATCTTCGACCGCGACGGCGAGCGGACCCACCTGCACACCGACGACTGACCCGAGCCGGCAAGGGCCACTGCAGCGGGGACTACCGCGGCCAGGGCATCCGCGCGCAGACCTCGAACCCGGCGCCGAGCGGACCCGACCGCAACCGGCCGCCGACGAGCGCGACCCGCTCGGCGAGACCGACGAGTCCGAAACCCGAGACGGGCGCCGCGCCGACGACGACGGGGACCGGGCCGGACCCCAGCGGCTGGTCCACCACCGAGACCAGCAGGGACCGCCCGCGTCGACCCTCCACCAGCACGCGCACGCGGTGACCCGAGGTGTGCTTCCGGACGTTGGTCAGCGCCTCCTGCACGACGCGGAACGCCGTGCGACCCAACGCCTCCGGCACGAGGGCGAGGTCCGGCAACCGGACGTCGAGGTCGACGGTGAACCCCAGCGAGGAGACCTCCGCGACGAGTTCCGGGAGGTCCGCCAGCGTCGGCTGCGGCCGCGGGACCGCCGCGGGTTCCACGCTCTGGCGCAGCACCCCGAGGATGTCGCGCAGGTCCTCCAGCGCGGCGTGCGCGGAACGCCGGATCGTCGCCGCCGAGTTCACCACCTCGGGATCGCCGGAACCCTCCAGCCGCAGTTCCAGCGCCCCGGCGTGCATGCTGACCAGCGAGATCCGGTGGGCCAGGACGTCGTGCATCTCGCGCGCGATGCGGGAGCGTTCGACCGTCCTGGCCTGCTCCGCGCGCAGTTCCTGCTCCGCCCGGGCGCGGACGGCCTGCTCGCGCCAGGACGCGGCCAGTTCCCGCCGGCTGCGGACGTACATCCCCCAGGCCAGCACCGGCAGCAGGATCCCGACCTGGCTGAGCACCAGCAGCCACCAGGCCAGGTCGGGGTCCGGCCACAGCGCCGACTGGGTCAGCCCGGCCGCCGCCGACGCCGCCGTGACGGTGGCCGCGGTCGGCCAGCGGCGACGGACGGCCACCGAGAACACCGCCACCACCGAGGCGACCGCGACGGCCAGGGAGAGCACCGAGGCCAGGACGAGCACGCCGGCGACCAGCACCGGCCGGCGCCGTCGCAGGAACAGCAACGGCGTGCAGACGAGGCCGAGCAGCGCGTCGAGGGCGATCCAGCCGTCGGCCCGCTGCCCCGGGGCCTCGTCCAGACCGACCCCGATGAGCACGGCCCCGAGGCTCCAGCAGACCAGGACGACGAGCACGTCACCGGTGATCCGCAGCGCGCGCCCCCAACGTCCCGGGACGCCGAACCCGACGGAGAGGTTCGTTGCGGTCACCTCGTCACGGTAGGTGTCCACCGGCGCGGTGTCGTGGGCCGAACGTCGCGGCCGATCGCGCCACGGGTCGTAGCCGCCGCGCAGTCGGGGTCGAGGTCGGGTCAGGAGCAGGTCGTGCCCTCGTCCGGCTGGACACCGGACACGACGTAGGTGTCGACGGCGGCGTCGATGCACTTCGACCCCATGCCGTAGGCGGTGTGCCCGTCGCCGTCGTAGGTCAGCAGCCTCCCCGAGGACAGCTCGCCCGCGACGTTCTGCGCCCACCGGTACGGCGTGGCCGGGTCCCGCGTGGTGCCGACGACGAGGATCGGACCGGCCCCCTCGGCGTGCAGCGCGCGGGCCTCCCCCACGGGGGCGATGGGCCAGTTCGTGCAGGCCAGACCGCCCCAGGCCAGGAACGGTCCGAACGTCGGCGACGTCGCCGCGAACTGCGCCGCGGTCGCCTCGACCTGCGGCAGCGTCTCGGCGTCGTCGCGGTCCAGGCAGTTCACGGCGTAGATGACCGTGCTGGAGTTGTCGAGGTAGGCACCGTTCGCGCCGCGGTGGGCGTAGGCGTCGGCGAGGGTCAGCAGCGCCGTCCCGTCCCCCGCGAACGCGCTCTTCAGCGCGGCCGAGAGCTGCGGCCACAACGACTCCGCGTAGAGCGGGTAGGCGACGCCGAGGTAGCCGAGCCCCTGCACCAGGTCCCGCTTCGAGCTCGTCGGCAGGGGCTTCGCGTCGAGGGCGTCGAGGAACGCGCGGACCTGCGCGACACCGTCGTCGACGCTGCCGGTCAGCGGGCAGTCGTCGCCGTCCTGGCACCCCTGCACGTAGGAGCGCAACGCCACCTCGAACCCGGCGGCCTGTCCCGCGTTGACCTGCACGCTGCTCAGCGCGGGGTCGAGGACCCCGTCGAGCACGAACCGGCCGACGCGCTGCGGGAACAGCTCGGCGTACCAGTCGCCGAGGTAGGTGCCGTAGGACTTGCCGAGGTAGTTCAGCTTGTCGTCGCCGAGGGCGGCGCGCAGGACGTCCATGTCCTTCGCCGCGGAGCGGGTGTCGACGTGCGCGGCGAGTTCCCCCGCGGCCGCGCACCCGGCGCCCAGCGCGGTCGTCTGCTCGCCCAGCGCGGCCACCTCGGTCGGGTCGTCCGGGGTGGGGTCGGTGGCGAGGAACCGGTCGATCGCGCTGTCGGGCAGGCACTGCAGGGGCGCCGACGTCCCCACCCCGCGGGGGTCGAAGCCGACGACGTCGAAGTGGTTGCGGACGGCGTCGGAGGTGACGTTCTCGGCGGCGCGGGCGTACTCGACGCCGGAGGCGCCCGGCCCGCCCGGGTTCAGGACGAGCGAACCCAGCCGGTCGTCACCCTTGGCCGCCGTCCGCAACCGCACGACGGCCAGCGAGATCGTCGCGCCCTGCGGGGCGGCGTAGTCGAGCGGGACGGTCAGCTGCGAGCACTGGAACCCGCCGGAGCAGTCGGCCCACTGCAGGTCCTGGTCGTAGAAGGCCGCCAGCGACGGGTCGGTCGCAGGTTCGCTCGCGACGCTGGACGCCGTGCCCACCGGGGAGGGTTGCGGACTGGAGCCGCCGAAGGCCGAGCACCCGGCCAGCAGGACGACGGCGAGGGGCACCGCGGCCCGGCGCGGCAGAACTCCTCGGGTGCTGCGCATGGTGTTCCCACCGTACGGGACGGGCCGGGTCAGCGGTTCGGTGCCCGCAGGCTCAGCGCCAGCGCCTCGATCGCCAGCAGCGGGGCGACGTTCTGCGCCAGCCGCTCGCGCGCGAGCTGCACCGCGTCGGCCCGGCGCAGGGTGTCCTCGGGGGTCGAGCCCTCGGCCATCGAGCGGATCTCGCCGGTCATGTCGGAGTTCACCAGGTCCACCGGGGCCCCGAGCTGCACGACGAGGACGTCGCGCAGCAGGCCGAGCAGGTCGACGAGCGAGCGGTCGAGGACGTCGGTCTGGTGCCGGCGCGCCCGCCGCTTCTGGTCCTCCTCGAGCTGACGGACCTGGGCCCGCACGGCCGGGGGGACGGTCGCGACGCCGTCGGCGCCGAGGGCCCGCAGCAGGTTCGCCTTCTCCTGGGCGTCGCGTTCGGTGGTCGAGGAGCCGGCCTCCTCGGCCGCGACCTCGACGAGCTCCCCGGCCGCGACGACGGCGTCGCCCACCCCGCGCAGCCGCTGCGGCAACCGCAGGACCTCGCGCCGCCGGATGCGGGCGCCCTCGTCGCGGGCCAGGCGCCGGGCCAGGCCGACGTGGCTCTGCGCGGCGCGGGCCGCGAAGGCGGCCATCACGGGGTCGATCCCGTCGCGGCGCACCAGCAGCTCCGCGACGGCGTCGGCGGGCGGGATCCGCAGCGGCACGTGCCGCGAGCGCGAGCGGATCGTCGGCAGCACGTCGTCGACGGCCGGCGCGCAGAGCAGCCACACCGTCTGCGGCGGCGGTTCCTCGATGGTCTTGAGCAGGACGTTGCCGGACGTCTCGTTGAGCCGGTCGGCGTCCTCGATGACGATGACCCGCCAGCGCCCCACCGACGGACGGCGCTGGGCGGTCTGGATCAGCGGTTCGACGTTCTCGCGGCGGATCCAGGTGTGCTCGGTCGTGAAGACCGTGACGCTGGCGTGCGACCCGGCCAGCGCCGTCCGGCAGCCGCTGCACACTCCGCAGCCGATCTCGACCGGGTCCTCGCACTCCAGCGCCGCCGCGAAGGCGCGCGCCGCGGTGGACCGCCCCGACCCCGGCGGGCCGGTGAGCAGCCAGGCGTGGGTCATCCCGTTGGTCCCTCGACGGGCGGCGAGCGCCGCCCGGGCGAGGACCTCGACGGCCGGGCCCTGCCCGACGACGTCGTCCCAGACGCTCACCGCGCGGCCACCCTGGCCGGTGCGGGCAGCCGGGTCGCGAGGTGGGTGCGCAGCTTCTCCTGCACGGCTCCCGGCGAGGCGGTCGCGTCGAGCACGAGGTAGCGCCCGGGGTCGCGGGCGGCCAGCAGCAGGAACTGCTCGCGCACCCGGGCGTGGAAGGCCTGCGACTCCGCCTCCATCCGGTCGTCGGCGGCGCGCCCGGCCCGGCGGGCGGCGGCGGTGACCGGGTCGACGTCGAGGACGACGGTGACGTCGGGCAGCAGGCCCTCGGTGGCCCAGCCCGACAGCCGCTCGACCTCGTGGGCGGGCAGGTCGCGACCCGCGCCCTGGTAGGCGAGGGAGGAGTCGACGTAGCGGTCGCTCAGCACGACCGCCCCGCGGGCCAGCCCGGGCCGGACGACCTCCGCGACGTGCTGGGCGCGGTCGGCGGCGAAGAGCAGGGCCTCGGCGCGCGGGCTCAGCGGCTGCTCGTCCCCGCGGTGGCTGAGCAGGACCTCGCGCAGCTCCCGACCGGTGGCCGTGCCGCCGGGTTCACGGGTGATCACGACCTCGTGGCCGAGGTCCTGCAGCCACTCGGCGAGCAACCTCGCCTGGGTCGTCTTGCCCGACCCGTCGCCGCCCTCGAAGGCGACGAAGCACCCGCCACCGGTGCGCGCCGTGTGGGCGGGGGCGTCGAGGGCGGGCGTCTCCCCGCGCCGGAAGGCGTCGAGGAGGTCGGCCCAGAGGCTGGTGCCGCGCCGGTCGTCCATCTGGCGCAGCGAGACGAACCCGGCGATCCCGGTGATCACGCCGGCGACGGCCATCGCGAGGGAGGCGCCCGAGTACGTCACCGACCAGTGCGCGCTGGGGGCGATCGTGCGGTCGCCGAGGAAGCGCGCCACCCACGGGGCGACGAGCATGACGGCGATGATCACGACGCGGGTGCTGGAGCCGACGAAGGAGAACGTCCGGCCGCGGACGTCGTCGTCGACCTCGAGGCCGAGCAGCGTGTACGCCGAGACGTAGGCGAGCCCGGTGAACAGCCCCAGCGCGACGACGAAGAGGGAGGCGACGACGATGTTGCCGACGAGGGCGACGAGCACGAGGGCGACCCCGGCCGCGGAGAGCGCGAGCCCGAAGGTGCGCCGGCGGCTCAGCCCGGACAGCCAGCGCGGCCCCTGCCAGACCCCGAGCGCGACGCCGGCGAAGACGGCCATCACCACGACGCCGTAGCCCGGGTCACCCGCGCCGAGCCCGGTCACGAAGGCCCGGCCGAGCCCGAGCACGACCCCGCCGGCGCCGAAGGCGACGAGCATCCCGAAGACGAGGCCGCGCAGCAGCGGGGACCCCCCGACGAACTTCCAGCCCTCGACGATGTCGCGGCCCAGCGTCGGGGCGAGCCCGCCCTCGCGCGGACGCGGCGGGCGCGGCGGGATGTCCAGGCGCCAGATGACCACCGCGGCGATGAGGAAGGTGAACGCGTTGACGTACATCGCGAGGTTCGACTGGTTGCCCGCGAGGAAGGGCAGGGCGTTGTCCAGGACCCCGGTGAGCAGCGTCAGCAGGATGAAGGCGAGCCCGGCGACCGGGGCGGAGCCGTAGGTCGCGACGAGGCTGATCTGGTTGGCGACCTCGAGGCGTTCCTTCGGCACCAGGTTCGGCACCGTCGCGTCCTTGGCCGGGCCCCAGAACAGCGTCACCAGCTCGATGAGCAGCGTCGCGACGAAGAGCCAGGTGAGGCTGCCCACGATGGGGATGGAGATGAACAGCCCGAAGCGCAGCACGTCACCGACGACCATCGTCGCCCGCCGGTCGAGGCGGTCGGCCAACGCTCCGGCCAGCGGCCCGAGGAGGGCGGCCGGCGCCAGCTGGAGGATGAAGACCGTCGAGACGGCGACGCTGGTCTGGGTCGAGTTCCCCACCGTCAGCCCGGCGGCCGTGCCCAGCTTGGCCAGCATGCCCAGCCAGTCGCCGAAGCTGGAGAGCATGAGCGAGAGCCACATGCGGCGGAAGTCGGGGTACTGACGCAGCAACGCCCGGACGTCGTGGTTCGGAACCGCCGTGTCGGGCGCCGCGGTCTCAGTCACGTCGTCAGGGTAAGCGCCACCTCCGACACCCCCCGGCCACCGGCCACACCCCGATCGGTGATCTTGCCGGGATTCCCAGCGAGATCACCGATCGGGAGGAGGCGTCAGACGTCGGAGGCGACGGTCTTCTTCGCAGCGGTCTTCTTCGCCGCGGTCTTCGTGGCCGCGGTCTTCGTGGCGGCCTTCTTCGCGGTCGTCTTCTTGGCCACCGTCTTGCGTGCGGTCTTCTTGACCGGCCCCTTGGCCCGCTTCTCGGCGAGCAGCTCGGCGGCGCGTTCCAGCGTCACCGTCTCGGGGTCGTCGTCCTTGCGCAGGGTGGCGTTGGTGGTGCCGTCCGTCGCGTACGGGCCGAAGCGGCCGTCCTTGATCACGATGGGCTGACCGGACTCGGGGTCCGCGCCGAGCTCCTTGAGCGGGGGCTTGGCGACCTGGCCGCGGCGCATCTTCGGCTGGGCGTAGATCGCGAGGACCTCGGGCAGGGTGATCGAGAAGATCTGGTCCTCGGACTCCAGCGACCGGGAGTCCGTGCCCTTCTTCAGGTACGGGCCGTAGCGGCCGTTCTGCGCGGTGATCTCGTCACCGGACTCGGGGTCGGCACCGACGACGCGCGGCAGCGACAGCAGCTGGAGGGCCTGCTCGAGGGTGACGGACTCCACCGACATGTCCTTGAACAGCGACCCCGTGCGCGGCTTCGCCTTCACGGCCTTCTTCGCCGCGCGCTTCTTCGGCGCCCCCTCGACCGGTGGTTCCGGCGCGGGTTCGTCCTCGACGAGCTCGGTGACGTAGGGGCCGTAGCGGCCGACGCGGGCCACGATCGTGCGCCCCGACTCCGGGTCCTGCCCCAGGACGTTGTCGCCCTCGGACTGCGTCGTGAGCAGCTCGTAGGCCTTGTCGACGGTCATCTCGTCGGGCGCGATGTCCTCGGGGACGGAGGCCTTGAGCAGCTCCCCGGTCTCGCGGTCCGGGCCCTCGAGGTAGGGGCCGTAGCGCCCGACCCGCAGGACGATGCCCTCACCGATGGGGATCGTCGAGATCTCGCGGGCGTCGATCGCCCCGAGGTCGTCGGCGAGGCCCTTGATGCCGTTGAGCGCGGTCGCGCCGCCGCTGGACCCGTCCGGGTTCGGCGGGGTCGCGACGACGCCGCCGGCCGGGCCGTCGGCACCGAAGTAGAACTTCGTCAGCCAGTCGACGCGTTCGGCCTCACCGCGCGAGATCGCGTCGAGGTCGTTCTCCATCTCGGCCGTGAAGTCGTAGTCGACGAGCTTGGGGAAGTGCTCCTCGAGCAGGCGCGTCACCGCGAACGCCAGCCACATCGGCACCAGGGCGTTGCCCTTGTACTGCACGTAGCCGCGGTCGACGATGGTCGAGATGATCGAGGCGAAGGTCGAGGGACGCCCGATCCCCTTCTCCTCCAGCGCCTTCACCAGGCTCGCCTCGGTGTAGCGGGCGGGCGGGGAGGTCTCGTGCCCGGCGGTCGCGAGGTCGGAGGCGCGCAGGGCGTCCCCCGCGCTGACCTGGGGCAGGCGACGGTCGTCGTCACCGCTGTCGGTGTCCGCGTCGCGGGTCTGGTCGCGACCCTCCTCGTAGGCGGCGAGGAAACCGCGGAAGGTGATGATCGTGCCCGAGGCGGAGAACTCGGCGTCGCGGCCGTCGGCCGTGGTGGCGCCGAGGCGGACGGTCGCGGTGGTGCCACGGGCGTCCTGCATCTGCGACGCGACGGTGCGCTTCCAGATCAGGTCGTACATCCGGAAGTCGTCGCCGCGCAGTTCACCGGAGACCTGCGCGGGGGTGCGGAACGTCTCCCCCGCGGGACGGATGGCCTCGTGGCCCTCCTGCGCGTTCTTCGACTTCGACGCGTACGCGCGCGGCTGCTCCGGCACGTACTCGTTGCCGTAGAGCTCCCGCGCCTGCGCCCGGGCCGCCGACAGCGCCTGCGAGGACAGCTGGATGGAGTCGGTACGCATGTAGGTGATGTAGCCGCGCTCGTAGAGGCCCTGCGCGGTGCGCATGGCCTGGCGGGCGTTGAGGCGCAGCTTGCGCGACGCCTCCTGCTGCAGCGTGGAGGTGATGAACGGCGCCGCCGGACGGCGGGTGTACGGCTTCTCCTCCACCCCGCGCACGGCGAAGCTCGCGCCGGCGAGACCGTCGACGAGGGCCTGGGCGGCGGGGACGTCGAGGTGCGCCACGTTCTGGCTCTTGAGCCGGCCGTCGTCGCCGAAGTCGCGGCCCGTGGCCACGCGCTTGCCGTCGAGGCTGGACAGGCGGGCCCCGAACGCGCCGTCGTCGGCCGTGAAGGTGCCCGTGACGTCGGCGTAGCTCGCGGCGACGAACGCCATCCGCTCGCGTTCGCGCTCGACGCAGAGGCGGGTCGCGACGGACTGGACGCGGCCGGCGGAGAGCCCCGCGCGGACCTTGCGCCACAGCACGGGCGAGAGCTCGTAGCCGTAGAGGCGGTCGAGGATGCGGCGGGTCTCCTGCGCGTCGACCATGCGGTCGTCGATGTCGCGCAGCTCGCCGACGGCCTGCTGGATCGCCTCGCGGGTGATCTCGCCGAAGACCATGCGGCGGTAGGGGACGCGCGGTTCGAGGGCCTGCACGAGGTGCCAGGCGATGGCCTCGCCCTCGCGGTCGCGGTCGGTGGCGAGGATGAGCTCGTCGGCGTCCTTGAGGGCGCGCTTGAGCTCGTTGACCTTCTTCTTCTTGTCGTCGTCGACGACGTAGTACGGCTCGAAGCCGTGGTCGACGTCGACCGCGAACTTCCCGTACGGGCCCTTCTTGACGTCGTCGGGCAGCTGGGAGGGCTGAGGGAGGTCACGGATGTGGCCGTAGCTGGCCTCCACCTGGTAACCCGGCCCGAGGTACGTCGAGATCTTGTCGATCTTGCTCGGCGACTCGACGATCACCAGTCGGCGCAGTCCGTCGCCGGACGCTCGCGTTCCCTGGGACTTGCCCGCCACTGGTCCTGCCTCTCACCTTCGACTTCTCGTCCACCCTGCTCGGGTGCCGGGCGCGGCCCGCCGGGCCGTCACACCCTGTGCACTCTCGCACGCCGTGCTGCCACTCCGTGCATCGAACGAGCGCGCTGACAATGTCGCACGCCGCGTCGCGTCCCCCGCAACCGGCGCTCGTCCCGCGCCCTCCGGGGGTGGGTCGTGGACTCCACGCGCCGCTAGGTTCGTCGCGTCGAGTCCACGACCCGAACCCGACCCGGCCCCCGACCGCCTCAGGGCAGCAGCAGGATCCCGTCGGCGATCAGGTCGCGGACGCGGGGGTAGAGGCGGGTGCGAACCTCGCCGACCGCCTCCTCCCCCAGCACGGCGAGCCCGGCGGTGATCTGGCCCACGGTCAGCTCCCCGTCGCAGGCCCCGACGAGTCCCGCGAGGTCGCCGTCGACCTGCGCGACGTGGCGCAGTCCGCCGCCCTGGCGCAGCAGCACGATCCGCGGGTCGGGGTCCCCGGGGGTGTGGAAGCGCTCGTCGGTGACGTCGGGCGCGACCTGGAGGGTGAGGTCACCGAGGTCGTCCGGGTCGGCGAGCCCGGCGAGGCGGTCGTGCACGGCCAGCCCGGCCGCGAACACCTCGCCCAGCGGGTCGGAGAGCGTCGCGAAGTTCTCCTCGAAGCGGCGCAGCGGGGCCCCGGAGCGCAGCGGCCGGCGCAGCGTCAGCACCCCGAACCCGACCCCGGTGACCCCGCGGGCGGCGAAGTCGTCGAGCCAGGCCGTGTACAGCTCGTCGAAGCGGGGCCCGGACTTCTGCCCGCCGTCGCGGATCCACGTCTCGGCGTACAGCGCCGGGTCGGCGACCTCGCGCTGGACGACCCAGGCGTCCAGCCCGGTCCCCGCCAGCCACTCCTCCAGGCGCTGGGACCAGCTCTGCCCGTCGTGCAGTTCCCAGTTGCCCAGCAGCTGCGCGACGCCGCCCGGCGCGAGCACCTCGCCCACCCCGCCGACCAGGCGCTGCACGAGGGAGTCGCCCGGCATCCCGCCGTCGCGGTACTCGTAGGTCGGCACCGCGTCGGTGCGCGGGGTGATGACGAACGGCGGGTTGGAGACGACGAGGTCGAACCGCTCCCCCGCCTCGACGGGGTCGAAGAGCGAGCCCTGGCGCAGGTCGAGGGCGACCTCGTTGAGCGCGGCGTTGACGGCGGCGAGGTCGAGCGCGCGCTCGGAGGTGTCGGTGGCCGTGACCCGGCGGGCGTGCCGGGAGGCGTGCAGCGCCTGGATGCCGCAGCCGGTGCCGAGGTCGAGGACGCGCTCGACCGGGGTGCGGATCGTCGCCGAGGCCAGCGTCAGCGACGCGCCGCCGACGCCCAGGACGTGGTCGGCGGACAGCGCCTCCCCCGTCGCGAGCTCCCCGAGGTCGCTGACCAGCCACCAGTGCGCGGTGCTCCCACCGCCGGGCAGGGCGTCGTCGACGGAGTACGGCCGGAGGTCGACGAGGGGTTTCACCTCGTCGTCGGGGCCCGGGCCCGCGGCCCGGACCAGCCCGAGCCGTTCGGCCCCGGCGGTCCCGGTCCGCGGCAGCGCCGCGTCCAGGGCGGCCCGGGTCACGGCCCGCCCGAGGGTCGTGACCCGCAGCAGGACGGCCGCGGGATCGCTCGACCCCTCCGTCGCCCGCAGCGCAGGCAGGGACTGCTCCCGGTCCAGCGCCGCCGAGGCGACGTCGCCGACGAGCGCACCGACCCCGTCCACGGTGTAGTTCGCGGCCTGCAGGTCCGCCCGCAGGTCGGCGACGAGGACGCGGGGGTCGGTGATGGGAGTGCTCACGTCGGGCGAGTCTGCCGCACCCGCCTCAAGGCAGGCGTTCGACGTTCTCCTGGGTGCGCAGGTCCAGGTCCGCTGCGGAGCCCGTGGGAGCGGCCATGTCGACCTGCCGGAGCTTGCTGACGGCGACCGCGGCCACGATGATCACCGTCGCCACGACCGCGATCCCGTAGCGCAGCCAGGCGTTCGCGTCGGCCCCGATGGACAACGTCACGACGGCCGGGGCGATGAGCAGGGCGACGAGGTTCATCACCTTGATGAGCGGGTTGATCGAGGGCCCGGCGGTGTCCTTGAACGGGTCGCCGACGGTGTCGCCGATGACGGTCGCCTCGTGCGCCGCGGACCCCTTCCCGCCGTGCAACCCGTCCTCGACGAGCTTCTTGGCGTTGTCCCAGGCCCCACCGGAGTTCGCGAGGAAGACCGCCATCAGCACCCCCGCCCCGATCGCGCCGCCGAGGAAACCGGCCAGCGGGGCGACCCCGAGTCCGAAGCCGACGGCGATCGGGGCGAAGGCGGCGAGCAGGCCCGGCGTCGCGAGCTCACGCAGGGCGTCACGGGTGCAGAGGTCCACGACCCGGCCGTGGTCGGGCTTCTCCGTCCCGTCCATGATCCCGGGGTGCTCGGCGAACTGCCGCCGGACCTCGAGGACGACCGCCCCGGCGGAGCGGCCGACGGCGTTGATGGCCAGACCCGCGAAGAGGAACACGACGGCCGCGCCGAGCAGGACCCCGACCAGCGTCGTCGGCGTCGAGACGCTGAAGTCGCCGATGGTGCGCTGCAGGTACTGCGACGGGGTCTCGATCGCGACCGCGACCTCGTTGATCCGGGTGAGGACGGCGTCCTGGTAGGAGCCGAACAGCGCCGTCGCGGCGAGCACCGCGGTCGCGATGGCGATCCCCTTGGTGACCGCCTTGGTGGTGTTGCCGACGGCGTCGAGCTCGGTGAGGACCGCGGCCCCCTCCTCGTCGACGTCTCCGCTCATCTCGGCGATGCCCTGGGCGTTGTCGCTGACCGGCCCGAAGGTGTCCATCGCGACGATGACCCCCACGGTGGTCAGCAACCCGCACCCGGCCAGCGCCACCAGGAACATCGCCAGCGCGAGGACCCCGCCGGCGAGGACGAAGGCGAAGAACACGGCTCCGGCGATGACGAGGGTCGTGTAGACGGCGGACTCCAGTCCGAGACCGATCCCGGAGAGCAGGACGGTCGCCGCACCCGTCGTCGACGCGTTCGCGACGTCGCGCGTGGGCTTCGACTCGGTGCCGGTGTAGTGACCGGTGAGGAAGAGGATGAGGACCGCGAGCAGGATCCCCAGCAGCACCGCCGCGGAGGCGATGAGCCGGGGATCGCCGTTGAGGCCCGCGACGCTGGCGTCGGCGCCGGCGAACCCGGAGAAGCGGGAGGGGAGGTAGGCGTAGCACGCGACCGCGGAACCGAGCAGGGCGATGCCCGCGGAGAGGTAGAAGCCGTTCTGGATGGAGGTGAGCCCGCTGACCCCGGGCCGGGCCCGGACCAGGACGACCCCCAGCGCCGCCGTGATGGCCCCGATGGCCGGGATGAGCAGCGGCAGGACGAGTCCGTCCTCCCCGACGGCGGTGCTGCCGAGGATGACCGCGGCGACGATCGTGACGGCGTAGGACTCGAAGAGATCGGCCGCCATGCCGGCGCAGTCGCCCACGTTGTCGCCCACGTTGTCGGCGATGGTGGCCGGGTTGCGCGGGTCGTCCTCGGGGATGCCCTTCTCGATCTTCCCGACGAGGTCGGCACCGACGTCGGCGGCCTTGGTGAAGATGCCGCCGCCGACGCGCATGAACATCGCCAGCAGCGCGGCGCCGAAGCCGAAGCCCTCCAGGACGGTGGGGGCGTCGGGGCCGAAGGCGAGGACGGCGATCGACGCGCCCAGCAGGCCCAGCCCGACCGTCGTCATCCCGACGACACCGCCGGTGCGGAACGCGATCCGCATGCCGGTCTCCCGGCCCCCGACGCCCTGGCGGGCCGCGGCCGCGACGCGCACGTTGGCGCGCACCGCGAGCGACATCCCGAGGTAGCCGATGGCCGCCGAGAACACCGCACCCAGCACGAAGGCGCCACTGCGGGCGATGCGCAGGTCCCAGCCGTCGGCGGGCAGGGCCAGCAGCAGGAGCAGCACGGCCACGGCGAACCAGACCAGCGTGCGGAACTGCCGCCGCAGGTAGGCCGCGGCGCCGTTCTGCACGGCACCAGCGATCTCCTGCATGCGTTCGGTGCCCTCGCCGGCCTCCAGCACCTGTCGTCGGAAGACCCAGGCGGCGACCAGCGACAGGACAGCGACGACCGCGACAGCGATCGCGATGCTCTGCGCGGAACTCGACAGGTTCACGGGCACGGTGGGGGGCATCCGTCCTCCTCGACGTGTGATGACCTTGACACGCAGCGTAGGGCCGCACCGCCGAGAGTGCTACACCCTGCGATCGCCGATGATCACGGCGTCGGCGAGAGGCGTGCGGTTCGGGCGTGAGGTCACCGCGCGCACGAGGGCACGGCGGAAGGGACGACGCGCGTCAGTGCGCGTAGTGCCCGGGGCCTTCGACGGCCTGACGGGTCCAGCTGAGGGCGACACCGTCCGCGGACGCCGTCTGCTCGCTGGTGTCGGCCATGCCGGCCATCAGCGCCAACGAGAGGGAGTCCGTCTCGGAGAGGTCGGACCCCGTGTCGGGCAGGGGCTCACCGTGCGCGTCGCACTGCACGACCGTCACGTCGAGGCGGTCCTGGTCGTCGCACAACCGCATGTCGACGAGACCGACGGGCGGGGCGGAGGTCCGGGTGCCACCGGCGACGGCGCGCGCACACGCCTCGCCGATGGCGATCCGGATCTCGTCGAGCTGGTTCTCGCCGAACCCGGCCCGCCGGGCCACGGAGACCGCCACGAGCCGAGCGGTGCGTACGTGCTCGGCGAGCGGCGAGAACCGCAGGGTGACGGTGGGCACGGGTTCGACGATTCCTGTTGCTCGAGGGGATCCGGGGCTTGCTCGGTCAGGACGAGGCGTTGGCCTCGTCCGTCGCCGACGAGGCGGCGATCGCGTCGGCCACGGTGTCGTGGATCGGGAAGACCTTGGTCAGGCCCGTGATCCGGAACACCTTGAGGATCTTCTCGCGCTGGCACACGAGGTGCAGCGAGCCGTCGTGCGAACGGACCCGCTTGAGGCCTCCGACGAGGACACCGAGCCCGGTGGAGTCGAGGAACTCGACACCCTCCATGTCCACCACCAGGTGGTGGTGGCCGGCCCCGACGAGTTCGTTCAACCGCTCGCGCAGGGTCGGTGCCGTGTACACGTCGATCTCGCCGGACACCTCGACGACAGTCCGGCCGCTCTCCTCGCGGCTGGTCACCGACAGGTCCACTGGGACCCTCCTCGCTGCTGGTTGATGCTCGCTGGTCGCGGAGCAGACGTGCGTGCTCTGGGCTGCCTTGCGAGGGCCGTCGTGCGCTGCCCTCCCGTGCATTCAACCATCGCGCTCCGTGAGCAGCTTGTCCAACTTCGGCCACGTCGTCCCCCCGGGGAGTGCCTCGCCCAGGGACCGGGCCGATCGGGGGGACACTGGCGGCGTGGAATCCCGCTGGCAGCACCTGCTCGACGCCGGTGTCCGCAGCGACCGCGTCCGCCACGTCGAGAACCTCCCCGGGCGCACCGGTGAGCGGCTGCCGTGGCCCGGGTGGGCCGACCCGGAGGTCGTGGCGGCCCTCGAACGCGGAACCGGTGGGCTGCCCTGGCGCCACCAGGTCGAGGCGGCCGACGCCGTCTGGGCCGGGCGCTCGACCGTGATCTCGGCGGGGACGGCGTCGGGGAAGTCGCTCGCCTTCCAGCTGCCGGTGCTGACCTCGCTGCGCGCCACCGCGGCCGCCGCCCCCAACGGCAAGGGCGCCACCGCGCTCTACCTCTCGCCCACCAAGGCGCTGGCCGCCGACCAGGACGCGAGGTTGCGCGCCCTGGGCCTGGACGCGCCGATCACCAGCACCTACGACGGCGACACCCCGCCGGAGGTGCGCCGCTGGATCCGCGAGCACGCGGGCGTGGTCCTGACCAACGTCGACATGCTGCACCGTTCGGTGCTGCCCGGGCACGAGCACTGGGCGAGCTTCCTGCGGAGGTTGCGCTTCGTGGTCGTCGACGAGCTGCACACCTACCGCGGGGTCTTCGGCGGGCACGCGGCCGCGGTGCTGCGACGGCTGCGTCGGATCGCGGCGCGCTACGGCAGTGAACCGGTCTTCGTGCTGGCCTCGGCCACGGTCTCCGAACCGGCCACGACGGCCCGCCGGCTCACCGGGGTCGACGTCCACGTCGTGGCCGAGGACACCTCCGCCCGGCCGCCGGTCTCGGTCGCGCTGTGGGAACCGCCGCTGCGCGCCGCGCCGGCGGGCCCCGACGGGTCGAAGCCCGCCGAGCCGTCGCGCCGGACCGCGACGGCCGAGACCTCCGACCTGCTGGGCGACCTCGTCGCCGACGGGGTCCGGACGCTGGCCTTCGTCCGCAGCCGGGCCGGGGCGGAGTCCGTCGCGGCCGGGGCCCGGCGTCGCCTCGCCGAGGTCGACCCGTCGCTGGGCGAGCGGGTGCTCGCCTACCGCGGCGGGTACCTCCCCGAGGACCGCCGGGTGCTGGAGGAGGGTCTGCGTTCCGGACGGGTCGTCGGCATGGCGACCACCAACGCCCTCGAACTCGGCGTCGACGTCGCCGGCCTCGACGCCGTCCTCGTCGCCGGGTGGCCGGGCACGCGAGCCTCGTTCTGGCAGCAGGTCGGTCGTGCGGGGCGTCGGGGGAACCCCGCGCTCGGGGTCCTCGTCTGCCGGGACGACCCCCTGGACACCTACCTCGCGCACCACCCGGAGTCGTTGTTCGGCGTCGGCGTGGAGGCGACGGTGCTCGACCCCGACAACGCCTACGTCCTGGCCCCCCACCTGGCCGCGGCGGCGCAGGAACTGCCGTTGACCGAAGCCGACCTGGAACTCTTCTCCCCCGTCGCCCGCGACGTCGTCGACCTCCTGGTGCGACGAGGTCTGTTGCGGCGCAGGGTGAACGGCTGGTACTGGACCCGACGCGACCGTGCCTGCGACCTCACCGACCTGCGCGGCGCGGGTGGCAGCGTACGGATCGTCGAGGAACGCACCGGCCGGGTCCTCGGGACGATCGAGGCGAGTTCGGCCGATTCCCAGGTCCACGACGGGGCCGTCCACGTGCACCAGGGACGGACCTACGTCGTGGACCACCTCGACCTCGAGGACGGCCTCGCGACCGTGCACCCGGAACCCGAACCCGGTTACACCACCCACGCCCGGTCGAGTTCCGACGTCCGGGTCCTCGCCGTCGACGGGACCCACCGCGCCGGGCCGGTCACGATCTCCTCCGGGGTGGTCGAGGTGTCCAGCCAGGTCACGGGTTTCCTGCGCCGGCTCGTCGGCTCCGGGACCGTCATCGGCGAACGTCCGCTGGACCTCCCGGAACGCCGGCTGCGGACCCGGGCCGTCTGGTGGACCCTCGACGAGGACGTCGCCGAGGGGGTCCTCGGAGACGTCCTGCGCCTGCCCGGTGCGCTGCACGCCGCCGAGCACGCCTCGATCGGGATGCTGCCGCTGCTGGCGACCTGCGACCGCTGGGACCTCGGCGGTCTCTCCACCGCGCTGCACGCCGACACCGGTCTGCCCACCGTCTTCGTGCACGACGCGGTTCCCGGCGGAGCGGGTTTCGCCGACCGCGGCCACGCCCGCGTCGAGGAGTGGCTGACCGCCACCCGCGACGCCGTGGCCTCCTGCCGCTGCGCGCAGGGGTGCCCCGGCTGCGTGCAGTCGCCCAAGTGCGGCAACGGCAACGAACCCCTCGACAAGGCGGGCGCCGTCGCCGTGCTCGACGTGCTCGTCGCCGCGCTCGTGGCTCACCACGACGCCCTCGGGTCCGTCCCCGGGGCGGTCTCGGTCGCCTGACCCGCGCGGGCCTGGGCCCGGGCCGGACCGAGGACCCCGGCGAGACCCGACGGCCGGACGCTCGCACCCACGAGCACCGAACCGTCGCCCGCCACGACGCACCCCGCCGGGGCCGCGCCCTGCGCGAGCAGCACCTGCCGGGCCCGGGCGCACGGGTCACCCGCGGCCCGACCCACGACCACGTCGGCGCCCGCGAGCGCCGCGAGGTCGGCCGCGGCCTCGGCCCGGTGCCGGGCCAGCACCGCGCCACAGAGCGCGAGCACCAGCAGGAGCAGCGAGATCAGCGCCGAGCAGATCCCCAGCACGAGGACGCTCCCGCTCCCCTCGTCGCGTCTCACCCCTCCACCGCCGCGGTCGCGCTCGCCCGGGCCGGCACCGAACCGCCGAGCGGCCCGACCAGTCGCGCGGCGGAGCTCACCTCGACGACGACGTGACCGGGGGAACGGGTGACCGAGACGCCGGCGCCGTCCGGGGCGAGGGCCGCGGCGGCGGCGCGGACGACGTCCGGGTCCTCCCCGCGGGCGGCCACCCGGGCCCCGGCGCGGGCCGCGTCGACGCACTGCACCTGGGTGAGCACGACACGGACCGCACCGAGGGCCAGGGCCAGCAGGACGAGCACCGCCGGCAGCGCCAGCGCGAACTCGGAGGTGACCGAACCGGTGTCCCGTCCTGCTCCCCTCATCCCAGGCTCAAACCCTGCCGGACGATGCCCAGCAACATCCCGCGCACCTCGTCGCTGCGCAGGATCGCGATGAGCAGCGCGGCGAAACCACACGCCGCCAGCGTCGCCATCGCGTACTCCGCCGTCGCCATGCCCGCATCGCCTGCATCGCGTGGAATCTCCTCCACCGGTTCCTCGACGTCCTGGTTCAACTCGACCTCCTCTGGTTCGGCGCCGGATCCTCCGGCCCGCAACCACTCTCGACCCGGAGGACGGGGGTTTCCGGTGTGCTTCCGGCACCTGTGGACGGAGCCGCCGCCGTCCGGCCCTGTGGAGACCGCGGCGTCACGAACCCGTCCCGAGGACCTCCCCGGCGAGCGTCAGCACGACGGGGACCACCCCGAGGAGGAGGAACGCCGGCAGGGTGCACAACCCCAGCGGCAGCACGAGGAACGCGGACAACCTGGCCGCGGCGGCCTCGGCGTTCCACCGGCGGGTGGCCCGGGCCGAGGACGCCGCCGAGGCGAGCAGCGAGGCCGCGGGCGCACCCGTGCGGGTGGAGAGCAGCAACGCCTCGGCCAGTTCGTCCCACCGGGCGGTCTGCGCGGTCAGTGAGTTCCAGGCCTCCTCGGGCGCGGAACCCCAGGACAACTGCACCGCGACCCGGCGCAGGGGCGGGTCCTCGGGCACCCCGGCGGCCGAGAGCGCGTCGAGCGTCGCCTCCAGCGCCCGCCCCGGGGGCAGGCCGGCCCGCACGGCCGCGGCGACGAGGTCGAGGACGAGCGGGACGTCGGCCGGTTCGACGCTCCCCCGACGCACCCCGGGCGCCCGGGCCAGGCGGCCACGGAGGGCCCGCAGCCGGCCCCGGGGCAGCCGGGGCCGGGAGGGGCCCCCGCCCGTGGCGACCAGGACCGCGGCCCCGAGGACGAGCGCCACCAGCAGACCGCTCACCGGGCCGCTCGTTCGGCGGACGCAACCAGCCGGGCGCTCCAGGACCAGCCGAGCACGAGCAGGACCCCGCCGACGGCGCCGGCCAGCCGCCCCGGTCCGGAGCCGAGGGCCTCCCACGGGGGTGCGCCGAGGGCGGCACCGAGCGCGAGGCCGAGCAGGGGCAGGGCCGAGACCGTCCGTGCACTCACCCGGGCCCCCGCCAGCGCCGTGCGGACCGCGGCCCGGGCGCCAGCGTCGGCCCGCAACCCCTCGGCGGCGGCCTCGAGCGCGTCGGCGGCCGGGGCACCGGTCGCCGTGACGAGTCGCCAGACGGCGCGCACCGCGACCGGGGAGGCCTCCGCCGGCCCCTCGACACCTCCCCCCGCGTGCTCCCAGACCAGGGCGGGGGCGATCCCGGCCCGCAGCAGGGCGGCGGCCCGCTCGGCCTGGCGGGCTCCGAGGAGGGCCTCGTCACCCGCCCTCGGCCGGTTCGCCCGCCGTGGTCGCGGGCTGCGGACGTCGGGGGCGCGCGGAGCCCGCCGTCCGGGTGCCACCAGGACCGCGGCCCCGAGCAGCCCGCCGACGAGGAGCCCGCTCACCCCCGCACCTCACCGGGGAGGTCGAGCAGCCCGGCGAGGCGCTGCCAGCCCGGGCCCGGCTCCTCCCGCCCGGCCACCAGCGCCGGGACCACGACCGCCCGTCCGCCCTCGGCGGCGACCACGCCGACCTCCACGAGCCCGCGGGCCCCCGCTCGGCGGGCCACGTGCAGCACGACGTCGATCCCCGCCAGCACCTGGGCGTCGACCGCCCCGGGGGTCAGCCCGGCCGTCGAGGCCAGCGCGTGCAGGCGCGCCGGGACGTCGGCGGCGGTGTTGGCGTGCACGGTCCCGGCCCCTCCGGCGTGCCCGGTGTTCAGGGCGGCGAGCAGGTCGCGGACCTCCGCGCCGCGGCACTCCCCCACCACCAGGCGGTCCGGGCGCATCCGCAGGGCCTGCCGCACGAGGACGTCGAGGCCGACGGCACCACGACCCTCCACGTTGCCGTGCCGGGCCTCGAGGCGGACGACGTGGGGGTGGTCGGGGCGCAGTTCGCCGGAGTCCTCGACGAGCACGATCCGTTCGCCGCTACCGACGAGACCCAGCAGGGCCTGCAGCAGCGTCGTCTTGCCGCTGCCCGTCCCGCCGCTCACGAGGAACGACGTCCGGCGCGCGACGACAGCGCGCAGGACCGGTTCCCACCCGGCCGGGACCGCTGCGCGGGCGAGGAGTTCGGGGAGGCCGAAACGTCGCACGGCCGGTACCCGCAGGCTGAGGTGCGTCCCGTCGGGGGAGAGCGGGGGCAGCACCGCGTGCAGCCGGGTCCCGTCGGGCAACCGGGCGTCGACGAACGGGCTCGCCTCGTCGAGGCGTCGTCCGGCGCCGGCGGCGAGCCGGACGGCCAGGGTCCGGACCTCCGCCTCACCGTCCAGGGTGACGTCGGCGCGACGCAGACCGTCCCCGTCGTCGATCCAGGCCGCTCCCCCGCCGTTGACCAGCACGTCGGTGACCCCGTCGAGTTCCAGCAGCGGCTGCAACCGCCCGGCGCCGCGCACCGCGGCCCCGACCCCGTCCAGCAACCGCAACAGGTCGGGCGCCGCGAGCACGACCCCCTCGGCCCGCGCGGCAGCGGCGACCGTCGGCGGATCGGGGGTCGACCCGTTGCGCGCCAGACGGTCCCGGACCCGTTGGACGAGGTGGAAGAACTCCTCCTCGGGCAGTCTCACGAGGTCTGGACCCAGTCGCGGGCGCAGGCCAGGGCGAAGCTGCGCAGCCCACTGCGGCGGCCGCCGGGGACGCCCTCCCCCCGCTCCATGCCGACGTCGAGGTCGCGGTCGGGGCGGACCACCCCGGCCAGCGGTGCCCCGGCGGCGTCGGCCACGTCCTCGGCGTCCGTCCCCGTCCCGACGTCGCGCACCACCAACCGCACCGGGGCGGTCGTCGCGGCCCGCAACTCGTCGACGACGACGCAGGCCGCCGCCGCGGCCCGGGTCGTCCCCGGGACGACGACGAGCACTTCCGCGCACGCCCCCAGCACCGGTCCCAGCCCGTCCAACCCCGCTCGGGGCAGGTCGAGGACGGTCGCCGCGAACGCCCGGCGGGAGGCCTCGACGACGGCCCACAGCTGGTCCGGAGCGGGTCCCCGGCCTCCGCGGCGGTCGGTCGCCAGGACCTGCAGCCCGGCCCCGAGGCGGACGCTGGCGCGCAGCACGTCGGGGCTGATGCGCCCGTCGACGCCGGCCAGGTCGCCCCAGCGCAGCCCGGGCAGCGCGTCCGCACCGAGCAGCAGGTCCAGGCCGCCGGAGCGCGGGTCGGCGTCGACGAGGAGGCAACCACCCAGGGTGTCCGCGAGCGCCCGGGCCAGTCCGGCGGCGAGGACGCTGGCCCCCGCACCGCCGGCGCCGCCGACGACCGCGAGCAGGGTGCCGGACCCGCCGGGTCCGGTGGCCGCGTCGGTGAGGAGTTCTAGCAGCCAGTCCTCGGCTTCGGGGAGCAGGACGGCGTGGTCGGCGTCCACCCCCGCCGCGCTTTGCCACCAGGCGGGCCCGACGGGGGCGCTGCCCACGACGACCACGGCGAGGCCGGGCCGTCGCAACGCGTCGAGTTCCGCGGGGTCGGTGCCCGCGTCGGCGAGCACGAGGGCCGGTTCCTCCGACGGTGCACAGGTGCGCCGGAGGACGCACCCAGCCGCGGCCGCCAACCTGACGACGGCGGCGGCGAGCTCGTCGTCGTCGGTGAGGAGCAGGACGGGACCGGTTCGGGAGGCGGTCGGTCGCGGGACGGGTCCCGGGGTTCGGGGACGGCTGCGGGGGCC
>NZ_CEEDMJ010000035.1:0-43506 GCF_979255925.1 Kineococcus sp. AC630
GGCGACCGGCGTGCGGTCCTCAGCCTCGGTGGCCTACCTGCACCCCGTGCTGGGCCGGCCGAACCTGCACGTCGTCCTGGGCCGGCGCGCGGTGCACCTCGCGGTGGCCGACGGCCGCGTCAGCGAGGTCGTGACGCTTCGCGATGACGGGATCGAGGAACGCTTCTCCGCAACCCGCGAGGTGGTCCTCAGCTCCGGTGCCATCGACACCCCGCGGTTGCTGATGCTGTCCGGAATCGGCCCCAAGGACGTCCTCACCGATGCCGGTATCCCCGTGGTCCTCGACCTACCGGGCGTGGGGGAGAACCTGCAGGACCACGCCGAAGGAATCACGATCTTCGAAGTCGACCTCGACATCCCCGACGTCCGCGCCACCGACTGGGACGCGGGCGTCCTGACCACCGTCGACGACGGGGCCGACCGCCCCGACGTCCTCATGCACCTGCCCGTCACCACCGTCGGCGATCACGTCGAGGCGCAGGGGGTGGCACTGCCCACCCGCAACGTCTCGATGGCCTCGAACGTCGCCAAACCCCGCAGCCGCGGCCGGGTCTGGATCGACTCCGCCGACCCGGGCGCGCCGCCCCGGATCGACTACCGCTACTTCACCGACCCCGACGGGCACGACGAGCGCATGCTCGTCGCCGGGGTGCGCCTCGCCCGGCGCGTCGCAGCCGCCGAACCCTTGGCTGGGCACGTGCTGCGTGAGGTGTTCCCCGGACCCGACGTGCAGAGCGACGAGGAGATCTCCCGCCGCGAACGTGCCGTGCACCAGACGGTCTACCACGTCTCGGGCACCTGCAAGATGGGTCTGCCCGAGGACCCGCGCAGCGTCGTGGACCCCTCGCTGCGGCTCATCGGGCTGGAGAACCTCTCCATCGTCGACGCGTCGGTGTTCCCGACCCTGACCGCCGTGAACCCGGTGGGAACCGTGATGGTCCTCGCCGAGCGGGCGGCCGATCTCCTCCGTCCGCATCTGAACCGCCGATGCGCCGCAGGTGAAACACCTGTTTGAACGCTGCTGCCGTCTGGATCAGGATGACGGCGTCGACCCACTCCCACTCGACCCACTTCCATTCGACCTACACCGCATGACCCACTGAACGGAGTTCGGCGTGCCCACCGAAGAGATTGAGGTCCTCGTCGTCGGCGCGGGACAGGCGGGGATCGCCATGAGCGAGCACCTCGGCGCCCGCGGGATCCCGCACCTGGTGCTCGAACGCGACCGCATCGCCGAGAAGTGGCGCACCGGGCGCTGGGACTCCCTCGTGGCCAACGGACCCGCCTGGCACGACCGCTTCCCCGGTCTGGAGTTCGACCAGCTGTTCCCCGACGTCGGCCCCGACGGGTTCGCGACCAAGGACCAGGTCGTGCAGTACCTGGCCACCTACGCCGAGAGGATCGAGGCCCCGATCCGTGCGGGCGTCGAGGTCCACGCTGTGGTGAAGAACTCCGGCCGCCCCGGGTTCACCGTCGAGACGTCGCAGGGCGTGGTCCACGCGCGTTACGTCGTGGCCGCGACCGGTGCGTTCCAGACGCCGGTCATCCCGCCGATCGTGACCGCCGACGCGGGCATCGAGCAGATCCACTCCAGCTCCTACCGCAACCCGCAGCAATTGCCCGCGGGCGCCGTCCTCGTGGTCGGGGCGGGGTCGTCGGGCGTGCAGATCGCCGACGAGCTGCAGCGCTCGGGCCGTCAGGTGCACCTGTCCGTCGGACCGCACGACCGTCCGCCGCGCAGCTACCGCGGCCGGGACTTCTGCTGGTGGCTCGGGGTCCTAGGCAAGTGGGAGATGGCCACCCCGCCGGCCGGTGCCGAGCACGTCACCATCGCCGTCAGCGGCGCGCGCGGCGGGCACACCGTGGACTTCCGCGAGCTCGCGGCGAACGGGATGCGCCTGGTGGGGCGCACACAGTCCTACGCCGACGGCGTCATGCGTTTCAGGAGCGACCTGCGGCACAACATCGAGAGTGGTGACGCGAACCTGCTCCAGCTGCTGGCCGAGGCCGACGCCTACGTCGAGCGGAACGGTTTGGACCTGCCGACTGAACCCGAAGCCGGAGTCCTCGGACCGTTGCCGGTGGATGTGCAGACGCCGATCACCGAACTCGACCTGGCCGCCGCGGGCGTCACCACCATCGTGTGGGCGACCGGCTTCGTCTCCGACTACCGATGGCTGCCCGCCGGCGCGCTCGACGAGAACGGCCGGCCGAAGCACTCGCGCGGTGTGTCGGCCGAAGGCGGCGTCTACTTCCTCGGCCTGCCGTGGCAGTCCCGCCGCGGATCCAGCTTCATCTGGGGGGTGTGGCACGACGCGGCCTACCTCGCCGAGAGCATCTCCATCCAGCGCAGCTACCTCCCGCCGACCTTCAGCCCCACCCTCACCACCAGCGGAGCACTCTGATGCCCACCCACACCCGCATCCGCCCCTTCAACACCCAGGACACCTACCCCGAGCAAAACCTCGACAACGACCTGTGCCAGGCCGTCGTTGCGAACGGGGTCGTGTACCTGCGTGGGCAGATCGGCCAGGACCTCGACACGCGCGAGTCGGTCGGCGTCGGCGACGTGGAGGCGCAGACGGAGAAGGCCATGGCCAACATCGCCATGCTCATGGAGGAGGCCGGCGGTTCAATCGCCGACGTCGTCAAGGTGACGGTGTACCTCGTCGACGTCCGTTACCGCGAGGTCGTGTACCGGACCATGGGCCGCTGGCTCAAGGGCGTCTTCCCGGTGTCGACGGGCATCGTCGTGCACTCCCTGGCCCGGCCGGAGTGGCTCGTCGAGATCGACGCCACCGCGGTGCTCTCCGGGAACGCGCAGTGACGTTCTCGCTGGTCGTGCGCGAGGAGGCGACCGGTGCCTTCGGCTCGATCATCAGCTCCTCCTCCCCGGCCGTGGCCGCGCGGTGCGTGCACCTGCGCGACGGTGTCGGTGGAGTCCACTCGCAGAACGTGACCGACCCCCGGCTCGGGCCGAAGCTGCTCGACCTCCTCGAGCAGGGCAGACCCGCAGCCGACGCGCTGGCCCGACTGCTCGCCACCGAGACGAGCGCCGAGTGGCGCCAGCTGCTCGTCGTCGACGCCGCGGGAAGGACCGCGATCCACTCCGGTGGTCGGGCCCTGGGGATCGTGGGCGAGCACGCGGCGCCGAACGCGGTGGCAGCCGGGAACATGCTGGCCACCCCGGAGGTGCCGCAACGCCTCCTCGAGGGTTTCCTCACCGCGCAGGGTTCCCTGGAGCGCCGCCTGCTGGCGGCGTACGAGGCCGCGATGGCCGAGGGTGGCGAAGCCGGCCCGGTGCACTCGGCCGGGTTGTCCGTCATGAACGGCTCCGGCTGGCGCGTCAGCGACCTGCGGGTCGACTGGAGCGATCACCCCTTCGAGGACCTCGCCGACCTGCTCGACGTCTGGGAACCCCAGCGCGACGACTACGTCACCCGCGGACTGAACCCCGACGCGGCCCCCGGCTACGGGGTGGCCGGGGACGAGCGGTGAGTAGCGCCAAGGACGCCGCTGCGCAGGCCGTGGAACGGGCGATGCCCGCGCTCATCGACCTGGCGCAGCGGCTGCACGCCCACCCCGAGGTCGGCTGGGCCGAGCACCAGGCGTCCGTGTGGGTCGCCGCGGAGCTGGCCGATGCGGGGTTCTCCGCGACGACGGGCGCCTTCGACCTGCCGACGGCCGTGTTCGCCACCGCGGGAACAGGATCGCGGCGCATCGGGGTCGTCGCCGAGTACGACGCGCTACCCGGCCTCGGACACGCCTGCGGGCACAACCTCATCTCCGCGACCGCCGTCGGCACCGCCCGGGCCCTGGCCGCCGTCGCCGACGACCTCGACCTCACGATCGAGGTCTACGGCACCCCGGCCGAGGAGGGCGGCGGCGGCAAGATCGAGATGCTCGAGCGCGGTGCGTTCACCGGCCTCGACCTCGCCCTCATGGCGCACCCGGCCCCGGCCGACGTCGCCCGCGCCGAACCCTTCGCCGTCGCCCACTCCCACGTGGAGTACCGCGGCAAGTCCGCCCACGCCGGCGCCTACCCCGACCAGGGCGTCAACGCCAACGACGCGTTCGTCGTCGCCCAGGTCGCGATCGGGTTGCTGCGCCAGCAGTTGAGCACCGGCTCCCGGGTGCACGGCATCGTGACCAACGGCGGGCAGGCGCCTAACGCGATCCCCGACCGCACCGAGGGCCGCTGGTACGTGCGCGCGGAGTCCCTGGCCGATCTCGCCGTCCTCGAGGAGCGGGTGAACCGCTGCTTCGAGGCCGGGGCGCTGGCCTCCGGGGCGAGCCTGACCATCACCCCTGAGAGCAAGCCCTACTCGGAGTTCCGCACCGACGAGGCGGCCCTGGCCGCCTACGAGGCCAACGCGACCGCCCTGGGACGGCCGTCGGTCACCGGCGGGGGCGTGGCCCGCATGAACCGCGCCTCGACCGACATGGCCAACGTCAGTCAGGTCGTGCGGGCCATCCACCCCTACGTGCGCGTCGACAGCCACGGCGCGGCCAACCACCAGCCGGAGTTCGCCGCCGCGTGCGTCGGGGCGTCGGCGGACGCGATGGTCCACGACGCCGCGACGGCGCTGGCGTGGACCGTCATCGACGTCTTCGGCCCGCTGCCCTGACGACGGGGCGACGGCCACGGCCTGGTCCGTCGTCGACCCGATCGGTCCGTGAGGGGTCAGGCGGTCGCGTACCGGTTCGCCGGCCGGGCCAACCCGAGGTTCTCCCGCATCGTCCGGCCCGGCCAGTCGCGCCGCACGAGACCGCGGTCCTGCAGGATCGGCACCACCTGCTCGACGAAGTCGTGGATGTCGCGCGGGGCGTGCTGGAACGTCAGCATGAAACCGTCGGAGCCCCCCGACCGCACCCAGTCCGTCAGGAAGTCCGCGACCTGCACCGCGGTCCCGGTCATCGCCGCTGAACTGCGGGTGTACCGCATCGCCACTTCCCGGAGGGTGATCCCGGAGCGGATGAGACCGGCGATCTCCTCGAAGTAGACCCGGTGGTGGTTCGCGCTCGCGGGGATCCTCTCCAGCGGGACGGGTTCGTCCAGCGGCAGGTCGAACAGGTCCGTCTCGAGGTCGTTGACCAGCGCGATGAGCCGGGCCTCGATGGGGACCAGCGCCTCCATCTCGGCCCTCTTCTCGGCGGCGTGCGCCTCGGACTCGCCGATGACGGCGGAGAACCCCGAGAGCACCTTCAGCTGGTCGGGTCCACGGCCGAAGCGTGGCATCCGTCCCTTGAGGTCGTCGTAGAACTCCTTCGCCTCGCCCAGGTCGGTCCCGGTGCCGAACACGATCTCGGCGGTCTCCGCCGCGAACTCCTTCCCGGGCTCCGAGGCCCCGGCCTGGATGATCACCGGGTGGCCCTGCGGGGACCGGGCGACGTTGATCCCGCCGTGCACCCGGAAGAACTCGCCGTCGTGGGAGACCGGGTGCTGCTTGGTCTTGTCGAAGAGCCGCGCACCGGGTTTGTCGTAGACGAAGGCGTCGTCCTCCCAGGTGTCCCAGTAGGCCTTGACGACCTGCAGCGATTCCCGCGCCTTGGCGTAGCGCTCGGCGTGCGGCGGCAACCGGTCGAGGCCGAAGTTCTTGGCCGCATAGTCGTTGGCCGACGTGACGACGTTCCACGCGGCACGACCGCCGGAGATGTGGTCGAGGGAAGCGAACTGCCGGGCGATGTTGAACGGTTCGAAGAAGCTCGAGGAGACGGTGGCACCCAGGCCGATGTGCTCGGTCGCCATGGCCACGGCCGAGAGCAGCGTCATGGGTTCGAGGGCGTTCATGTACAGCGGCGACTGGGCCCAGGCGTCCAGGTTCTCCGTCCGGACCGCGGGGGTGTCGGCGATGAAGAACAGGTCGAACATCCCGCGTTCCAGCAGCTGGGCCGCCTCGACGTAGTACCGGACGTCCGTGGGGTGGGAGGGCCGGGAGTCGGGGTGTCGCCATGAGGACTTCGAGTGACCGTGCGGCTGGAACAGGGCGCTGAGGACCATCTGTCGGGTGCTGCTCACGTCTCGGACCTCCGTGTCGTGGGGCCGTGCGAGGTTTCGCGCGGTGGGTTCTGCCGGCTCGTCGGACCTCACGGGGGAGGCCGGCCGTCGAGGCGTCGCGACAACGCTCGCGCCGTCTGGATCACCCCGTGCGACAGCGTCTCGAGGGCCGCGTCGGACGCGTCGGCGCTGGGCAACGAGACGGTCACGCTCGCCATCGGCAGTCCGTCCCGGTCCACCGCGGCGGCGGCGATGCAGGTGATGCCGCTCGTCACCGCCCCGGCTTCGATGGTGTGGCCGCGCTTCCGGTCGGCCCGCAGCAGGTGCAGGAGTTCGGCCGGCGTCCGGGGGCCGAGTCCCGTGCGGTCGACGAAGCTCCCGGGCGGTGCGAACAGCGCCTCGACCTGGTGGTCGGGCAGCAGGGCGAGCAGGCTGCGCCCCGACGCGGTCAGGTGCGCCGGCAACCGGACGCCGACGGCGGTCACGAGCTCCGTCCGCCGTCGGGGGCCGTCCTCCTTGAGCAGGTAGAGGATCTCGTTGCCGCGCAGGATGCCGAGCTGCGCGGTGACCTCGGCGCGCCGGGCGAGCCGGCTCAGCAGGGGCCGGGCGAGGTTCTCCAGCGGCTGCTGGCGCAGGTAGGCCGATCCGAACTCGAAGACACCGACCCCGAGGGCGTAGGCGCGCAGTTCCGGCAGGTGGACGACGACACCCTCGTCGACGAGGACCTGCAGCAGTTGGTAGGTGCTGCTGCGCGGGGTCCCCAGCGCCTGGGCGATCTCCCCGGCGGTGAGCGCGCTCGTGCTTGACGCGAGGACGCGCAGGGCGGCGATGGCGTTGCGGGCCGCGGGGACACGCGGGCCGAGCAACGGTGTGGCCGTGTCCGACATCTCAGATCCTCTCCGCCCGGCCCCGCCCGGGACCCGGGGCGTGTGGAACTCGCGGTCCTCCGGGCGGGGATACCGTTCTCGCAGGTCGGGCCGGGTACGGCGACCGGCTGCGGTCCCGGTGCGCTCGGACGCTAGTTCGCGGGTCGACGTTCGCGCCACAGGCGAAACGAGAACTTCATACGCGCGAAACACGAGATCCGTACCGTTCGCTGCGACCCCCCCGGTTCGCCCGCACCGAGCGGATGCACGTACCGGACCCCCTCGTGGTTGGAGAACTCATGGCTCGCAGCGTCACCCGTCGTGGCCTCGCCGCCGCCGTCGTCCTCGTCAGCGCCACCTCGCTCGTCCTCGCGGGTTGCGGTGGGGACGACTCCGAGGCCGCGACCACCGGGTCCTCGGCGGCCGACACCTCCGCCCCGCTGTACGCCTCGTTGCCCGCCGACGTGCAGAAGGCCGGCAAGCTGACGGTCGCGACGAGCGTGGGGTACCCGCCCTTCGAGCAGTACGACACCGACGGCAAGACCATCGTCGGGATCGACGCCGACATCGCGAAGGCGCTCGGCGAACAGCTCGGGGTCCCCCTGGAACTGCAGGACACCAAGTTCGACGGCATCATCCCCGGGCTCGCCGCGGGTCGCTACGACATGGCGATGTCGGGCATGTCCGACACGGCGGAACGTCAGCAGCAGGTGAGCTTCGTCGACTACTTCGCCGCGGGTCCGGGCATCCTCACCACACCGGCCAAGGCCGCTGAGTACACCGGCCTCGACGCCCTCTGTGGGGTGGCCGTCGCCGTCAGCAGCGGGACCGTGAACGCCGACGACGCGGCGGCCCAGAGCACGAAGTGCGAGGCCGAGGGCAAGGCCCCGATCGAGGTCACCACCTACGGTGCCGACTCCGAGTCGATCCAGGCCCTGAAGACCGGACGCGCCGACGTGTTCCTCGTCGACTCCTCCTCGGGGGCGACGGTCGCCGCGCAGTCCGACGGCGCCTTCGTCATGGGGCCGAAGTACCAGGAGATCCCGTTCGGCATCGTCGTGCCGAAGGGCTCCACCGAACTTATCACGGCGATCCAGAAGGCCATGCAGGCCCTCAAGACCGACGGGACCTACACTAAGGTCCTGGCTGACTGGGACCAGCCGCAGGGTGAGCTCGACGCGATCACCGTGAACGGCAGCGCGGTCTCGTGACCGGCTCCACCGGGGTGAGGACCCGGGACGAGATCAGCTCCGAGGAACTCCCGGTGGTTCCCTTGCGTCACGGCGGTCGCTGGGTCGCCGCAGCGGCGATCGCGGTCGTGGTCGTCTGGGTGGTCGGGTCGATGGTCTCCAACGAGCGGTTCCAGTGGGACGTCGTCGGGGAGTTCCTCTTCAGCGAGCAGATCCTGCGCGGTCTGCTCAACACGATTCTGCTGACCGCGGTGTCCATGGCGCTGGCGATCGTGCTGGGGACGGTGGTGGCGATTGGGCGCATGTCCGAGAACCCCGTCGTCGCCCGTGGTGCCTGGGTGTACGCGTGGATCTTCCGGGGGACCCCGGCGATCGTGCAGTTGCTCTTCTGGTTCTTCCTCGCGGCCCTGGTCCCGGTCCTGGGGTTCGGTGTCCCGTTCGGCCCGACGTTCTTCCAGGTCGACACGAACTCCGTCATCAGCGCCTTCACCGCGGCCATCCTGGGCCTGGGTCTCAACGAGGCCGCCTACATGTCCGAGATCGTCCGCTCCGGACTGCTCAGCGTTCCGGCCGGACAGCGCGAGGCGGCCAAGGCGATCGGGATGACCTCGGGTCAGTCGATGCGCCGGGTCGTGCTGCCGCAGGCCCTGCGCATCATCGTCCCGCCCACCGGGAACGAGATCATCGGCATGCTGAAGACGTCGTCGTTGGTGATCGTCATCGGGTTCTCCGAACTCATGACGAGCGCGTCGCAGATCTACTCGCGCAACTACCAGACCATCCCGTTGCTCGTCGTCGCGGCGGTCTGGTACCTGGTGCTGACCGCGGTGCTCAGCGTCGGGCAGTTCTACCTGGAACGCCGGTTGGGTCGTGGGCTGCGCGCGGGCGTCGGCGCCTGTCCCGCCCCTGTCGTGGAGGTCGCGAAGTGAGCAGCACCGTCGCCGAACCGCTCCTGAGCGCGCGGGCCGTCTCGAAGTCCTTCGGCCACCACCAGGTCCTGCACGACGTCTCCATGACGGTGGCCCCGGGCGAGGTGACCTGCATTATCGGTCCCTCGGGTTCGGGGAAGTCGACGTTCCTGCGCTGCATCAACCACCTCGAGAAGGTCGACGGCGGTCAGTTGTGGGTCGACGGGGAGCGCGTCGGCTACCGCCGTCGCGGGGACAAGCTGTACGAGCTGCGCGAGAGCGAGACGGCGAGACGTCGCGCGGACATCGGCATGGTGTTCCAGGCGTTCAACCTCTTCGCGCACAGGACCGCGCTGGAGAACGTCATCGAGGGGCCGGTCGTCGTGCGGCGGCGGGGCCGTCGCAACGCCACCGAACGGGCGCTGCAGCTGCTCGACAGGGTGGGGCTGGCCGACCGGGCCGGGCACTACCCCTCGCAGCTCTCCGGCGGCCAGCAGCAGCGGGTGGCGATCGCCCGGGCGCTGGCGATGGAACCCAAGCTCATGCTCTTCGACGAACCGACGTCCGCGCTGGACCCGGAACTGGTCGGGGAGGTCCTCGAGGTCATGAAGGACCTGGCTCGCGACGGGATGACGATGATCGTCGTCACCCACGAGATGGGCTTCGCCCGCGAGGTCGTCGACGTCGTGCACTTCATGGCGGACGGCCGACTCGTGGAGTCCGCCCCGCCCGCGCGACTGTTCGGCGACCCGCAGCACGAGCGCACCCGCGGGTTCCTGTCCAAGGTGCTGGCGTGAACGTCGTCGAGCAGTTGCAGGACCTCCTGGGGGACCGGGTCCGCACCGATCTGGCGACGAGGGAACGGCGGGCCCACGACTGGTCCCACCACGGGTGGGAACCACCCGACGTCGTGGTGTCCTGCCGCGGTACCGAGGACGTCGCGACGGTGCTGCGCCTCGCGCACGCCTCCGGGACGCCCGTGGTGCCGATCGCCGGGGGCACCGGGCTCGAGGGCGGTGCGAACTCCTCGAAGGGTTCGATCGCCCTCGACCTCTCGACGATGGACCGCATCCTCGACATCTCCGAACCCGACCTCGACGCCACCGTCCAGGCCGGCGTCATGAAGTCGGCCCTGAACGCCGCGCTCGCCGAGCACGGTCTGGTCTTCCCCGTCGGGCCGGGGGTCGACGCCAGTGTCGGCGGGATGGCCTCCACCGGGGCCAGCGGCACCACGGCCGTGCGCTACGGAACTCTCAAGGACAACGTCCTCGGGCTCACCGTGGTGCTCGCCGACGGCCGGGTCGTGAAGACGGGGGGCAGGTCGCGGAAGTCCTCCGCGGGCTACGACCTCACGCGGTTGTTCGTCGGGGCCGAGGGGACCCTCGGCGTGCTGACGGAACTCACCGTGAAGGTCCGCGGGATCCCCGCCGCTGCGGCCGCCGCCATCTGCGGTTTCGCGGAGCTGGGGGCCGCGGCCCGCGTCGTCCAGGTGGCGTTGAAGTCCGGGGTGCCGATCTCGCGCGTGGAACTGCTCGACGAGACCACCGTCGACGCGGTGAACCGTCACGCCGGGCTCACCCTTCCCGTCGTCCCCACCCTGCTGTTCGAGTTCGAGGGCAGCAGTCCCCGGGTCGTGCGCGAGCAGGCCGCCGAGATCGAGGCCATCGCGGCTGAACTCGGGTCCATCGGTTTCGAGGTCGCCGACGACCCCGCGGGGATGGCCCGGTTGTGGCAGGCCCGGCACGACGCCCTGCCCGCCTACTGCGCCCTCGTCCCCGGGTCGGTGACCTGGTCGACGGACGTCTGCGTCCCGGTGTCGCGCCTCGCGGAGTGCATCACGCTCACCGCGCAGGACACCTCTGACGCGGGTGTGCTCGCCCCGATCGTGGGCCACGTCGGCGACGGGAACTTCCACCTGGCCTTCGTCCTCGTCCCCGGTGACGACGAGGCGTACGCGAAGGCCTCGGCCGTCAACGAACGCCTCGTCCGGCGGGCACTGGACATGGGCGGGACCTGCACCGGCGAGCACGGCATCGGCACCGGCAAGGTGCACTCCCTGGCCCAGGAGCACCCCACCGGGGTCCCGGTGATGGCCCTGCTCAAGAACGCACTGGACCCCACGGGGATCCTCAACCCCGGGAAGGTCCTGGCGGCCGGGTGAAGTTCCACGAGGTCCGCGACCTGGTCCGGCTCGCAGCCCCACCCCTCGACCGGCGCGCCCGGGTCCTCGCCGCGGCGTGGACCGTGGAGGACTTCCGGCGGGCCGCACGCCGGGCTCTGCCGCGCTCGGTGTTCGACTACGTCGACGGTGGTGCGGACGAGGAGGAGAGCCTCCGCGGCAACGTCGAGGCGTTCCGTCGGTGGCGGTTCGTCCCGAACTCCCTCGTGGACGTCTCGGCACCCGACCTCCGCACCCGGGTCCTCGGCCGTCCGGTGGCGGCGCCGCTGGGTCTGGCCCCCACGGGGTACACCCGGATGATCTCGCCGCTGGGGGAACCGGCCGTCGCCGCGGCGGCCGCGGCGGCCGGTCTGCCCTACGTGCTGTCCACCATGGCGACGACGTCGCTCGAGGACCTCGCCGCGGAGACGCCCTCCCTCGACCGGTGGTTCCAGCTCTACGTATGGAAGGACCGGACGCTGACCGAGCAGCTGGTCCACCGCGCCGAGGAGGCGGGCTACGGCGTCCTCGAGGTGGCCGTCGACACAGCCGTCCCGGGGTACCGGGTGCGTGACGTGCGGAGCGGTCTCACCATCCCCCCGGCCTTGACCCTGTCCAGCCTGGTGGACATCGGAACCCGTCCGGGCTACTGGACGGGCGTGCTGCGCCACGACTCGCTGACCTTCGCGAACGTGAGTCCCGGGGTCGGGGGAACCGCGGGGTGCACGATCGAGGACATCACCGCGCAGTTCGACGCCGCCGTCACCTGGGACGACGTCGCCCGCATCCGAGAGCTGTGGTCGGGAAAGCTCGTGATCAAGGGAACGGTGGGACCCCGCGACGCGGTTCGGGCCCGCGACCTCGGCGTCGACGGCGTCCACCTGTCCAACCACGGCGGCCGTCAGCTCGACCGGGCCGTGGCCCCCGTCGACCTCGTCGCCCCGGTGCGGTCGGTGGTCGGCGAGGACTTCGGTGTCCTCGTCGACTCCGGCGTCCGACACGGTGCCGACATCGCGACCGCCATCGCGCTGGGGGCCGACGCGTGCTTCGTGGGCCGGCCCTACCTGTGGGCGCTGGCCGCAGCAGGTGAGGACGGTGTGTCCCGCGTGCTCCAGCTGCTGCTCGAGCAGTTCCGTCGCACCCTGCAGCTCCTCGGGGTCACGTCGGTCGCGCAGCTGCGCCGCGAAGGGCCCGACCTGCTCGTCCACGCCGGATCCGGCGACACTGCGAAACCTTGAGAGCCGAGAGATGACCTCCCTGCCCGCCGCCCGTCCCCGCATCGCCGCCCTGCCGACGTACTCCCGCGCGGCGGGAGCCGGGGCCGTCCGCTGGCGCGCGTCCTCCAACGAGTCGACCGTCCCGCCGTCGCCGGCCATCCTCGAGGCCATCGCGCGGACCGGTGCTCGTGCGCACCTCTACCCCACGCTCACCGGTGACGACCTGGTTACCGCGATCAGGGGTCGGCTGGGGGTGTCGGACGAGCAGGTCGTGGTCGGCGGCGGGTCGCTGGCCCTGCTGCAACTCGCGCTCACCGCCTACACCGGGCCGGGGACGGAGGTCGTGCTGGCCTGGCGGAGCTACGAGGCGTACCCGATCCTCGTCGGCATCGCTGACGCCGAGGCCGTCCGGGTTCCTCTCGACGCCGACCACCGGCACGACGTGGAGGCGATGCTCGCGGCGATCACCCCCCGCACGTCCGCGGTCATCGTGTGCGACCCGAACAACCCCACCGGCACGACGCTGGCCCCGGACCGTCTGCGCACGGTGATCGAGGGTGTCCCGGAGCACGTCCTGGTCCTGCTCGACCAGGCCTACCAGGAGTTCGACGAGAACTCCGTCGACGTCGCGGACCTCGTACGCCGGCACCCGAACGTCCTCGTCTTCCGGACGTTCTCCAAGGCGTACGGGCTGGCCGGGCTGCGTGCCGGGTACGTCGTGGGGTCGGAGGAGACCTTGCGGGCCGTGCGGGCGAGCGCCCCGCCCTTCGGTCTGAACGCCATCGCCGAGGCCGCCGCGCTGGCGGCCTGGTCGGACGAGGCGCACACGGCGGAGATCGTGCGCAGCGTCACCGCGAGTCGCGAGGCGTTCCGCGCGGGGTTGGCCGGCCTGGGCCTCGCGACGCCGGACGCGCGCGGGAACTTCGTCTGGCTGCCCGTGGGGGAACGTGCCGTGGATCTCGAACAGCTGTGCGTCGCTCGAGGGGTGTCCGTCAGAGCTTTCCCCGGTGAGGGCGTCCGTGTCACGGTCGGGAACCTCGAGGCGGAGGTCGAGGTGCTCGCCGCCGTCGCGGAGTTGCTGGCCCGGTAGCCAGTGTTGTGGACCGGCTTCTTGTCCTCGATCTTGTTGCGCTGGGGGGTTCAAGAGAGATCCTTGGTGAGCCTGGACGCTACGATGACCTACCACCTGGTGGGGGAGGAGAGCCGGTACAGCGCTGTTGATCGAGGTGCGGCAGCTGCTGTGGAGGCGCTACGCATGCCGCACGTGGGTCTGGACTCGGAAGGGGAGCACCTGCTCGAGCTGTCACCGGGTGAGTTGGTGCGCCGCTATGCGGACTGGAGCGTGGCCTACTGCCGCGAGCAGCAGACCCAGCTAAACTTCTTCAAGTGGTCTCGGGATCACTGAGCCATTGTCAGTAGCGCGGTGATGACGCCGGAAGTTACGTCACGACCCGGATGACTCCTCAGGCGCAGCTGGGGTCAGTAGGTCCGGGGCCTGGTCGGCGACCACGTCGAGGGCTTCGTGCAGGTAGCGGTATGCGGTGGACAGGCTGACGAAGTTGTCGACGGCGAGGTCAGCAATTGCGGCGTGCTGGCGCATGAACCGCAGCAGCAGCACGCTTGGGCGAAGCAGCCCAGGACTTCTCGGCCGCGGCGGGTGCCGATCACGGCGCGGTGGATCAGTAGCAGGCCGGCGATGCGCTGGTCGAGGGAGCGTGGGACCTCGAGAGTGGCACGATATGAAGGCACGCGGGGTCCAGGTGGGTACAGCGGAAAGGCTTGGTCGCCTCCATCGTCGCCGACCAGATCCTGTGTGCTCCAGTACCTTCGGCGCGCTGGCCGTCTGCCCCCTCACTTCGCCGGAAGAGATCATCTCAGCGCACCCGGGGAAGCAGTTGTTCCTATCGTGACGACCAGGCAGACTGTGGAGCATGCCCGTCTACACCGGCTCCTACCCACCTCAACTCTGGAGCACCCATCGATGGCGTTGTTACGTCTGCGGGGTTGGTGGTCCAGACGTCGAGACGCAGGATGAGGCTGAGCAGGGTCGTCTCGCTCACGAGCAGGAGCGCCACCCCGAGTGGGTCACGGACGACGTCTCTTCTGACTCCAGCTGCGCACCTGAGGAGTCATCCGGGTCGTGACGTACTTCCCGGAGTCATCACCGCGCTACTGACAAAGGCTCAGCGAATGAGAGGTCCTCTCAGGAGTAACTGTTGTGGCCGTCGAGACCTACCGATCCACGCGAGACACGAGACGCGATTGCAACTGCAACAACTCGACGGTTAAGGACATCGACGGGGAACGACTACGGGAAGGCCTCACGGCTCACGTGCTACGTCAACGCGGTGCGTTCGGCCTACAAGGCCTGCGCCTGCTGCACTGGGTTGACCAGGACGGCTCGGAACTCCGCCTGTGCCGTCATGTCCACCGAGACCTGCGAGTCCTCGATGGGCAGAACGTTCAGCAGCCAGCTGCGCCTCAGGAATCCTCGACGTCGTTGGTTTAGTCGTTGGTCTCATCGTCGATGAGTCCGTCGGCTTCGGTGATTTGTTGGACGGTTTCGTCGAGGAGGGCTTGGAGTTGGGCGCTGTCGGGTAGTGCGTCTCGAGCTTCGGGGGGGAGGGTGTCGTAGGTGTAGTCGGCGACGGCTGGGGGGGGTGGTGGTGCTGGAGAGGGCGTAGCGCACGATCTGCTCGCTGCGTCCGGCGACGAGGAGGATGCCGATGGTGGGGGCGTGGATGGTGTTGTCGCGGACGAGGTCGTCGACCATGGCGACGTGGGTGCCGAGTTGTCCGACCATGCCGGCTTGGAAGGGGGTGACCTTCAGTTCGACGACGACGTAGCGCAGTTGGGTGAGGTGGAAGAGGAGTAGGTCAACGATGAGTTCTTCGCTCTCGGCACCGTTGCCGAGGGTGAAGCGGACCCGACGCCCCACGAAGGCCATGCCGTGACCGAAAGCGGTGAGGGTTGCTGGCAGCTTGTCCATCAGCGCTTGCTCGAGGCGTTTCTCACTGACGGGGCCGGTGAGGGCGAGGTGGTCGAAGACGTAGGGATCGCGGGTCAGGGCTTGGGCGAGGTCGGAATCGGGTGGGGGGAGGGTGACAGCGAAGTTGGAGGGGGCGGCGCCGCTGCGGGTGTGCAGGCGGGACATGATCTGGTGCTGCAGGACGTTGCTGGACCAGCGTTGCTGCACGGCGTGGGTGGCGTAGCAGGTGCGCAGCTGCTGGTCGTCGAGTCGGGTGATGAGGGTGGTGACGTGGCTCCAGGTCAATTCTGCAGACGGACTCTGCAGAAAGTCGCTCTCCTTGGGCCAGGCGGCGGCGACGGCGCGCATGTAGGGCAGGTTGCGCACGGAGAAGCCGCGGAGGTCGGGGAAGGCGTCGCGCAGGTCGGCGGCGAGGCGGTCGATGACCTTCCCACCCCAACCGGCGTGGTCTTGGCGCTCGAGGATGTCGCGGCCGATGGAGTAGTACAGGCGTAGGAGTTCGGTGTTGGCGGCGCGCGGCGCAGCGCACCAGGGTGGTGCCCCAGTCGACCTCCAGCCACAGCGACTACGTTCAGCGTCCCCGCAGATCGCGGGGGTGCAGAAAGCTCCCGTCGATGACGAAGATGTTTCGCGCGCGGCCTGCTGCTGTTTGGGGAGGTCGACGGTATCGGTGCGGGCGCCGGTGGAACTACTCGGCCGGGGGGATGTCGATGAGTTCTTCAACGGTGCTGGTGGTGCGGCGGATGAGGCGCCACGTCACGTTGGGGCTGCCGAAGCGGAAGGCGGTCAGTCGTTCCTCTGCTTCGGCGCGGGTGATGCCCTGATTGAAGCGGACCCAGAGGCCGTTGCGTTCACCGATGACGTCCCACTCCTCGGCGTGGACGTGCTGCAGTTCAGGGGTATCGGTGGCTCGGGGGTCTCTCGGTGGTTTGCGGTCCACAGTCAGCTCCTTGTTTCCTCGTCTCTGCGTTCGTGATGCAGGGTTCTCGCTGCCACGTTTCGGTAATCGGTGCAAGCCTCATGGGTGGGTCAGCGGGGGCGTCGGGTGCGTAGTGGGGGGACGTCGAGGGTGGGGATGGCGCGCAGGAGGAAGCGGTCGAAGTGGGGGACGGTGAAGGAGGCGTAGCCGTGTTGGGGGGTCCAGAGCAGGCCCATGTTGATGAGTTCGGCGCGGGTGGGGCCGAGGTTGGTGGAGGCGCGGCCCATGAGGTCGGCGACGTCGGCGGCTTTCTGGGGGGTGGGGCCGAGTTGGGCCATGGCGCGTAGGTAGGCGCGTTGGAGGTCGGTGGTGCGATCGAGGCGGACGCGGAAGAAGGAGGCGTCGAGTTTGGCTTCGTAGGCGGGGATCGCGGCGTGGACGTCGTCGAGGGTGATTTCTGGTCCGGGTGCGACGGTCCAGACGGCGTAGCCGAGTTCCTGGATGAAGTAGGGGTAGCCGCCGGTGATGGTGACGGCTTCGGTGAGGGCGTCGGGGTGGTAGGTGACGTCTTCCTCGGCGGCGGGCCGGGCGAGGGCGAGCTTGGCGTCGTGGGGGTCGAGGTTGCCGATGCCGGGGAATTTGAAGAGGCGTTCGGCGTAGGACTTCGCGTCCCCGGCGAGTTCGGCGATCTGAGGGAGGCCGGCGCCGACGAGGGTGATGGGTAGTTTGCGTTGGACCATCTTGTGCAGGGCTTGGATGAGGGCTTCGAGTTGGGTCTTGCTGAGGAACTGCACTTCGTCGAAGAGCAGGACCACGCCGCGTTCTTGTTCTTTGGCGGCTTCGCCCAGGGCGAGGAAGACGTCGGTGAGGTCCATGGCGAGGTCGGCGTGGTCGGCGTGGCCTTCGGCGGCTTCGACGTCCATCCCTGCACTGAGCGAGCCGGTGAGGGTGCCGGAGGGGTCGATGGAGAGGCTGAAGGACTTCAGGACCGCGGCGGCGTGGCGCAGGCGGTCGGTCCAGCGAACTCGTGGGGAGAGCTGGAGCAGGGCGGTGCGCAGGCGGGAGGAGATGTCGCGGCGGAAGTCGGCTTCGTCGTGCTTGCTCACTTCTTGCTCGACGACGACCCATTCCTGCTCGAGGGCTTTGGTGCGGAACTGCCCCAGCAGGACGGTCTTGCCGACTCCGCGCAGCCCAGTGATGATCATGGATTGTTCGGTGCGGCCGCGGGTGAGTCGGGCCAGGAGCAGGTCGAAGGAGGCGAGTTGGTCGTCGCGTCCGACGATGGCTTCGGGTTCGGCGCCGGCGTTGGGGGTGTAGGGGTTGGTCAAGGCCCTCATGGGGTGAGCTTAGCGGTCTTATCCCACTTTATCTAGGGTAGGTAAAGCAAGATAAGGCGGCTAAAGCCTGCTGTCGGGGACTCAGGTCTCAGGAGCCCGTCGCTGCCATAGATGCTGTAGTGCTGCAGCGCTCTGGAGGGTGTGCAGTCAGGCGGCTTGGGTTTCGCGGGTGTGGATGAGGCCAGCGGCTTCGAAGAGGGGAGCGAGGTCGAGGTCGCAGGCGTCGCAGAGGTGGTGCAGGTCGGTGAGGAGCTCGACGAGGGCTTGGTGCATGTCGTCGGCGTCGCTGTGGCTGATCTGGCCGTGGCGGTGGAGGGCTTCGGCGGCGTAGGTGGCGCGGTGGGCATTGCTTTGGCGGGCTTGGGCATGGCGGGTGGCGGGGTGCTCGGTGTCAGTGACGTCGTAGCCGGGGTCGCCGTAGCCGTAGCCGGTGTTACTGCGGCCGCTGATTCCTGTGCCGGCGCCGGCACGAGGGTTGGCGTCGTCGGCGCTGGCGGGCTGGTGGCTGGCCTGGGTCATGGCGGGTCCTCCGGTGCGGGGAGTCCAAGGGGGTGGGGCGAGATGTGGGGGGTGCACGAGTGACGTGAGTCGCGCTTACGGGCCTAGGCGCCCTGCCGGCCGCGGCGTCTTCGCTGAAGCGGACTCGGTGCTGTTGCACTTGTGAAGCCCAGTAGCCGGAGTTGGCTGAGCTGCCGGGGGTGGTCTTGAGCTGAGGTGTCAGCTGGTGGGGTGCTGGGTGACGATCAGAGTGAGGTGGGGACCGCTGTAGCTGAGCCCGCTAGGAGCAGCTTCGGCGGCAGGTCCGGCAGGGGAGGCTTCGCGGCTGGGCGCGGGTACCAGGTGCAGCCCGTCGTGGCGCTGACTCGCGGGCTGACCTGCGGGGGGTCGGGCGAGGCCGGCGAGATGGCCGCTGCCTACGGGCGAACCGGACCCGGAGCAGGGGACGGTTTCGCTGACGATGCTGATGACCGGTGCAGACGGCTGAGCAGCCTGAAATTGAGCGGCACGCAGTTGGCGGTCCGTGACCTGCGCATTCTGCAGTGCAGCCGCCTCGAGATGGGTGGCCGATCCTGCGGCGTAGCCGGCGAGGTAGCCGAAGAGCGCGGCGGCGGGGACCGCGGCCAGGAGCAGGACGGCGCGTTCGCTGGGCTTGGCGTGGGCGAGCAGCGGGACGAGGGTGAGGGTGGCGAAGGAGGCCAGACCAACCGTGGTGGCGCGGCGTGCATCGATGCGGCTGCCGCGGGTGATGATGCGGGGCACGTCGTGACTCCTGCCTGCTCCCGGTACCAGCTGCACCTCCCCAGCCCGAGATCGAACCCGGTGAGTCAGCGAGCTGTCGCCTTTGCTGTGGACTGAGCCTGCCACACGGCGACGCTGAGAGCACGGGCTACGGTGCAGGGGCTAGGACCTGAGCTCGCGGGCCCAGTTCCGAGAGCAATCGTGTCGTCGCTGACGAAGCCCCCTCATCGGTGATCAGTTCATCGATCACGTCCATCGAACGAGGTCCCGATCACAGACCCGGCCGGTCGCCCCCATCGTCTGCTCTCCCGGGTCGGCCAGCTCCACACCTCCAGCGCGCCCGGACCGTCAAACCCACCGGCGCTCGCAGGCGGGGACTGGCTGGGACTGGACCGCCCTGGGGTTAGTGGGCATCTTCGTAGGCGCGCAGGACGGTCAGGCTGATGCGGCCGCTGGCAGGAACGCTGTGGCCGTTGTCCAAGGCCCAGGCGCGGATGATGCGGTGATCAGGGGTGAGGGTGGTGCGTTTGTAGTTGTCGCGGTGTCCGATGGTCTGCTTCCCGGTGCGGCGGGCGTGCTGGATGAACACGTTGAGACCGGCGCGGAGTTGGTGGGCGTGGTCGGTGCTGAGGTCGATCTCGTAGCTGTCGCCTTCGAGGGTGAAGGCGATGCGTTCGGTGGCGGGGCTGGTGCCGTCGACGTCGTCGATCAGTTGCGTGGTGGTGCGGGTGGCCATGTGCGCATGATGACAGATGCTCAAAGCATTGAAGGTGCTCAGAGTATTGAAGGCTGGCGCCAGTAGCTAACTTTTTTCAGATCCGCGACGAATTCGAATCAGGTTGTTTGATTGATTGCGATTGTGATTGACTCGTTAAGAATGGGAGTGAGTGTCGGCAGGGAACGATATGGTCCTTAGATCGTGTTGTCCCGGTGTCTGCCGACTGGAGTTGCCATGACCGTCCCGCCGTCGTTGTCTCAGCTCGAGGCTCGCCACGCCGTCCAGGCCACCCGCGCCGCGCTGGATCGTCTGCGAGCAGTCATCCCGGTCCTCGAGGAGCTCGCCGTGCGCCTGCCCACGTTGACGGTCGACGGCGCTGAATCGACGCCGGCCTCAGACCTGGCCGCGTTCGCCGCTGCGCAGGTGCAGCAAGAAATGTTGAACGCAAACTTGCCTGCACTGGTCGCGGCGTGCGCACGCCTCGACGTCGCACTCTGGTCCGACGCTCGCGAGACAAAGGCCAAGGTTCAAGACTGGATCTAGCCTCGATCTCCTCACGGAGAGCCTGACCAGGGATGCTGACACGGGTCGTAAATGTGGCGAAGTGCCTGCTCTGCAGGTGATCATGCTGCTTGTGAAGGCAGATAGCCACCACGCAGAGAGGCACTTCGTGAGTGAAGACTGAATCCCGCCCCACCACCTGACCACGGCTGCGGACGGCGACTCTCTGATCTCCTCCGCCGGCGCAGCACTCCTGGTCGACACCGCCTGCCTCGCAGGTTTGGACACCGCCCTGAGCTGGGCCCTGACTCTCTGGTGCGGGCGTGATGCGTGAGCACTGACTTGTCTTGCTGATGGTTGGCTCCCGCGCTTGCCGTCGCGGTTGGGTTCGTGCGGCACCCGTGGTGATGAAAATGACCGGGAGTAGTGGGATCGTGGGGCTATGAGTGATGAGTTGAACGGTTCAGGGCAGGGGCACGATGCGGCTACGGCTGCGAGGGAGGCCGCGGACAGCCTGAAGAGCGTCGCTGCGGCCCTGGAAGGGTTGGGAGCTGATGTGGGGGTGGACCTGCCGAATGTTCTGGCGGACTTGGCGCGGTCTGAAGAGATGATGCGCAGGTTGGAGCGCGACCTGCGGTCTGATGAGAACACGAGAAACTGATGTTCCCATTTGATCCAAAACGCCAGTAGACGGGAGCAGTAACCTCACTGCGGGACAACCGGTTGAGGTGAGGTTCTTCGAGTGGGCGGTCGGGTGGGGGTACGCCGGGTTCGCTAGGGGCCCGCCAGGTGCGGGTGAGGTTCGCGCGCCAGCGCAGAGCTCGTCTGTTTGGGACCGGTTTTCAGCTGGGAACCTGGAACTTCTGCGCCATCGCCACAGTCGCAGCCCTACTCGTCGCTCTCGTCCTGATCCAGCAGGCAACCGCCCTGCGCGAGCACGGCCGACTGGGGAGTGCCGTCATCACCGACTACAACGGTAAGTGGTTCGACGCCGACCTGCAATTGCCTGACGGCAAGACGATGCACGCCAGCGACCTCGAGCGCGCCAACTTCAACATCGCACCCACCGTAGGTCCACGGTTCCTCACCCTCTACGACCCCGACGACCCCGACGACCCGAGCAATCTGGTCGACGCCGACAGCGCTCCGGACTGGACGTCAGCAACGCTCTGCACGCTGCTGAGAGTCGTCTTCGCCGGCATGACCGTGGCGGCAGCACGCGGCGCCTTCAACCGAAAGACCTGACTTCCACGGGGAGGTCACGGTCACGGTGCAACCGGGCGAGAACACCGACGCTCACGATCCGCAGAACAGGTGATAAACAGACACGGCTACTCAGGACCCGCTGACACCGCTCCTGCGATCATCGTGAGTGTGAAACGCACCGCCCTCGCCCTGCTCACGGTGGCAGCACTCACCGGACCGGCGCTCGCAGGGTGTGCCTCACCGGAGCGGGTCGGGAAACGTGAAGCACGTATTGCGGCTGACGACATCGCCGACCAGCTCGAACGTGACCTCGGCCGCGGCGTCGGCGTGGAGCGTTCTCATTGCGCAGCAACAGGTCAGGTCGAAGGAGAAGTAAGACAGGGCCGGGAGGTAGCCGGTAAGTCTGCTCATCGTTGCGTTGAGCAGTAACTACAGACTGGGTGGGGTGTCGGATTTCTCGCGTTGTGCCTGCAGCTCCGCCCGTAGCTGGCGCACCTCGAGGGTGAGCGCGTTGACGTCGGCGCGGGTCGCGGCGGTGCTCTGTTCCTGCTCCTCGCTGACGCGTTCGATCAGCCAGGACGCCAGGGAGGCGGTGACCACCCCGAGCAGGGCGATCCCCGCGAGCATGAGTCCGACCGCGACCAGGCGTCCGGTGCCGGTGACGGGGTAGCGATCGCCGTAGCCGACGGTGGTGATGGTGGTCAGGACCCACCAGCAGGCGTCGGGAAAAGTGGTGATGGTGGCGTCTGGGGTGCCGCGTTCGGCGTCGAGCACGGCGAGGGCTGCGCAGAAGCCGACGAGGGCGGTGGCGGTGGCGACGTAGATGCTGACCCGCCCGCGCAGGGAGGTGCCACCGGTGCGGTTGAGGACTTGCAGGACGGTAATGAGTCGCAGCAGGCGCAAGGGACGCAGGGCGGGCAGGGCCAGCAAGGCCAAGTCCAGGGGGTGGGTCCAGATGAAGTGCAGCCGGCGTGGGGAATGGAACAACCGCCAGGCGTAGTCCAGGGCGAACAGCGCCCACACGGCGGCGGAGACGAGCGTGCAGCTGGTGCGCGCGGCAGGGTTGAGGTCGGGATTGAGGATGGGCAGAGCGTAGGAGAGGAGCCAGGCCAGTGCAGCGACGCTAAGGGTGAGCGAGCGCAGTCGAGGTCGATGGGCACGGCGGGCGCCGACCACGTCAGCGTCAGAGTCAGGGCCAGAGTCAGGGCCAGAGCGGTCACCGGCCCGGCTGGAGGTGGGACTCACTCGCACACCTGGCCGTCGTGATCCGCATCTCGGTAGAAGGCGTACTCCGGGTCCTGGCCTTCGACGTAAGGGCCGTAGCCGGCGGCCTTCGCGGCCTTGCAGGTGCCCATATCGGGATCGGTGCCAGCGTCTGCCTGCGTGGGTGCGGGTACCGGCGCCGGGTCTGGAGCAGCGGCGCTCGCAGGCGGCGGGACAGGAGCAGGAGCGGGAACCGGTGGGGGAGCAGGCGCCGCGGACTGACTGACCGCTGCACCGGCACCGGCACCGGCACCGGCACTGCCGCCACTGCTCGCGCTCGCGGCCGGGTCGATGGGCAGGACCTCGCCGGGGCATGACGCGAGGACCCCGGCGATGGCGTCGTGCTCCGCGGCGGTCACCCACAGCCCCCACGTGGCCTTCAGCCCGACCTGGCGGGCGACGTAGGCGCAGCGGTAGGTCTTGTTCGGAGGCAGCCAGGTCGCGGCGTCACCGTCGCTCTTCTGCCCGTTTAACGGCCCGTCCACCGCCAGCAGCTCCAGACCGTCGTTGGCGAACGTGACGCGCTTGGCTGCGTCCCACTGCTGCGCGCCCTTCTGCCAGGCGTCGGAGAGGGCGACGACGTGGTCGATCTGCACCGCGGAGGAGGTGTCCTGCCCGCGGGTGAAGGCGATGGTCTTGCCGCTGTAAGGATCGGCCAGGGTGCCGGTGGCGACGACGCAGTCGCGGGTGCCGGGCTTGAACGTCTCGCCCGTGAGGTCGCGGGCGAGGACGTCGTTGCGGGAGTCGCAGCCGTTGCGGTCGGTGTCGACCCACCCGTCGCTGAACTGCTCACGGCTGTACCCGGTCTTCGGGGCCCGGCCCTTCACCTCCAGCCTCGCCAGCACCGCCACCGCCGTCTGACCCTGTGCACCACCCGCCGCAGCTCCCGCACCACCGCCACCCTCGCCAGTCGCACCCCCGTCAGTCGCACCCCCGCCAGTCGCACCCCCGGCGCTCGCGGTCGCCCCGGTTGGCGCTGCAGAGGAGGTGGTGGGGGCGGGTGCGCTCGGCGCAGCGCTGACCGTAGAGGAGACGTCTGGGCTGGCTGTCGTGGTCGATGAGGTGCTCGGGGTGCAGCCAGTGAGCACGGTTGCTACGACAACACTGGTTGCAGCCAACCCGATCAGGCGGCACCTGCTCCGCCGTCGTCTCGTCCTCGTCTGCGCGCCTGTCGCCACCCGTCCACTCTGACAGGAGCCACTCGACGGACGCGGGTACTCGGTGTCGCCGCGGTGTTGCCGTGGTGTCGCACTGACGTTGCGCGGGTGTTGCACGGGTGTTGCCGTCACCCTGCTGCCGTTGCGTTACCAGTCCTCCGCCGTAGTGCGGCTGCAGCGCACCCCCAGCAGTCCGTCGGCGACTGATGGGTGGCACACGACGATGTCGGCGCTCGTGAGAGCAGGCCACGTCGACGTGAGCGCCGGGGGAAACCTCACGCCGACCAGCCCGGTGGGACGTCACCGGTAGGAGACGGCGAGCCCGGATCGCCGACCTGACGTACCCGACCAGGGCGACCTCCAGCCCCTGCGGGCTGGCTCATCAAACAGCAGCGATGAGGTCCGGGGAGTCGTTGCGAGGCGAGTTGACCGCGGGGGAAACCTCTCGGGTGCTCAACGTCGGCTCCGGCAAAGCATCCAGAACCTGGCGGACCAGATCCAGGTCGGTCAGCTGGGGGTCCAGCCAGTCGTCTCGCATGTCGGGCGGGAGGAGGACCGGGGTGCGGTCGTGGATGTGGCCGAGGGCGTCGGTGGCTTGGGTGGCTTGGGTGGTGAACGTCCACAGCCAGCGGTCGGGGTCGTTCTCGTCCTTGGCCGGGTCCGGCCACAGTTCGTAGAGTCCGGCGAAGGCCTCGACGGCGGCCAGGACCTGGGCGGGGTCGGAGTTCCTGGCCGGGTCGAGCGTGCGCGCCGACGGGGCGGCCGTGACCACCAACGCGTCCAGCCGGCCGTGCTCGGCCAGCACCGCGGAAACCCCGGCCCGCACCGAGTTCTCGTCGCTGCCGTCCAGGACCAACCCGTCGGTCGTGCGCCGGGACGCCGCGACGACGGTGGCCCCTTCGGCGCGCAACCGTTCCACGACGGCGGAACCGATCAGGCCGGTTTCACCCACCACCAGCGCCACACGTCCCGCGAGCCCCAGGTCCACGACGGGAAACCCTACAGGGGGACCCCGGACCCACCGGGCACCGCGATCAACTCAAGGGCAGGGCCAGCAGGGCGTTCTCGACGACCTCCGGCAGGGCCGGGTGGATCCAGTACTGCCCCCGGGCCATCGTCCGCGCGTCCAGGCCGAACGCCATCGCCTGGATCAGAGGCTGCAGCAGCGAGGAGGCCTGCGGCCCCATGACGTGCGCCCCCAGCAGACGGCCCGACTGCGGGTCGGCCAGCAGTTTGGCGAAGTGGTGCTGGTCCTCCAACGCCCACCCGTAGGCGACCGATCCGTACTCCTGGACGGCGCTGACGTAGGGCAGGCCCATCTCGCGGGCCTGCTCCTCGGTCAGCCCCACCGAGGCGACCTGCGGGTCGGAGAACACCGCGTGCGGGACGAACCGGCGCGAGGTCTCGATCATCTCCTGCGGGTGCAGCAGGTTGTGCTGCACCACCTTCGCCTCGTGGTTGGCGACGTGCTTGAGCTGGAAGGGGGAACTGACGTCCCCGAGGGCGAAGACCCCCTCGACCGTGGTGCGCTGGAAGGCGTCCACCTCGATCCGGCCGTCCTCCTCGCACCCGATGCCCGCGGTGCCGAGGTCGAGCAGGTCGGAGTTCGGGGTCCGGCCGGCCGCCACCAGCAGCACGTCGGCCTCCAGCACGGTCCCGTCGTCGAGGACGGCCCGCACCCGGTCCCCCGGCAGCGGTTCGACCCGGCTCACCTGGACCGCGCGGCGCAGGTCGACCCGCTGCGCCATGCGCTCGGTGAATCGTCGCGAGACCTCGCCGTCCTCGTTGCGCAGCATGGCGTCCGAGCGCAGCAGCACCGTGACGGCCGTGCCGTAGGCGGCGAAGACGTGGGCGAACTCCGCCGCGATGTACCCGCCACCGACGACGATCATCGTCTCCGGCAGCCGGTCGAGCCGCATGACGGTGTCGGAGGTGTGGACCGTGACCGCGTCGATCCCCTCGATGGGCGGGACGACCGCGCGGCTGCCGGCGGCGATGACGATCCGGTCGGCGGTCAGGGTCTCGCCCTGGGCCGTCAGGAGCTCCTTCGGCCCGGTGAAGCGCACCTGGGTCCGGTAGAGGGTGACGTTGTCGTTGCCGGCCCGCCACTGCTCGCCGCCGGCGGAGATGGGGTCGATCCGGCCGAAGATCCGGTCCCGGACGGCCGGCCAGTCCACGCCCTTGAACTCCAGGTCGACGCCGAGCCGCGCGGCCTCGGCCGGGCTCGTGGCCAGGTCGGCCGGCAGCACGAACATCTTCGTCGGGATGCAGCCGACGTTGAGGCAGGTACCGCCGAAGACGCCCTTCTCGACGATCGCGACGCTCAGGTCGGCGAACCTCTCGTCCACGATGCTGTTGCCGGAACCCGAGCCGATGATGACGAGGTCGAAGTGAGGCACGCCGATCATCATGCCTGGCCCCGCCCCGGTGGGAACCTCATGGGTCCATCAGTGACAAGCTCAGACGGGTACCAGATAAGCGGGCACCAGTAGCCTGCGTTTGGCCGCTGCCCGCTTGAAGGCAGGCTTCTCCGTGACGGTCTCGATCCGGGCGTTGATCATCCCTGTTGACTGCACCATATGAACTTCCCACGAGCATCGTCCGGGTCATCAGCACCGCCGCCATCCCTTCGTGACCAGCTGCGCGAGGGGGCCTGCGATTTGGTTCCCCGCGGAGCGGTGGAAGCGACAGGTGAGCGCTTCCCGCCCTTCGTGGTCTGCGACCGAGGGCAGTCCGTGAGACCGGTGGCCAGCTACCTACGCGAGCTGGCCCTGAGTGACGCGAGTCCGGCGAGCTGTCGCAGCTACAGCTACGACCTGCTGCGCTGGTTCCGGCTGCTGTGGATGCTCGAGGTCGACTGGCAAGCAGCGACCAGCACCGAGGTCGCGACCTTGGTCGGCTGGATGAAGTCGACACCGGGACGCCCAGCCCGGCGTGGCCACTCATCCACGAGCTCCGGACAGGTCGGGCATGCGTCTCGAACGATCAACCACTGTCTGAGCGTGATCGGCGGCTTTTACGCCCATCACGCGCATCATGGGCGTGGACCCGTCATCAACCCGGTTCCGCAGTCACCGGTGTCTGCGACGCGTAACCCCCACCTTGGTTCGCGCAGTGGTCTGTCCGACTGGGGGGTTCAGCAGCGCCGGGCCTCGCTACGCCAACGTGTCCCTAAGTGACTGTTTCAGATGTGGGTCCATGTCGGGCATGCTGGTGCGGTGGCTGGTGATCGCAAAACGTACCCATCCGACCTGACTGATGCGGAGTGGGAGCTGATCAAGCCCCTCCTACCTCAGCAGGGACGGATGGGCCGCCCTCGCCAGGACCTGCGCGAGGTCCTCAACGGCATCTTCTACATCGTCGACAACGGTGCGAAGTGGCGGGCGATGCCACACGACCTACCGGCGTGGGAGACCTGCTACCGCTGGTCACGGCGACTGGAAGAAGACGGGACCTGGCAGAAGCTGGTCGACGAAGTTCGCGTGCTGGACCGCCTGGGAAAAGGCGGGCCGTTGCGGCGACGGCCTTCGTCATCGACTCCCAGAGCGTCCGCAGCAGCGAAGCAGGCCACGGCCGCTCCTACGACGCCGGCAAGAAAGTCAACGGCCGCAAGCGGATGACCGCCGTCGACGTTGAAGGGAACCTGTTGGCGGTGCAGATCACCGGCGGGGCCATCAGTGAGACCGCTGCCGGGATCGACCTGCTGGAGGAACTCGCCGAACAGTTCCCCGACCTGCGTCAAGTGTGGTGCGACCAGGGCTTTCGCCGCGGCTTCATCGAGCGTGCCGCGGAACTGGGCATCACCACCACGGTCATCAGTCGAGCGCCGGGAACGGTCGGCTTCCACGTCCTGCCTCGGCGCTGGGTGGTGGAACGTTTCTTCGCCTGGATCAGCCGGGCCCGTCGTCTGGCTCGCGACTTCGAACGGTTGGCGAGTACGGCCCTCACCATGGTCCAGATCGCCTACACGCGGATGATGCTGCGTCGGCTGACTAGGCCGAGGCAGCACTCACTCCATATCTGAAACAGTCACTTACCTGCAGACCAGCGCCTGACCCGGCGCCGAACGGCATACTTTCGCTGGCGAGCTCAGGCTCGCCTTCCATCGACAGGTCCGAAGAGCGGGTCTGCTGCACTGATCGGTGACGTAGTTGTCACTGATCGGTGCAGCAAACTCCACCGCTGTCGTCGATCCCGCTGTCGTTGTTGCCCGTACGGCGAGCGAGGGGCAGGCCACGGTCAGGTCATCCAGCAAGAGGCTGATCAGGATCATGTCCACCATCGCTTCAGGTAGCACCTCACACCGTCTCAGCCAGGCCGGGTCTCCCGTTCATGGATTAGGGCAGCAGACCCCCGGTCGGTGGTGCACTGACCCTGCTGCACGTGGGCTCCCGGGCCGTTGGCCTGGGCGCCTGCGGTGGCCAGTTGCTCGTCGACGAGCTCGTGTGGCCACGAGAAATCCCCAGTCGGCTCCGGGCGCCCCCATCCGAATCATCCAGTCAGTCTTTGACCCCTTCCTAGACTCACAGGATGTTCGAGCACCGCCACCCTCCGCTGTGGGCGGGACGTACAGCCGCGTTGCTGGGCATCGTTCTCGTCGCTTTCACCCTTCGCCAGGCGGTTGCGGCGGTGTCGCCGATCCTCAGCGACATCCGCGTGGACATCCCGTTGTCGGACATCGGCGTCGGGGTGCTCGGCACCCTGCCACCCGTCCTGTTCGCGGCGTCCGGGTTCATCGCGCCACGTGTTGCACGCAGCCTCGGTCTCGAGGGCGGCGTCGTCCTCGCGCTGGTGCTCATGACCGCGGGTCACCTCGTTCGTGCTTTCGCCCCGGGCTTCGCGGTGCTGGTCGTCGGCAGCACCGTCGCGTTCGCGGGCACGGGCATCGGCAACGTACTGCTCCCCTCCATCGTCCGGCGCTACTTCCCCGACCGGGTCGCCCTGCTGACCGCGGTCTACGCCTGCATCGTTGGGGTGAGCACTGCTGTGCCCGCGGCCCTCGCGGCACCGGTAGCCGAGCGCTTCGGCTGGCGCTCCTCACTCGGCATCTGGTCACTGAGCTCAATTGTCGCGCTCGCTCCGTGGGTGGTCATCACCGTGCGGGAGCGCCGCCGGCGACTCAGAGACGCCGTCACCGTCGAGGCGTCGGCGCCCGCCATCGTGACGCGCCTGTGGCGCTCACGGGCAGCACTCTCGATCACGGTCCTCTTCTCAACTAGCACGATCTGCACCTACGCGGCCTTCGCGTGGCTGCCCGAAATCCTCGGCGATGTCGCCGGCTCGACGGCGACTGAGGCGGGTGTGCTACTCGCGGTCACCGGTCTTGTCAGCGTGCCTGGCGCCCTCATCGCGCCCCTGCTCGTTGCGCGGCTGCCCAGTGTCAGCTGGCTGATCGCTGCTGGTGTCGCGGGCTTCGTCCTCGGCTACCTCGGTCTGCTACTCGCGCCGGCAACGCTCACCTTGGTCTGGGTCCTGCTCATCGGCTCGGGGTCGATCCTCTTCCCAGTCAGTCTCGTGCTCATCAACATGCGGACCCGAACCCAGGCCGGCACCGTCGCGTTGAGTGGTTTCGCCCAGGGGGTCGCGTACGCGTTCGGCGCACTCGGTCCGCTGCTGGTGGGGGTGCTGCATGACGTGAGCGACGGGTGGACCCTGCCGCTGCTGTTCCTGCTCGCGGTCTCCTTCGTGGCGGCCATTCCCGCGATCACGCTCGCAAAGCCCGTGTTCGTTGAAGACCAGATCGCCCGTAGATAGGAGCGGACGTTGCCCACGGCGCTGCGCGCATCACCCACACAAGTTGTCCTGTGATGGTCCTATAGATCGTCAAGGCCCGGGTTTGATGGAGACCTGTGGTGTGTGAGTCGTTTCGCGTCCGCAGCAGTGGAATCAGCGGTGGGCTTGGTCCGTCTCGGCTCGGGTGAAGCGCTGGGCGTGCTCGGCGCGGGCATTGAGGCGGGCGACGTCCTCGTGTCGGCCCTGCTGCATCGCAGTGACCGCGAGTTCTCGATACGTCTGGGCCACCCTGCCTTCGACGGCGGCGACCTCACCCGCCAGCTGAGTCGCCGTGTTGACCAGGGCTCGGGCTTGGTCCTGGACTTGTCGAGTACGCCGACCTACGTGGGCGAGACGCTCGGCTCTGCCCGCGGCAGAGCCGTCGCGGTCGTGGTCACCGGAATCAGTGGTCATCAGCTTCAGTCAGGGACTGCGCTGGGGTGCGGCCGGTGACGACGTCGGCGGCGGTCTCTTCCAGCGTCTGGTCCTGGGTGTAGGCGTGTGCGCGGAGCAGGGCGAAGGCGTCGGAGGTGTCCAGGTGCAGGGTGGCGTTGCAGATGCCGACGGCGATCCATACTTCTTGGCGGGCGCGGACCGCGGCGCTGTTCAGCCACGCCCGGGGGTGGGCCGGGTCCACGAACCGGCTCAGACCGTCACTGGATGACGCCACCTGGCCCGGTTCGACGTCGACGGCAGAGCCGAGATCGCCGGCGGAGGCGAGATCAAGGTCGGAGCCGAGATCAAGGTCGGAGCCGAGATCAAGGTCGGTGGCTGACCACAGGTACGTCAGTGCGTAGTGGGTGAGATCGCAGACCGTCTGCGCGGAGCGCAGGTCCAGCCGGGTGTCAGGGCGAGATTGTGTCGAGTACAGATCGATGGCGCCACTGAGGTGGGCGCCGTGGCCCAGGGGCAGGACGACGACGGAGCGGTAGGGGCTGTGCCGGCACAGCAGGTCGTGCAGGGCGGGCCAGCGACCTCGCAGGGTGGCTTCGTCAGCGATGACCGGCTGATCGGTGTCGTGCGCGGTGAAGCAGGGTCCTTCTCCGAGGGTGAACTGCGAGCGTTCAGCGGTGACGGCCTCGGGAGCGCTGGCGCCCAGGGGGACGCGCTGTTCTGCTCCGAAGAAGCTGATGCCGGCGGCGTCCACGGGCAGGACCTGGGTAATGGCGCGGGCCAGAACGGTGGGCAGCAGGTCCAGGTGGTGATGAGCGGCTTCGAAGATCCAGGCGGCGCGGAAGTGGTCGACGAGGTTCACGGGTGGTGGTCCAAGGGAGACGGCAGCCGTCAAGACTGGTGCGACGAGCGGCTGCTGCACCCGGGTCAGTAGGCAATCACACCGTCGGCAGCTTCACATCCTGACTGGAAGCGTCCCGTTCGGCTCAGGAGAGAACGCCCCGCCCGACAGCAGTGACCTCGAGTGATGCTCGCCGACTTCCAGCGCGGAGGGTGTCGTCAGAGAAGCATTCTCCAGACCCGGCCCCTGCCGCGCGTACCGCAAGATGACCCTGCGTTCTGCTCCTCGACGTGACCAAGTCGCTGCGTTCAGCGGTGTGTTGGCATGCAGGCGGGTTCTCAGCGTCCCCCGTGTCAGTCGTCGGCAGCTCTCAGCGGCTCCTCCAGCACCTTGCTGAACAACGTCGTGCCCCGCACACCGCCGTCGGGGTTCAGCGCGTAACCCTCGATGGTCCCGACTCGATGCCAGCCCCACCGCTCGTAGATGCCCTCCGCTGGGCTGCCCGTCTCGGTGTCCAGCACCAGCAGGGTTCGGCCGGCCTGCACAGCCACTTCTTCGGCCGCGGTCACCAGACGGGGAGGCGAGTCCCCGTCCCCGGAAGTCGCGGTGGACCAGCAGTTTGGTCAGCTCAGCGCGGTGGGGGCCGTTCTCGGGCTGGTCCACGCGCAGGCTGACGGTCCCGGCGACCCGCGCCGTTCCCTGCGATTCCTCGACTGCGACCCACATCCACCCGCCCGCGAGGTAGCGGCGCCACCACTGCTCAGCGTCGGAGACCCCAGGGACTCGGACGAAGCCGACGCTGGCGCCGTCCTGGACGGCGTCCCGTAGCAACTCCACGAGGCCGGTGAGGAGGTCGCCCGGCACGAGCGTGACGTCGCGCGCGGCGCGGGATGACCGAGCGTTCGCGCTCCGCGGCACGGGGGTCGCCCTGAACACCCCCTCGTGCCGCGATCCGCGATGGATGCGCACGAACGGTGCGGCGCCAGCCACCGTTGCTGGCACCGCTCAACTGCCTGCATCGTTCAACTGCCTGCGCCGGCTGCCGATACAGACGATGACCCGCCCGCCTGCACCGCTCGGCCCCCCGTCGCACGGCCTCTGGCCTGCCTCTGGGAGCACGAAGCCCCCCCCGGAAGGCTGCCATCTCATGAAGGCACTGCGCGATCTGAACGTCGCCCCCAAGCTGTTCGCCGGCTTCGGCATCGTCTGCCTCCTGCTGGCGGCGGTGGTGGCCCTGGGCATCTCCCGACTCGGTTCCTCCCAGACGAACCTGCAGTACCTCTCCACCAGCGGCATCGCCTCCGTACAGACCATCGCCGAGGTCAAGACCGACTTCCTCACCGTGCGCATGGACATTTCCAACGCCGCTCTGGCCCCCGACGCGGCAGGCACGGACACCGCACTGCAAACCATGACCACCGACGACGGCGTCTACGACGCCGCGTGGCAGGCCTACCTCAAGACCTCCCCCGCCTCCTCCACGGCGGACCAGGCCAAGGCCCAGGACCTCATCGCCCAGTACCGCAGCGCCCGTGAGCAGCAGGTGGTTCAGGCCAAGGCCAACGACCTCGACGGCTTCGTCGCCACCCGCACCACGACCATCGCGCCCATCGCCAAGCAGCTCGTCGCCCAGCTGGACGCCATCTCCACCACCGAGCAGAACGCCGCCAAGACGATGGCCACGCAGGGCTCCTCCGACTACCACTCCGCCGTGACACTGCTGCTGGTCATCGGCGCCCTCGCCCTCGCCATCGCCGCCGTCGTCGCCGTCGTCATCTCCCGCTCCATCGCCACCCCCCTGGCCCGCACCCTCACCGTCGTCCAGGGCCTGGCCGAAGGCCGCCTCGACCAGCGCGTTGACTCCACCACCACCGACGAGGTCGGCCGCGTCGGAGCTGCCCTCGACACGACCATGGACCGCCTGAACACCACCATGCGCCGCATCACCGACTCCGCCGCCACCCTCGCCGGCTCCAGTGAGGAACTGACCACCGTCGCCACCCAGCTCTCCTCCGGCGCCGGAGAGACCGCCACCCAGACCCAGGTCGTCTCCGCCGCCACCGAGGAGATCTCCGCCAACATCGCCACCGTCGCCGCCGCCGGGGAGGAGATGACCTCCGCCATCCGCGAGATCGCCACCTCCACCGCCGAAGCCTCGTCGGTCTCCACTGACGCGGTGTCCAGTGCGTCGCAGGCTTCGGAGATCCTCGAGCGTCTCTCCGCCTCCTCCCGCGAGATCGGCGACGTCGTGAAGCTCATCACCTCCATCGCCGAGCAGACCAACCTCCTCGCCCTGAACGCCACGATCGAAGCCGCCCGCGCGGGGGAGATGGGCAAGGGCTTCGCCGTCGTCGCCGGCGAGGTGAAGGAACTGGCCCAGCAGACCGCGCGGGCCACCGAGTCCATCACCACCCGGGTGGCAGCCACTCAGGCTGACGCCACCGAGGCTGCGTTCGCGATCAGCGGTATCAGTGAGGTCATCGCCCGCATCGACGCTCTGCAGTCCACCATCGCCGCAGCGGTGGAAGAGCAGTCCGCCACGACCAGCGAGATGGTCCGCAACGTCACCGAGGTCTCCTCCGGTAGCCAGGAGATCGCCACCAACATCTCCGGCATCGCCGCTGCCGCGGATCAGACCACCTCCGGCGCGAGCCACACCGCCACCACCGCGGGTGAGGTCTCGCGTACCGCCAACGAGCTGAACGAGCTCGTCAGCCACTTCACCCTCGCCTGAGTCAGAGACGGGAGGTCAGGACACCTGACCTCCCGATCGCCTGACCTCGATCTCCTGACCTCCGATCCCTTGAGCTCGTGATCGCTTGATTTTGTGATCCCTGATCTCCTGAGGGAGACGTAACCGACCACCTCCGCGGCGGACCCTGCCGCCGGGGCACGTGAAAGCAGGTGCAGCCATGCACGACGCGGTCTCCGAACCGGCCGGTGAACGCCCCGGGCCGACACACGAGGTCGACGTCATCGGAGTCGATACCAGCAGAGTTGATGCCAGCGGACTCGACGCCAACGGAGTCGGCGTCATCAAGACGATCGACGTGAGCGGTAGGTGGGTGTGGCGAGGACGCGGCGCTTACGGCGCCCACCTGGTGCGGGAGCGTTCAGTGAGTAGTTCCAGCCCGTGGACGCTGTGCGGCAAGAGAATCCGCGGTCCCCGCCTGGCTTGGCGAGGGGTGTGCCCCACCTGTCGCCAGCGGGGCGCGGACCTCGACGCCGAACCCATCCCGGTGCGTCACCGGGTGCTGCGGACGACACCTGCCCCGACGAACTCCGAGAGGTAGGCCTTTTCTCACGGGTCGCATCATCATGCGGCTCTGCTCACCCATGTGTGCCGGGAGTCAGGCCCGCCTCCCGCCTGCAGATCCGAGGCCCGCGAAGTGTCACCACCAAGATCGGCAGCGGTGTCACCGATGTCCTGATGCAGAACTGTCACCGATGTCTAGAGACATGAGAGTCGACGTCCGTCCGTGCGCCCGGTCGTAGCCTGAGCTGGTGTCCGCCCTGCCCCTCATGCGCCCGGTGGAGACCCGCGGGACGCAACGGTGATCGCGCGAGCGTTGGCCCGGCTCGACGGTGACGACCTGGTCCTGACGATGCGCGACGGGGCCGTGCACAGTCGCATCCCGGTCGACGACACGATGGACCCGGCCGAGGCGCTGGAGCGCATCAGCGAGGGCATCATGCCGGTCCGGCTGCTCTGGACTGTTGACCGTACTAGCGAGCCACCCCGACACCGAGCCGGCCGGTCATAGAGAACCTGTGCTCGATCACCGATGGGACGGCCTCAGGACCACAACAGCTCGCGGATCCAGGTGCCCTGCTCACGTCGGTAGCGCAGGCGAGTGTGGCGACGGGAGACCTCTCCCTGCCAGAACTCCACTTCCTGCGGGCGGAGGACGTAGAGCCGCCAATCCGGTGCGACGAGGTCCGGCGTGCGGCGCAGCAACTCCTCGGCGTCCTCTAGCTGCTCGTGCTCATCCTGCCCCTCGGCCCGGACCCGGCTTTGCCGTCCCAGGAGAGCTTCGGCCCGGGCCTGGTGGGAACGTGCAAGGAAGTCCCGCGCGGATGCCGCCGGTTCGGCTTCCTCCACCTCGCCGCGGACACGCACCTGTCGCGCCTGCAACGGCCAGTAGCTGGTCAAGGCGGCCTGCGGATGCGTCGTGAGCTGCCGGCCCTTTGCGCTCACCGCGCTGGAAGCGAACAACCAGCCATCAGCGCTGACGTCCTTCAAGATCAGCACCCGCGCGTCAGGTCGCCCGTCGGTGTCGACGGTGCTCAACGTCACGGCGTGCGGTTCTGAAACGCCGGCGTCCAAGGCAGCCAGCAGCCACTGCGCATACAGCTGCTCCGGCTGCTCGGGAGCCTGGGCGGTGTCGAAGCTGGGGAGAACTCGGTCGAAGACCGGAAGTGAACGCAGCAGCTGACGCATCTCAGTCACCGTCGCAGGCTCCCACGAAGCGCGAGCCTCAGTCTTCGATGGCGCGCCTCAGTCTTCGACGGCGAGCATCACTTCGGTGGACTTCACCAGCACGATCGTGGCGCTGCCCTCGACTAGGCCCAGCTCCTCGACTGCCTCACGAGTGATGGAGGCGGTGACCACCTGCTGCCCGCCGTCGAGGCGCACCTTGACGGTCGCCATTACCGCACCGAGGTCGACAGCAACCACGGTGCCCGGAAGCTGGTTACGGGTGGACAAGCGCATCGGGAGGAGCCTTCCTGCACGGTCGTCTACGAGCTGACACCGCGCAGTCTGCCCCCCGCCACCTCACGCGACCTCGCGCCACCTCCCGCCGGGCGGGCCGTTGTCCCACCTCGAGCTCCCGGCCCCGGGGCGTGTGCGGTGGCGCGTGCGGTGGCGCGTGCGGTGGCGCGTGCGGTGGCGACTGGGTCAAGACCCCGACGGCTTGCCGAAGCCGGCTGCGCTCAGCACCGACTGGCCTTTGGTGGAGGTGACGTAGGTGATGAACTCCTTGGCCAGGGAGGCGTCGGCGGCGTCCTTCAACGCCACGATCGGGTAGGTGTTCACCGCCTGGGCGGACTCGGGGAAGGTGACCCCGCTGACCTGACTACCGGCGGTGGTGACGTCAGTGACGTACACCAGGCCGGCGTCGGCTTCCCCGGAGGTGACCTTGCCCAAGACGTCGGTGACCGAGTTCTCCTCACTCACCGGCTTGATGTCGACGCCAGCGGCCTGCTCGACCTTCGCAGCCGCTGCGCCGCAGGGAACCTGCGGCGCGCAGAGGACCACCTTCAAGCCCGGCTTGGCCAAGTCGGCCAGAGAGGTGACCTTGGCGGGGTTACCAGCCGGGGTGGCGATCTCCAGCACGTTGGTGGCGAAGTTGACCGGCTGCCCCTGGGTCAGGGAGGCATCGGTGGCCTTGGCCATGTTCTTCTCATCGGCGGAAGCGAACACGTCCGCGGGGGCGCCTTCGGTGATCTGGGTGACCAGGTCGGAGGACCCGGCGAAGTTGAACTTCACCGTGGTCCCGGGGTGGGCGGTCTCGAACTGCTTGCCCAGCTGGGTGAAGGTGGTCTTCAGCGATGCTGCGGCGAAGACGGTCAGGGTCTGCTGCTGGGCACTGCTCGACGAGCTGGAGCTCAAGGACGCGGAGCTGGCAGCGGTGCTGCTGGTGTCGCCACCGCCGCAGCTCGCCAGCAGCAGGGCACTGGCGGCGGTCACAGTCAGGGCGGCGCGCAGCTTCATCAGGACGTCCTCGGTTCAGGTGTGCTCCATCGAGTCCGGTTCGAGCCTCGACGAGAGTGACCCTACCTCCCGCAGAAGCGTCCTCAGGAGACCCCTCAGACCGCATCTGCGGCGCGCAAGGTGTCGCGCTATGCCGTGGCCTACAGGTTGGCGATGGCAAGATCCTTACGAACACCGGCGCTGTAGCCACTGGTCGTCTCAGCCCAGCGCGACGACTGTGGTCACACAAGACGCAACGGCGGCGGCGAGGAAGCCGCAACAAGGAGGCGTAAGACGTGACCGACCCGGTGACCGACCCGGTGAGCGACCCGGTGACCAACCCGGTGAGCAACGACCCGGACAGCCCGAAGAATTGGGCGGGCTCCGTCGAGTCCAGCGACTCCAAGGGTCCAGCTGCGGCTCACACGCGCCGCGCCGACGGCAGCGCCGGGGACGCTGACTACGCCCGCATCGGCACCGGCTACAGCACCTACCGGCAGCCCGAGCCGGCCATCGCCGCGGCGATCGGGGCCGCGCTGGGGACGGCGGTGACCGTCCTGAACGTGGGCGCCGGCGCCGGGTCCTACGAACCCACCGACCGCCGGGTGAGTGCGGTTGAACCCAGCGCCACGATGCGCCGGCAGCGCCCGGCGCACCTGAGCGTCGCCATCGACGCGACCGCCGAGCACCTCCCCTTCGACGACGATGCTTTCGACGCGGCCATGGCCACCTTCACCGTCCACCAGTGGCCGGACCTGACGGCGGGCCTGGCCGAGGTGCGTCGCGTCACCCGCGGGCCCGTGCTGGTCCTGACCTGCGACCCCGCGGCCCTGGAGGCGTCCTGGCTGACGCGCTACGCCCCGGAGGTCATCGCCACCGAGGCACGCCGCTACCCCGCGATCGCGGCGATCGAGCAGGCACTGACCGACCCCGACGCCGACCCCGACCCCGACCCCGATGGCCGAGCTGGGGTGGGCGGCACGCGGGTTGAGGTGCAGGCGGTGGACATTCCCCTCGGGTGCGTGGACGGGTTCTCCGAGGCCTACTACGGGCGCCCCGAACTGCTGCTGGACCCCGGGGCGCGCCGGGCGAACTCCGCGTGGAGTTTCGTCGGCCCCGAGGTGGAGCAGCGCTTCGAGCAGACCCTGCGCGCCGACCTGGACTCCGGCGCCTGGGACGAGCAGTTCGGCCACCTACGCCGACAGCCGACCTTCGCCGGCTCGCTGCGACTGGTCATCGGACGCTCCGCGGCCGATGAGCTGGGGCGGTGAGCCGGTTCCTGGTGCCGTCTGCGGCGCTGCTGTGGGGGTTGCAGTTTGCGCTGCTGAACCCAGCGCTGGCACTGCTGCTGGTTACCGTCTACGACGCGGACCCCACCGAAGTTGGGGTCGTCTTGGCGGTCTACAACGGTGCTGGGTTCCTGGCCTCGCTGGTGATCCCGATGGTGGCCGACCGCCGCGGTGAGTACCTGGGTCCGATGCTGGTGTGCGGGCTGTGCACGCTGGCCCTGGCGGCGGCGCTACTGCTGACGACCTCCCTGCCCCTCGTGGTCATCGCCCTGGCCGTTCTGGGTGCCCCGGCCGGGGTCGGCAACTCCCTGCTGTTCGCGCACCTGAAGCACACCGGCTCTGCGGCTACCTCGGTCATCAACGTCCGGGCCATCACCTCCTTCGCCTGGGTGGCCGGCCCGCCGTTGGCCACCGTGGTCATCACCACCTTCGGTGAGCGAGCCGTCCTTGGGGTGCTGGCCGCAGTCGCAGCAGCGACGGTCGCGGTAGCGGCCGGCATGCTCACCCGCGGCCGACGCGAACGGCGAGGGCAGACCCACGGACAGGCCCGCGGACAGGTTGTGCCGCAGCAAGGTGCGGAGGGTCAGCGGTCGACGCCTTCGCGTGTTCTGGTGGTCGGGATCGTGGTGGTCTTCATCTGCCTGCAGGCGGCGAACATCTCGGCGGTGACGGTGATGAGCTTGTTCGTCTCGCGCACGGTGGGCCTGGACCTGGTGTGGGCGGGGGTGGCGCTGGGCGTGGCGGCAGGACTGGAGATCCCGGCTCTGCTGCTGGTGGGCCGAGCTACCCGCCGCTGGTCGCAGGTGCGTCTGCTCATCGCCGGGTGCCTGCTCGGGGTGGCGTACTACGCGGTCATGACGCAGGTGCACGGGCCGGTGCTGCTGCTGTCGGCGCAAGTCCTGAACGCCGGTTTCTTCGCCATCGTCGTGGGTGTGGGCTTGACCCTGTTCCAGGAGCTGATCCCGCGTCCGGGGCTGGCATCGGGGTTGTTCACCAACACTCGGCGCCTGGCGGCCGTCCTCGCCGGCCCGGTCATCGCGCTGGGCGCGGGAACCGCCGCGGGCTACCGCGGCGTGATGGTGCTGTGTCTGGGGCTGATAGTCCTCGGCCTAGCTGGTGTCCTGCTCGTAGCTCGTCGCTACAACCAACAGGTACGTACCGCGCACGACCCGGGGGCTCGCCGCCCGGCAGGCTGATCGGACCTCACCGCCCCCGCCATCCTCACGGTGAGGTTGCGCGCTGGCGCCTTCTGACGCGGCCAGAACGTTCACCATCTTGCGCCGGTGCATCCTCGGAGGGTGTCCTTAACTGCGCGCTGCATCGCCACCCTCGCTGGCGACGAGCTGGTGCTCACCATGGCCAACGGGACCGAGCACAGCCGCATCCCCGTCGACGACACCATGAACCCTGCCGAGGCGATGGAACGCATGCACCAAGGAACCATGCCCGTGCTCCTGCTCTGGAGCTACGAGGAGCTCGATCAGGCACTAGCTCGTGAGGACTGGTCGCGCGTTGGCCCCTGGCGCTACGGACCCACAGCAGACGTCCAGCGCATCGGCTGACGGGCGCAGGCTTGGCCCGCCGACGGGTACCGCGCGGTGGCGTCAGGGCGCAGTAGTACGGAGAAGGAGCCACGACGAGCTCGACGAGGCCCTGGCCCGCGACGGATGGTCGCGGGTAGGGGAGTGGCAATACGGCCCGTCGGCGGACGTCCAACGCATCGACTAGAGCGACCCGCGATAGGCGGAAGACGGCGAAAGCGCTGGGCCGCTCCGCATGCTGACGAGCTCAATGCGGTCTTGCTAACGAGCAGCCCGCCGAGGGGCCAACGAAGACTTGGCCGCCTACTGCCGTCACTCTTACCATCGACATGGTCAGGTCGTGAGGTCGCCGACCAAACGTGACGATCGAATCGCTACCGAGAGGGCTGCGCCTCTGTGTGAGTTCCCCCGGTCGGTCAACCCCCCCTTTTTGGGGACATTTTCGCCCTGACGAGTCTCGGCAAAGCGTAGAGCGTCACCGCGTATGGGCGCTACGGTGCCGATCATGGTCGGACTTGAGCTGGCCTCGAACCCAGGAGGAACCATGCGTAGCAAGAAGGTCTCCAGTCTGCTGTTGGCGGGCGCGATCGCCGCAGGAGCAGCAGTCGCGGGCGCAGCACCAGCCCAGGCAGTCACGGGCGGAACCTGCTACTCGAGTCAGGACCCCAAGACGATCGCTTACGGCCTTGACCAGAGGCGCGTGAACGCCTGGTGCACAGGACTGAACCCCAACTCGAAAGCTCACGGCGTCTTGCTCATTCGTGGCGCATCCAACAAGACGACCCAGTGGTTTACTGCATTGAACGTCCACTACGTCTCGGGCTGGGAATCTCGAGTCGACGTCTACGGCGACAAAACTGAGATCGCAAGTCTCTGAGACCTAACCCATGAGGGGGGGTGCATCAAGCACCCCCCCTGATATAGATTGGTGATCATGCTCGAAGTTCATGACCTGACAGTCATTTACGGCAAAGGTGCTACCTCTAGCACGGTACTGGATGGCTTGAACTTGGAAGTTGGATCTTTGCCGACCGCTATCATGGGCCCAAGCGGAAGTGGAAAGTCAACTCTATTAAGAATCTTGGGTGGCATACAGGCGCCCAGTCGAGGTTATGTAAAAATTTCGGGCAAAAAAATAGCAATATCCCGAGACAAAACCCTAAATAACCAAGTGTCTTTCATCTATCAAGATTACCGACTGATCGATTTCCTTAGTGTCGGAGAGAACATTCAACTGGCGGCTGAAGTTCGCGGCCGCAAGATCACACCAACTGGTGTACGAGAGGCTTTAGCCTTCGTCGGATTAGAGGGCTATGAAAACCGGAAGCCCATGACCCTTTCTGGCGGGGAGCAGCAACGAGTCGCCATTGCGCGCTCTATCGCGGTTCAAAGTGCGGTCCTCCTCGCAGACGAGCCCACGGGAGCTTTGGATAGCAAGAATAGCCGCGACATTGCTGTCTTGCTCGCCAATCTTGCTTTTGAGCAGGGCCGCTCGGTTGTAATAGCAACGCACGACAAGGAGGTGGCGGACGCCATGAGCGCGGTCTACCATCTTGAGAACGGCCGTCTAGAGAAGATCGAATCATGACGGATACTGCAACGTCTCGACTGCCTTGGAGGTATGGCAGTGCGAGGCGGCGAGTGCTTGTTCCGCTTACAGCGATGGTCTCTCTCCTGATCTTCCTGTCCTGCTGCGCAGCGACTATCTATTCGTCAGCCGTGAAGTCCGCGAAAGAGTCAGTTTCGGCTGCTTACGGAGAGAATTCATATTCTCTTCAGTTGAATGATCCGGCAAAAGTTGGTCTCCTGGCAGGCAACGACAGTCTCCATCCAATTGTGGAGGAGAGGGGCGTTCTGCAAATCAGCAGTAAGGCGGCTCCGGTTTCGGTCCTTTCCTCTGAGCAGGGGATCTTTCCGGGGCGCTTAGTTAGCGGCGAACCCCCAAAAACGGACGCCGAAGTGGTGTTGCCTGAGTACGTTGCTACGTCGCTCGGAGTTAGCGAGCAATCCTACGTAACACTCACGCAGGATACGGATGAGCCGCGACGAATGCGTGTTGTGGGAATTACACGGGATCCAGCCAACTCCCACGCATCGAGCATCATCACTCTTGGCGAGGCCGGCTTCCGGAGTCGAGCAACAAACGCAACCTGGGTGACAAACGATGACCCCCTTGCTCAAGGAGGCGAACTCTACGACCGGCTCGCTGACCGGACCATTCTTTATCGGGAAGTCAGAAGTCTTGAACAAGCGCGAATTGACAGCCTGTCCAGTACTTCATTAACAGCTTTTCGGTACGTAGCTCGGACATTGCCCTTGGTGTTAGTACTCCTGATAGGGCTTATCTACGCAGCAAATGCGCGCACTGCCACCCAGGATGTATCCACGCTTCGAGCAGCTGGCCTGCCGCGTGCGAGAGCGTGGCGCGTCCCATTCACCGCGGCCACCGCCTATGTGACAGTCGGTGCGATCACGGGCGGTCTTCTGGCAATTATCGTCATTCGACTTTTCGAACATAGGATTAGCGAGGCGATTGGACAGTCGTGGCTGTCCATCAGCGTTCCATGGCTCCATGTTTTCACAGTCGTTGTAGTTGCCGTGGCCGGGCCGGTCGTCCTTGGGGTATTGGCACTCCGACTGGTGCAGGTTCGTTTCCCATCACTGCTTGGCGCCGCACGCCATCTCGAAGCTGCGCAACGATGGGCACGCCCTAGTCTAATAACAGTTCTAGGATTGTTGACGATTTTTTCCGGACTAGTTGCGCTACGGATTTTCCCTGCACCTCGAAGTTTGACTTGGCCGCTCGGGGCCATCGTAGCTGTAACGGTGCCCATTGTGGGCTACTCTATTCTTGGTCATGGCTTAGCCCCGACTCTTGCTCGATTGATCGCCAAAATTAGTTTGCCTTTTGTGGCGTTGTCGCTTATCGGATCCATTGCATCGTACTCGTTGTCAAGTTTTGCCGTTCGCCAGGTCCATCAAGAAGAGATATCTGCCCGTTACTCCACTCCTTTTCAGCCGGTCGGCTCACTAGTTGCGGATCAAGTGCCCAGCGAGAAAATTGATCAAGTGGCAGCGGCCTACACGGAGGCAGGGGGGACAAGTCTTCGAAGTTTCCAACTTCCTATCGAGGACTCTCATACACTCCGGGCTACGAGCCCGACCTTCGTCCACTGCGTAGAAAAGCTGCCCGCCGGAAGCAACGACGCGCAGATTCCTTCTAACTGTTATCCAGAAAATACGGCATCGCCCGTCAATATCGTAGCAACGGTCTCCAACAAAAACGATGCTGTTCGGGCGGATCCTGGTCTCATCGAAGACGGGAAGATAGGCCTGGTCGATTATGATCTTCAAGGCGAAATTGTTGGGACCAAAATTTTGCCTGCTGTACCGCAAGTTGGTTTGGGTGGGGCGCTCCCGGGCGCCATATTCTCTGCCTCAAATACTGAGCAACTAGTTGATCTTGACCTCAAGCCTTCCAGTAGCTCGAGAGTCGAATTCTTAGGATTTGACTCTATATCTCTTTCTGATCAGGCCGGTATTCGGGGGATGATCCTCTTGCTCGCTCCTGCAGTGCAGTTTTCTGAAACAAGCGACAATGGACAACAATCGGAGAAAATGATTACACGTTCGATCACGATTGTGGGCGCTTGCACCATTGTGCTGCTATTCATGGCTTGTGGTGCCGCTTTGGCGCAGTCGACATGGCGCGTGCGACGGACCGTGTCACTTATTGGAGGCGGGTCGCGCATCCAGCATCGTCTGGTTCTCCGACTTACGGCGCTTCCGGTGTTCGGGTCTGTTATAGCCGTGCTAGCGGGCTTCCTGGCTTCATGGATTTCGGGCGGGCATGACGGCACAGGGTACGGTCGGATTTGGCTGCTGCTGCTACTGGCGGCTTCTATTGGTGGTCTAGGAATTGTTCGTGCGATGAATTCCAGATCAGTAGACATTGATTAGAACTTGCGCACTGAGGATTCGTCGGTAGTGGCATGAACACCTGTTCAGGCAAGGCGGGCAACGTTGGGGTACGTAAGGCTGGCTCATTCATGAGCACAGACCCCGCCACCGCACCTCACCGCCGCCATCAGCGTCCTGCCCCGGCTCATCACCGAGGGCTGCAACCACCACCACTGGCCCGGTTGTGTCACCACCCGCCGCACTAAGGGACGCTCCTACTGCCGGTCGCTCTATGTACCCAGGATGCGTGCCAGTCGTTTGCTAGCAGGTAGCTAGTGTCCCGCACTTGAGTTTCGCTCGATAAGTCGTAGGTTCGTCGCATGCCTCGGACCGGACGTCCCAAACCCGA
>NZ_CEEDMJ010000036.1:0-41807 GCF_979255925.1 Kineococcus sp. AC630
GCGGGAGGGCGGGGAGACCGAGGCTGACGCTCACCCCGCCAGTATCAACCCGCACCGACGCGACCACGACCAGGGGGCGCGGTCTTCACCCGGGGTTCACCGGTCCCGTCACTGGTTGAGGGTGACCGGGCGGACGATGTCGGCGTAGAGCAACAGGACGCTCATCCCCACCAGGACGATCGACACCCCGTAGGCCAGCGGCATCGCCTTGGCGACGTCGACGGGGCCCGGGTCGGGGCGACGGCGCAGCCGGAAGATCGCCTTCTTCACGACCTCCCACAGCGCCCCCGCGATGTGCCCGCCGTCGAAGGGCAGCAGCGGGATCATGTTGAAGACGAAGAGCGCGACGTTCAGGCCCGCCAGCAGCGACACGATGCGCGAGGTCCGCTCGGCGAGCTCGTCCCCGGGGATGATCGCGGGCTGGGCGTTGAGCTCCCCCGCGAGGCGGCCGATGCCGACGACGCCGATGGGGCCGTTCGGGTCGCGCGGGGCGGAACCGAACGCGGCCTGGGCGACGTCGTAGAGCCGCTGCGGCAGGCGGACGACGATGTTGGCGACGCCCTCGATCTGGGTGCCGACGACGCCGGGGACCTCGCCGAGCGGCGTCCTCACGACGGCGATGCTGGGTGAGACCCCAAGGAAGCCGACCCGCTCGGTCTCCCCCGTGGCCTTCCCGGTGGCGTCCGTCACGGCGCGTTCGGTGAGGACGGGCGTCGCCGTGATCGGGACCCGCTGCCCGTCGCGCAGCACGACGAGGTCCACGGCCCGGCCGCCGTCGGCGCGGATCTGCGCCGACAGCGCGTTCCAGTCCTGCACGGGCTTCCCGCCGAACTCGACGATCTCGTCCCCGGGCCGCAGACCAGCCGCCGCACCGGGGGCGGCGGGGTCGGAGGCGCCGCACGTGGTCGCGGTGCTGCCCGCTGGCAGGACGCACTCGGAGACGGCGGACAGCGTCGGGACGTAGCCGGGCTGGCCGATGGCGCTGGCGGCGACGGCGGTGAGGACCAGCGCCAGGACGAGGTTGACGAAGGGTCCCCCGAACATGATGACGATCCGCTGCCACACGGGACGGCGGTAGAACGTCCGGTGCTCCTCGCCGGGTTCGATCTCGACGAAGCTCGCCTGCCGGGCCTCCTCGGCCATCAGCGCCCAGCGGCCCGTGGTCGAGGCGCGGACGCGACCGTCCTCGCCGGGCGGGAACATCCCGATCATCCGGATGTAGCCCCCGAGCGGGATGGCCTTGACGCCGTACTCGGTCTCCCCGCGCCGGCGGGAGAACAGGGTCGGGCCGAAACCCACCATGTACTGGACGACCTTGACCCCGAACTTCTTGGCGGGCAGCAGGTGCCCCACCTCGTGCAGGGCGATCGAGAGGGCGACGCCGATCGCGGCGGCCAGGATCCCCACGACCCACAGCAGCACCGTGGTCATGCGACGAGCTCGTTGGCGCGGGCCCGGGCCCAGTCCTCGGCGGCCAGCACGTCCTCGACGTCGCGGGGGTCACCGCCCGGGTGGTGCTCGCCGACGACGCGGGCGAGGGTGTCGACGATCCCCAGGAACGGCAGCCGGCCGGCGTGGAAGGCGGCGACGCACTCCTCGTTGGCGGCGTTGAACACCGCGGGGACGGTGGAGCCCCGCCGGCCCGCCTCGCGGGCCAGGTCGACGGCGGGGAACGCCTCCGCGTCGAGGGGTTCGAAGGTCCAGGACGCGGCCCGCGTCCAGTCGATGCCGGCGGTCGCACCGGGGACGCGGTCGGGCCAGGCGATCCCCAGCGCGATGGGCAGGCGCATGTCCGGCGGGGAGCACTGCGCCAGCGTGGAGCCGTCGGTGAACTCGACCATGGAGTGCACGACGGACTGCGGGTGCACGACGACGTCGATCCGGTCGTAGCCGATCCCGAACAGCAGCGAGGCCTCGATGACCTCGAGCCCCTTGTTGACCAGGGTCGCGGAGTTCGTGGTGACGACCGGTCCCATCGTCCACGTCGGGTGGGCCAGCGCCTGCTGCGGGGTGACCTCGGTGAGCTCCTCGCGCCGGCGGCCCCGGAAGGGGCCGCCGCTGGCCGTCACGACCAGTCGGGCGACCTCGTCGGCGCTCCCGCCGCGCAGGGCCTGCGCCAGGGCGGAGTGCTCGGAGTCGACGGGGACGATCTGGCCGGGCTTCGCCGCGGCGGTGACCAGCGGCCCCCCGGCGACGAGCGACTCCTTGTTGGCGAGCGCCAGCGTGCGCCCGGTCGCCAGCGCGGCCAGCGTCGGGCGCAGGCCCACCGAGCCCGTCATGCCGTTGAGGACGACGTCGCAGGGGTGGGTCGCGACCTCGCTCGCGGCCTCCGGGCCGGCGACGACGCGGGGCAGCGGCCGCCCGGCCGCCTGCGCGCGCAACGCCTCCTGCAGGGCCGGCAGCGCCTCGCTGCGAGCCACCCCGACGAGGGCGACGCCGTGGTCGAGGGCCTGGCGGGCCAGCAGTTGCACGTCGGCACCGCCGGCGGCCAGCGCGACGACGCGGAAGGCTCCCGGGGCGGCCGCGACGACGTCGAGGGCCTGGGTGCCGATGGAGCCGGTGCTGCCGAGGAGCACCACCTCGCGGGGGGTTCCGCCGGGCGTCTCAGGGGTCGGGCTCACCCACCCATCATGACCGGTCGGGAGCCTCCGCCACGCCCCGTGACCGGCGCACTGGGGCGAATCCTCACCGGATCCGCAAGGATGACCCCAGCACCACCGGCACCGGAAGGACACCCGTCATGCGAAGACTCGTCCGAGCGAGCTCCGCCGGCGCACTCGCGCTGGCCTCCTCCCTCGTCCTCAGCCTCAGCGGGGGCAGCGCCCAGGCGGTCGAGGTGACCGGGACCGGGAGCACCTCGGTGTCGCTGCTCTCCACCACCGACGCGACCGTGCAGCAGGTGGCCACGGAGTACTGGACCCCCGAGCGCATGGCCTCCGCCCAGCCCGCGGACCGGGTCGTCGCCCCGGGGGGTCCGGCCGCCCGCCCGACCACCCCCGAGGCCGCCCCCGAGGCCGCGCCGTCGCCGTCGACGCGTTCGACCCTCGCCGTGGGCGACGCGGGCGTGGTGGGGCGCAGCACCCGCCGCGCCTCCGGGACGGCTCCCGCCTCCACCGTCGCCACGAGCACTCCGTGGGCGGGCCCGGCCGCGGTGGCGCGCAAGGTCGGCCGGCTGTTCTTCACCCAGGGGCGCGGCAACTACGAGTGCAGCGCCAGCAGCGTCGCCTCGGTCGCGGGCGACGTCATCGTCACCGCCGGGCACTGCCTGACCGAGAACGGCGTGGTCTCGACCAACGTCGTCTTCGTGCCGGGCCTGCACGGGACGAGCGCCCCCTACGGGACCTTCCCCGCGACGAAGCTGTTCACCACCACCCAGTGGCGCCAGGGCGACCAGTCGAAGGCCGAGGCCCTGAACTTCGACGTCGGGTTCGCCGTCGTGCAGTCGGTCGGTGGCCGCTCCTTGGCCGACACCGTCGGCTCCTTCGCCATCGACTTCACCCCCGCCCTGGACCCGGTGACCGTCTTCGGCTACCCCGGACGCGGCGCCGCGGCCGACGGGACCACCCTGCAGTTCTGCACCGGCACCCGGTTCACCGACGTCACCTCCACCAACGACCCCACGACCGACCGGGCCACCCTGTGCACCATGGCCGGTGGTTCCAGCGGCGGACCGTGGCTGAGCGGTTTCGACCCCGCCAAGGGCACCGGCACGGTCACCTCGGTCGTGAGCTTCAGCTACAACGACGCCACCGAGGTCCTCTACGGACCGCTGTTCGGTGACGTCGTGGCGGCCGTCTACCACGAGGCCGCGGGGAACTGACCCGCGTCACCCGCAGGAGCACGAACGGCCGGTGACCCCGCGGAGTCACCGGCCGTTCGTCGTCGCCCCGTCCTCAGAGGGGGAAGTTCACGTACTTGGTCTCGAGGTACTCCTCGATCCCCTCGGCCCCGCCCTCGCGGCCGAACCCGCTGGCCTTGACCCCGCCGAACGGCGCGGCGGCGTTGGAGATGACCCCGGCGTTGAGGCCGACCATGCCGGTCTGCAGCGCCTCGGCGACGCGCATCCCCCGGTCGAGCCCCTGGGTGTAGGCGTAACCGATGAGGCCGTACTCGGTGTCGTTGGCCAACGCGACGCCCTCGGACTCCTCGTCGAAGACGACGATCGGGGCGACCGGCCCGAACGTCTCCTCGGTGAGCAGACGGGAACCGAGCGGCACGTCGGTGAGGACGGTCGGGGCGTAGAAGTACCCGCTCTCCCCCACCGTCGACCCACCGACGACGACCTTCGCTCCCGCGTCGACGGCCTCGGAGACCCGCTGCGCCACACCGTCACGGGCGCGGGCGTCGATGAGCGGTCCGACCTGGACGCCGTCCTGCGTCCCCCGGCCGACGGTCAGCGAACCCATGCGTTCGGCGAGGCGGCGGGAGAACTCCTCCGCGACACCGCGCTGGACGTAGAACCGGTTGGCCGCGGTGCAGGCCTCCCCGGTGTTGCGCATCTTCGCGAGCATCGCCCCGTCGACCGCCTCGTCCAGGTCGGCGTCGTCGAACACCAGGAACGGGGCGTTGCCCCCGAGTTCCATCGACACCCGCAGCAGCTGCTGCGCGGACTGCTCGACGAGCTTGCGGCCGACCGCGGTGGAACCGGTGAACGTCAGCTTCCGCAGCCGGGGGTCCCGCACGAGGGGTTCGACGACCTCCGCCGTCGACGTCGTCGTGACGACGTTGACGACCCCGTCGGGGACGCCGGCCTCGGCCAGCACCTGGGCCAGCAGCAGCGTCGTGAGCGGGGTCTGCGTCGCGGGCTTCACGACGATGGTGCACCCGGCGGCGAGCGCCGGGGCGATCTTGCGGGTCCCCATGGCGAGCGGGAAGTTCCACGGCAGGATCGCGAGGACCGGCCCGACGGGTTGCTTGAGGGTGAGCAGCCGGGAACCTCCGACGGGGTTCTGGGCGTAACGGCCGGAGATCCTCGGCGCCTCCTCGGAGAACCAGCGGAAGAACTCCGCGCCGTAGGTCACCTCACCGCGGGCCTCGGCCAGGGGTTTGCCCATCTCGAGGGTCATGAGCAGGGCGAAGTCGTCGGCGCGGGCGGTGATGAGGTCGAAGGCGCGGCGCAGGACCTCGGCCCGTTCGCGGGTCGGGGTGGCGGCCCAGCCGGGGAAGGCCGCGACGGCGGCGTCGAGGGCCGCGGTGCCGTCGGCCACGCTCGCGTCGGAGACCGCGAGCAGGACCTGCCCGGTCGAGGGGTCCTCGACGTCGACGGTGCGCCCACCCTCGGCGGCGCGCCAGGCGCCGCCGACGAAGAGTCCGGTGGGGACCTCGCTCAGGAGTTCCTTCTCGCGCTGTTCGGTGCTCATGGCTCGATCCTGCCTGTCGGAGGGGTTCAGTGCGCGTTCTCGAAGACGGTCCCGAGCACGTCCAGGGCCTGTTCCAGCAGGGCGTCGGGGATGCTCAGCGGCGGCAGGAAGCGCAGGACGTTGCCGTCGGTGCCGCAGGTCAGGACGATGACGCCGTGCTGGGCGGCGTCGGTGGCGACCCGCTTGGCCAGCGCCGCGTCCGGGGTGGTGGTCCCGGGTTCGACGAGCTCGACGGCGACCATCGCACCGCGGCCGCGGACGTCGCCGATGCGCGGGTCCCGGGCGGCCAGGGCGCGCAGCCGGGTGAAGAGGATGCCCTCGACCCGGCGGGCACGGGCCGGCAGGTCCTCCCGCTCCAGGGTGTCCAGGGTGGCGATCGCGGCGGCGCAGGCGGCGGGGTTCCCGCCGTAGGTGCCGCCGAGGCCACCGAGGACCGGCGCGTCCATGATCTCGGCGCGGCCGGTGACGGCCGCGAGCGGCAGACCGCCGGCGACGCCCTTGGCGATGGTGACGAGGTCGGGTTCGATCCCCTCGAGGTGGCTGGCGAAGGCCGCGCCGGTGCGGGCGATCCCGGTCTGGACCTCGTCGGCGACGAAGACGACGCCGTTCTCCTTCGCCCAGGTGGCGATGGCGGGCAGGAAGCCGGGGGCCGGGACGATGAAGCCCCCCTCACCCTGGATCGGCTCGAGCACGACGGCGGCGAGGTTCGCGGCGCCGACCTGCTTCTCGATGGTGTGGATGGCGCGGGCGGCGGCGGTCGGGCCGTCGAGGCCGTCGCGGAAGGGGTAGCTCAGCGGGGCCCGGTAGACCTCGGGGGCGAAGGGGCCGAAGCCGTTCTTGTAGGGCATGTTCTTGGCGGTCATCGCCATCGTGAGGTTGGTGCGGCCGTGGTAGGCGTGGTCGAAGACGACCACGGCCTGGCGGCCGGTGTGGGCCCGGGCCACCTTCACGGCGTTCTCGACGGCCTCGGCCCCGGTGGAGAACAGGGCGGTCTTCTTCGCGAAGTCACCGGGGGTCAGGGCGTTGAGCCGCTCCGCGACCTCGACGTAGGAGTCGTAGGGCGTGATCATGAAGCAGGTGTGGGTGAACCGGGCCACCTGCTCGGCCACCGCCGCGGCGACGGCGGGGTCGGCGTTGCCGACGGTGGTGACGGCGATGCCGGAGCCGAGGTCGGCGTAGGAGTTCCCGTCGACGTCGACGACGACCCCGCCGCCGGCGGTGGCGGCGTAGAACGGCATCGACGACCCGACGGCGGCGCTCACGGCGGCGCTGCGGCGGGCGGCGAGCTCGCGCGAGAGGGGGCCCGGCACCTCGGTCCGCAACCGGATCTCCTGCGGGAGGGTGGGGCCGCCGGTGCTCACGTCCTGGCTGAGGGTCGTCATGGCCCGAACCTAGGCGTGTCGCCCCCTCGACGTCAGTGTCAGGAGTGCACTGTCGGCACCGGTCGCGCAGTGCGAGACTGCCACCGTGGTGACCCTGGCCGACCTGGTGGCGACCCCCTCGCTGGCCCTGCGCCTGGTCGGCGGCGACCCCGGCTCCCCCGTGCGCTGGGTGGCCACCAGCGAGCTGGACGACCCCACGGCGTTCCTGGAGGGCGGGGAGCTGCTGCTCACCACGGGGTTGCGGACCCCGCGCGCCGGCTGGGCGGGCTGGGTGGACCGCCTCGTCGACGCCGGGGTCGCGGGGACCGGTTTCGGGGTGGGCCTGAGCCACCGCTCGGTGCCGCGCGCCCTCGCCGCCGCCACCGCCGCCCGCGGTCTGCCGCTCCTCGAGGTCCCGCAACCGACCCCGTTCATCGCGATCTCCCGTCGTCTGGCGGACCTGTTGCGGCGCAGCGAGAACGACGCCGAGGCCGCCGCCGCCCGCACCCAGCGCGAGCTGGCCGTCGACGCCGCCGGGCCGGAGGGCGTCGACGCCGTGCTCCGACGGGTGGCCCGCAGCGTGCGCGGGCAGGCCTGGTCGCTGGCCCCCGGCGGCGGGGTCCGCGCCGCCACGACGAGGACCCCACCCCCCGCCGAGGCCGTCGCCGGACTGCACCGGATCCAGGGTCAGGGGGCGCGGGCGAGCTGGACCGACGTGTCCCCGACCCGGTCGCTGCTGCTGCGGGCCACGGGGTCCGACGGGACGGGCTGGCTGCTCGTCTCCCTCGCCCCCGACACCCCACGGGCCGCGCACGCGACGATCGGCACGGCGGCGGCCCTGCTGGGGTTGCTCACGGCCCGCTCGTTCGTCCCCCCGGGGATGGCGGCCGCCGTCGTCGACCTGGTGCTGAGCGACCGGCCCGCGATCGCCGCCCGGCTGGCGGAGGGGGTCGGCCACCCGCTGCCCGACCCGCTCGTCGTGCTCCGCTGGAGCGGGACGCCGCCGCCGGTGGTCTGGCGGGGCGAGGACCACGCCGTCCTGCCCCCGGACGCCGTCGGGACCCCGCCGCCCGGGGCGCGCTGGGGCGTGGGTCGCCCCGTGCCCCTCGACCGGGCCGCGGAGGGGGTCCGCTCGGCCGACGCCGCCCACGCGCGCACCGGAGCGCACCGGCCCCTGGCCGCGGCGGGGTCGCTGGACGACGTCCTCGACGCCGACGTGGTCGGGCCCTGGGCCCGGCAGCGGCTGGCGCCCGTGCTGGACAGCGCCGACGCGGACGTCCTCCTCGCGAGCGCCCGCGCGTTCCTGGAGCACCACGGGGCGCGCCAGCCCACGGCCGACGCCCTCGGGGTGCACCGCAACACCGTCCGGCAGCGCATCGCGCGCCTCGAAGGGCTGCTGGGCTCCTCGATGGACTCCGCGGCGGACCGGGCCGAGCTGTGGCTCGCGCTGGGTGCCCTCGGTGCCTCCCCGGGGAGGGCCGGGCCCCCGGCTGCGAAACTCGGGGCATGGCCCTGAACCCTGACGACCTGCCCGCGAGCGCGCTGGAGTTCCTGACGGAGCGCCACCTGGCGACGGTGACCACGTTGCGCGCCGACGGGTCCCCGCACGTCGTCCCCGTCGGGTTCACCTTCGACGCCGGCACGGTGCGGATCATCACGTCGGGGACGTCGCGCAAGGCCGTGCACGCGCGGCGGGGTTCCCGGGTCGTCGTCGCGCAGGTCGACGGGCGGCGCTGGCTGGCGCTGGAGGGTGTCGGGTACGTGCTGGACGACGCGGAGTCGGTCGCCGACGCCGAGGGGCGCTACGCCGCCCGCTACCGCACGCCGCGCCCCAACCCGGCGCGGGTCGTCGTCGCGTTCACGGTGGACCGGGTGCTGGGGTCCGTCCCGCCCTGGGAGTGACCCTCAGCGTTCGAAGGTCACCATGAGCTCGACGACGCGGTCGAGGAACGCGTCGACGGGGGCCTCGCGGTAGCCGCGTCGGCCCCGGCGGGGACGGAACAGCGCCGTGCGGACGTCGTCGGCGCTGAGCTTCGTCGTGCCCCGGAAGTGGTCGGCGAGCAGTTCGCACAGCGCGTCGACGTCGCCCGGCCGGTAGCCGCGGCGCAGGCCGCGGGCGCGGGGGAAGCGCTCCCCGCGCGGTTCCTTCAGACGTCCCGAGACCGCCGCGCCGAGCGCGGCCTGCCGCTCGGTGAAGGGTCGCTGGTCGCTCTGGGCCAGCGAGCGCTGACGCTCGCGACGGGCCAGACCGTCCTCGATCTCGGCGAGCAGGGCGTCGGTGTCGGCGACGTCGTAGCCGCCGAACTGCGAGCCGAAGCCGACGGCCCGGACCTGCCCCGAGGCGACGCGCCCGGCCGGGACGGCCTGGGCGATGTGGTCGAAGAACACGTCGACGTCCTCGACGCGGTAGCCGCGTCGCAGACCCTTGAGGCGCGAGGGCCGCTCCTGCAGCAGCTGCGACAGGGGCAGGCCCTCGACGCTCTGGGTCATGCCTTCGGCTGTTCCGGGCCGATCGCGGCGAGCTGCCCGCAGGCCCCGTCGATCTCGCTGCCGCGGGTGTCGCGCACGGTCGTCGGGATGCCGCGGTTCTCCAGGGCGGCGACGAACGCCTTCTCCACGGCCGGGTCGCTGGCGGTCCACTTCGATCCCGGGGTCGGGTTCAGCGGGATCGGGTTGACGTGCACCCAGCCGCGGCCCCGGGCGTTGAGCAGCTTGCCGAGGCGGTCCGCACGCCACGCCTGGTCGTTGATGTCGCGGATCAGCGCGTACTCGATGCTGACCCGGCGGCCCGTCGCCTCGAAGTAGCGGCGCGCGGCGTCGAGGGCCTCCGCGACGTTCCAGCGCTGGTTGATCGGGACGAGGTCGTTGCGCAGTTCGTCGTCGGGGGCGTGCAGGCTCAGCGCCAGCGTCGCCGCGATCCCCTCCTGGGCGAACTTGTCGATCGCCGGGACGAGGCCGACCGTCGACATCGTGATGCCGCGGGCGGAGATGCCGAGGCCGTCCGGGGCGGGCTGGACCAGGCGGCGCACGGCGGCGACGGCCGACCTGTAGTTGGCCAGCGCCTCGCCCATGCCCATGAAGACGACGTTGTTGACGCGGCCGGGACCGCCGGGGACCTCGTCGCGGGCCAGGGCACGGGAGGCTGCAGTGACCTGCTCCACGATCTCGGCCGTCGAGAGGTTGCGGGTCAGACCCGCCTGACCGGTGGCGCAGAACGGGCAGTTCATCCCGCAGCCGGCCTGGCTGGAGATGCAGATGGTGTCGCGGTTCTTGTAGCGCATGAGGACGGACTCGACGAGCGCCCCGTCGTGCATCCGGTAGAGCGACTTGATCGTCTTGCCGGCGTCGGCGGTGAGCGTGCGGATCGGCGTCAGCACCGTCGGCAGCAGCGCCGCCGCGATCCGGTCGCGGCTCGCGGCCGGGAGGTCCGTCATCTTCGCCGGGTCGTCCTCGAGGCGCTCGAACCACTGCGTGGCGAGCTGCTTGCCGCGGAACGCCTTCTCCCCCAGCTCCACCATCGCCGGGCCGCGTTCCTCGGGTTCGAGGTCGACGAAGTGGCGCGGCGGCTTGCCGCGGCGGGGGGCGGCCATCACCAGCTTGCCGGGGCCGGCAGGCGCCAGGGGCAGCGGTTCGCGGGTGGGGGCATCCGGAGGAGTCGTCATCGTGACTCCATGGTAAGGGCCCGCGGACGCGGCCGACGCGCGGCCGACGCGCGGCCGACGCGCGACCGACGCGCGGTCAGGAGGGGACGAGCCAGAGCAGCAGCAGGTAGACCACCGGCGCCGCGGGCAGCAGCGAGTCGAGGCGGTCCATGACCCCGCCGTGACCGGGCAGCAGCGTGCCCATGTCCTTGATGCCGAGGTCGCGCTTGAGCATCGACTCGGACAGGTCGCCGAGGATCGCGACGGCGACGGTGACGACCCCGAGCAGGACCCCGCCCCACCACGGTCCTTCCAGCGCCAACGGCAGGGCGATCGCCCCGGCGAGGGCACCGACGACGACGGAGCCGGCCGTCCCCTCCCACGACTTCTTCGGGCTCACCGACGGCGCCATGGGGTGCTTGCCCCACAGGACCCCCGCCGCGTAGCCACCCACGTCGCTGGCCACCACGAGGATGACGAAGACGAGGACCCGCCAGGGTCCCTGGTCGGCGGCCAGCATGAGCATCGCGAAACCGGCCAGCAGCGGGCCGTAGCTGACGATGAAGATGCCGCCGGCGACGTCGCGCACGGCGGGGACGGTGGTCTCCGCCCCGTGGTCGCCGCCGTCACCGAGGAGGCGGTAGACGATGACGGCGAAGACCGTGAGCGCGTAGGCCACGAACAACGTCTCGCCACCGCCGAGGTAGGCCCCCGGCACCATGGCCAGGGTGCCCGCCACGGGAGGCAGGACCGGGACCCGCAGGTGGCGCGCGCGGAACGCCCGCACCACCTCGACGCAGCCGTAGAGCACCGCGACGCTGGTGAAGACGACGAACGCCTCACGCCGGATGAACAGGCTGGCCACGACGACGGCACCGAGGCCGACGCCGATGCCGATGGCGGCGGGCAGGTTGCGGCCCGCCCGCCGGGGAGCCCTGGGAGGGTTGGGAGTCCCCGTCGTCGGGGTCCCCGTCGTCTCGCCCGTCACGTCGCGCCTCGCGTCCCCGTCGCTCAGACGGCGAGCAGTTCGGCTTCCTTGTTCTTCAGCAGGTCGTCGACGGCGTCGACGTGGCGCTTGGTGACCGACTCGAGTTCCTTCTCCGCCCGCGCGACCTCGTCCTCACCGGCCTCACCGTCCTTGACGATGCGGTCCAGCTCCTCCTTGGCGCGACGGCGCACGTTGCGCAGCGAGACGCGGGCGTCCTCGGCCTTGGTGCGCGCGATCTTGATGTAGTCCTTGCGGCGTTCCTCGGTCAGCTGCGGCAGCACGATCCGGATGACGTTGCCGTCGTTGCCCGGGTTCACCCCGAGGTCGGAGTTGCGCAGCGCCTTCTCGATCTCCGTCATCGCCGCCCGGTCGAAGGGGGTGATGAGCACCGAGCGCGCCTCGGGGATCTGGAAGCTGGCCAGCTGCTGCAGCGGGGTCGGCGCACCGTAGTAGTCGACCATGATCTTGTGGAACATCGCCGCGTTGGCCCGGCCCGTCCGGATGGCACCGAAGTCGCCCTTGGCGACCTCGATCGCCTTTTCCATCTTCTCCTCGGCCTCGAGGAGCGTGTCGTCGATCACGGGTGGTCCCTTTCGTCCTGCGTCCGGCGCGTGCTGTCCGCCTGTGGTGCCGTCGATCCGCCCGGTGGGCTCAGTCGGCGATCACCTGCGTGCCGATCCTCTCACCCCGGAGTGCCCGAGCCACGCCCTGGCCCTCCATCCCGAAGACCATCATCGGGAGGCGGTTGTCCATGCAGAGGCTGAAGGCCGTCTGGTCGATGACGCGCAGGTTCTTCCGCATCGCCTCGGCGTAGCTGATCGTGTCGATCTTGGTGGCGTTCGGGTCGGTGCGCGGGTCGCCCGTGTAGACGCCGTCGACACCGTTCTTCGCCATCAGGACCACGTCGGCGCGGACCTCGAGGGCGCGCTGGGCGGCGACGGTGTCGGTGGAGAAGTACGGCATGCCGGCGCCGGCGCCGAAGATCACGACGCGGCCCTTCTCCATGTGCCGGATCGCGCGGCGCGGGATGTACGGCTCGGCGACCTGACCCATCGTGATGGCCGTCTGGACGCGCGTGGAGACGTCCTGCTGCTCGAGGAAGTCCTGCAGGGCCAGGGCGTTCATCACGGTGCCGAGCATGCCCATGTAGTCGGCGCGGCTGCGTTCCATCCCGCGCTGGGACAGCTCCGCACCGCGGAAGAAGTTGCCGCCGCCGACGACGATGGCGACCTGCACCCCCTGCTTGACGGGCCCGGCGATCTCGCGGGCCACCTCGGAGATGACGTCGGGGTCGACACCGACCTGGCCGTTGCCGAAGAACTCCCCCGAGAGCTTGAGGAGCACCCGTCGGTAGGCCGGGCGCGGTTGCACGGTGCCGGCTTCGAGGTCGACGGTCAGGCTCGGCTCGCTCACGCGGTGGCTCCTCGGGGGGTGCAGGGGTCGGTCGGCGGTGTCGGGGCAGTCTGCCCCAGACGAGGTGCGCGGGTCACGCTCAGTGACCCGCCACTGGTCCGGACGGGACGCCCGGACGCGCGAACGGGGCGGGGAGACCCGACTCTCGTCGGGCTCCCCGCCCCGTCCACGTCACTGCGGTGGTGCTCAGGCGCCGGCGCGGAAGCGCGCGAACGACGTGACGTTCACGCCCGCCGCGGCCAGCAGCTTGGTGATCGTCGTCTTCGGGTCCTTCGCGAACGGCTGCTCCAGCAGGACGTTGTCCTTGAAGAAGCTGTTCACGCGACCCTCGACGATCTTCGGCAGGGCGGCCTCGGGCTTGTTCTCCGCCCGCGAGGTCTCCTCGGCGATGCGGCGCTCGCTCTCGACCTTCTCGGCCGGGACCTCGTCGCGGGTGAGGTAGACCGGGCTCATGGCCGCGGCGTGCATGGCCACGTCCTTGCCGACCTCCTCGTTGGCCCCGTCGAGGGCCACGAGCACACCGATCGTCGGCGGCAGGTCGCTCGCCGTGCGGTGCAGGTAGGCGGAGACGTGGGTGCCCTCCACGCGGGCCACGCGGGCCAGGACGATCTTCTCGCCCATCGTCGCGTTGGCCTCGTCGAGGACCACCTGCACGGTCTTGCCGTCCAGCTCCGAGGCCAGCAGCGACTCGGCGTCGGTGGCCTTGACGGCCACGGCCTGGTCGAGCACCTGCTGGGCGAGGGCGACGAAACCGGCGCTCTTGGCGACGAAGTCCGTCTCGCAGTTGAGCTGGACCATGACGCCGAGACCGGTCTCGGTGTGCACGACGACCAGACCGTTGGAGGCGTCGCGGTCCTCGCGCTTGGCGACGCCCTTCTGGCCCTTGATGCGGAGCAGCTCGATGGCCTTCTCGACGTCGCCCTCGGACTCCACGAGCGCGTTCTTGCAGTCGAGCATGCCCGCGCCGGTCTTCTCGCGCAGCGCCTTGACGTCAGCGGCGGTGTACGCAGCCACGGTCGTTCCTCTCGTCGTCCATCGGGGTTCTCGGGTGGAGCGGACGCGCGGACGCCCCGGGCCTCACGGCCCGGGGCGTCACCACAGGCGTCCTGTGTCAGGTGCTGCGGGCCTCAGGCCTGGGCAGCGGCTTCGGCGGGCTCGGCCGCAGCGTCGGCCTCGGGGGCAGCGTCGGTCCCGGGCGCTTCGGCAGCGACCTCGGCCGGCTGGCCCTCGGCGGCTTCGGCCTCGGCGGCCTCCGGAGCGGTGGAGGCCTCGGCGGTGGCCGTGGACTCGGAGCCACTGGACTGCTCACCCTCGCTGCCGGCGAGCAGGTCCTGCTCCCAGGCCGCGAGCGGCTCGGTGTCGGACTCCGACTTGCCACCGTGGCGGACCTGCAGGCCCGCGGCGACGGCGTCGGCGATGACGCGGGTCAGCAGCGTGACGGAGCGGATCGCGTCGTCGTTGCCGGGGATGCGGTAGTCGACGTCGTCGGGGTCGCAGTTGGAGTCGAGGATCGCGACGACGGGGATGTTCAGCTTCTTCGCCTCGTCGACGGCGAGGTGCTCCTTGTTGGTGTCGACGATCCACACCGCGGAGGGGACCTTGGTCATGTCGCGGATGCCGCCGAGGGTCTTGGTCAGCTTGGCGTACTCGCGGCTCAGGACCAGCAGTTCCTTCTTCGTGAGGCCGGAGGCGGCCACGTCGTCGAAGTCGACCTCTTCGAGCTCACGCATGCGCGCGATCCGCTTGGAGACGGTCTGGAAGTTGGTCAGCATCCCGCCGAGCCAACGCTGGTTCACGAAGGGCATGCCCACGCGGGCGGCCTGCTCCGCGATGGACTCCTGAGCCTGCTTCTTGGTGCCGATGAAGAGGATGGAACCGCCGTGGGCGACGGTCTCCTTCACGAAGTCGTAGGCGCGGTCGATGAACGACAGCGACTGCTGCAGGTCGATGATGTAGATGCCGTTGCGCTCCGTGAAGAGGAAGCGCTTCATCTTGGGGTTCCAGCGGCGGGTCTGGTGTCCGAAGTGCACACCGGACTCGAGCAGCTGGCGCATCGTCACGACGGCCATGGGTGGTCCTCCTCGTGTCGGCCCCGCTCGGGGCCGATCGGTTCTTCCGCAGCGTGCCGGTCGGCTCGCCGCGCCTGGTCCTCGTGGCGCACCCCACCACCCGGTGGACCGGGTGGACCGAAAGGGTGCTTCCCCCCTGCGTCGGAGCAGGGAGCGGGGACGCGATGTCACCCTGGACGCAGCACCGAGGTCGGGAGTCCGAGGACTCCGCTGCCACGGAGCGCGTACCGGGTGCCCCCGTAGTCTACGACGCGTGAGCACTGGTCTCGACCGCGGCGCGTCGGCGCCCTCCCCGGCCCCCGCGACGACTCCCGCGACGACTCTGGCGGGGAGTCCCGTGGTCTCCCGCATGCGACGTTTCGGGCCGACGATCTTCGCCGAGATGTCCGCGCTCGCGGTGCGCACCGGGGCGGTCAACCTGGGACAGGGCTTCCCCGACTCCGACGGCCCCGCCTCGATCCTCGACGACGCCGTCACCGCGATCCGCTCGGGCCACAACCAGTACCCGCCGGGCATCGGCGTCCCCGCGCTGCTCGATGCGGTCGCCGAGCACCAGCACCGCTTCTACGGGCTCGCCCTCGACCCCACGACGGAGGTCCTGGTCACCGCCGGGGCCACCGAGGCGGTCGCCGCGAGCCTGCTGGCGCTGTGCGAACCCGGCGACGAGGTCGTGGTGCTCGAACCGACCTACGACTCCTACGCCGCCGTCATCGCCCTCGCCGGGGCCGTGCAGCGCTCGGTGCCCCTCCTCCCCGGCCCCGACGGGTTCGTCCTCGACCCCGACGGGCTGCGGTCGGCGTTCTCCGAGCGCACGAGGGTCGTCCTGCTGAACACCCCGCACAACCCGACCGGGGCGGTGCTCTCCGCCGAGGAGGTCGCGGCCGTCGCCGCCTTGGCCGTCGAGTTCGACGCCGTCGTCGTGACCGACGAGGTGTACGAGCACCTGGTCTTCGACGGCCGCGCCCACGTCCCCGTGGCAACCCTGCCGGGGATGGCCGGACGGACGCTGACGGTGTCCTCGGCGGGGAAGACGTTCTCCGTGACGGGCTGGAAGGTCGGCTGGGTCAGCGGCCCGGCGCCGCTGGTCGCCGCGGTCCGCACCGTCAAGCAGTTCCTCACCTACGTCAACGCCGGCCCGTTCCAGCCGGCGGTCGCGGCGGCGCTGGCGCTGCCGGACTCCTTCTACTCCGAGCTCGCCGGCGACCTGCAACGGCGACGCGACCTGCTCGTCGCCGGGCTGCGCTCGGCCGGGTTCGCGGTGTCCGTCCCGGCCGGGACGTACTTCGTCGTCGCCGACCCGCGCCCCCTCGGCCACTCCGACGGCACCGCGCTGTGCCGCGAACTCCCCCACCTGGCCGGGGTCGTGGGGGTTCCCGTGTCGGCGTTCTGCGAACCGGGGAGCGTTGCTGCGCAGGCCGTCGAGCCGCTGGTCCGGTTCACGTTCTGCAAGTCCGACGCGGTGCTGGAGGAGGCCTGCGACCGGCTGCAGGCCCTGCGCTCGCGGTGAGCCTGCGCGAGACGCTGCTGGCGGAACGGGCCGACGCCGCGGTGCGGGCGGCCGGGCTGGAGCGCGAGCTCGCCAGTGCGCTGGAGGCGGCCGCCGAGGGCACGGCCGACGACGAGCACGACCCCGAGGGCTCGACGACGGCGTTCGAGCGGGCTCAGGTCGCAGCCGTGCTGCAGCAGGTGCGCGAGCGCCTCGACGCCCTCGACGACGCACTCGCGCGGGTCGGGGACCCGGGGTTCGGCACCTGCGCGGTCTGCGGGCGGGCGATCGCCCCGGAACGGCTCGCGGCCCGGCCGTGGACCACGACGTGCGTGGAGTGCGCCGGACGACGGTGACGACGACCCGTGCACAGGGTCGCACCGTCCACAGACGACGCCCGGCCGGTCCGCCGGGACGCTCGACGGGGTGCTCGGCAGGTGAGGCTGTCCCGGTGCTGCCCTCCGCCCTCCCGACCGGTCTCGTCGCGTTCGCCTCGGCGGTGGGGCTGGCCGGGGGGATGGCCGGGGTGGTGGCGACCACCGTCCGCGCACCGGCGTCCCCACCGACGACGCGCGCGGTCGTCGGGTCCTGGGTCTGGCCGGTGGAGCCGCCGCGGGTGCTGCGGGGGTTCGAGGACGTCGGTCGCTACGAGGCGGGTCATCGCGGGGTCGACCTCGCCGCGTCCCCCGGCCAGCCGGTCGTCGCCGTCGACGGCGGGACGGTCACGTTCGCCGGGCCGGTGGCCGGCCGCGAGGTCGTGGTGGTGCTGCACGCCGACGGACTGCGGACGACCTACGAACCCCTCGCCCCACTGGTGTCGAGCGGGGGCGGGGTCAAGGCCGGTCAGCAGCTGGGGACGCTGTCGGGGCCGGCGCACTGCGCGACCGACTGCCTGCACCTCGGCCTGCGCGACGGTGACCGCTACCTGGACCCGCTGGGCCGGTTGCGGGCCGCCGCGCCCGTCCTGCTGCCGCTGGGTCGGCCGTGAGCGGCCGCCGTGGACTACTCGGCGTCGGAGAGCTTGCCGCGCAGCTGCAGGACGGCCTTGGTGTGCATCTGACAGATGCGGGACTCGGTGACCCCGAGGACGCGACCGATCTCGGCCAGGGTGAGGCCCTCGTAGTAGTAGAGGGTGACGACGATCTTCTCGCGCTCGGGCAGCTGGTTGATCGCCCGGGAGAGGAGGAACTTCGTCTCCTCCTTCTCGAAGGACTGCACCGGGTCCTCGGCCTTGGTGTCCTCGAGGGTGTCGACCAGGGAGAGCTTGTCGCCCTTCTCCCCCGAGACGCTGAGGAGTTCGTCCAGGGCCACGACGTTGACGTAGGACACCTGGCTGAAGATGTGGTGCAGGTCGCTGAGGGCGATCCCCATCCGTTCCGCCACCTCGACCTCGGTCGGGGTGCGGTGCAGCTCACCCTCGAGGGAGGCGTAGGTGCGCTCGACCTCACGGGCCTTGCTGCGCACCGAGCGCGGGATCCAGTCGATCGCGCGCAGCTCGTCGATGATCGCGCCACGGATGCGGGAGATCGCGTAGGTCTCGAACTTGATGGCGCGCTCGATGTCGAACTTCTCGATGGCGTCGATGAGCCCGAAGATGCCGTAGGAGACGAGGTCGGCCTGCTCGATGTTGGGCGGCAGCCCCACCCCGACGCGACCGGCGACGTACTTCACCAGCGGTGAGTAGTGCATGATCAGCCGCTCGCGGACCGCGGGATCGGCGCCCGACTTGAACTCCTCCCACATGGCCCGCAGCGCCGCTTCGGCCTGCTCCTGCTCGGGGGTCTGCGGACCCTTGCGAGAGGTGAAGCGCGCGTTGGCCTGCGGTCGACCCGCCGGGCGGTTCTCGTCGACCGGCGCCCCGTTGCCGGCCGCGGCGTCCGCGGCGGCCTCCACGGCCCGGTTGGTCTTCTGGTCGGCCTCGGTCGTTCCGACGGTGTCGATGGTGCGCTCCTGTCCATCCTCGACCACGCGCAGGTCGGAACCGGTGCTGTGGTCCGTCTCCTGCGTGGTGGCACGCTCGCGGCCCGCTCCTGAGTCCACCGTGGTCCTCCCCCGGACGGTCAGGCCCGGGGGTGGGCCTGACGGTGCGATCTCCGCAAGCGGTCCACGGAGACGTGCGTGTAGATCTGCGTCGTTGACAGCGTAGCGTGACCGAGCAACTCCTGTACGCTACGAAGGTCAGCTCCTCCGTCCAGCATGTGCGTCGCGGCCGCGTGCCGCAGACCGTGCGGGGAGATCGCCGAAGGCCCCGGCAACGCCGCCGTCGCCCGGTTCACCACGGCCCGCACCTGACGCTGGTCCACCCGCCGGCCCCGGCGCCCGAGGAAGACCGCCGAGCCGGACTCCGGTCCCACCAGGCCCGACCGCCCCTCCTCCAGCCACCTCCGCACCGCGTCCCGCGCCGGCACCCCGAACGGGACGACCCGCTCGCGGTCGCCCTTGCCCAGCACGCGGGCCGTGCGCTCCCCCAGATCGACGTCGTCCGTGTCCAGGCCCACCACCTCGGCGACCCGACAGCCCGTCGCGTACAGCAGCTCGAGCAACGCGCTGTCCCGCAGCACCAACGGATCCCGCTGCGGCGCAGCGTCGTACGCCGCCGCAGCCGCCGCGTCCAGGACCCCCGCCACCTGGCTCGCGCCGAGCACCCGGGGCAGGTGCTGGGCCCGCTTGGGCGCCTGCAACCGCAGACCCGGGTCCCCCGGCAGACGACCCGATCGGTGCGCCCAGGCCGTGAACGTCCGCGCCGCCGCCGCCCGCCGGGCCAGCGTCGACCGCGCGTGGTCCTCGGCGGCCCCCGCCAGCCACGCCCGCAGGTCCGCCAGGCCCAGCACCGTCAGGTCGAGGGTCCCGTCGTCGTCGACCGGCACGGTCAGCTGCAGCAGGTCCCGCACGTCGGAGCAGTAGGCCCGCACGGTGTTCGCCGACGCGTTGCGCTCCGCCCGCAGGTGGGCCGCGAAGGCGTCGAGCAGCTGCTGGGGGCTCTCGGAGCGGACGGGTGACACCCCTGCACCGTCACCCGTCCGGCCGATCCGTGCAACCACGCCGCGCGCGCCGGCCGCGTCGGGGGACTCAGTCCCCCTTGACGTTCACCACCTGACGCAGCGTGTGACGCACCTCCACGAGGTCCGCGGCGTCGGCCATGACCCGGTCGATGTCCTTGTAGGCGGCCGGGATCTCGTCCAGGAAGGCGTCGGTGTCGCGGTTCTCGATGCCCTTCATCGCCTCCCGCAGCTCCTCGTGGGTGAACCTCCGCCGGGCCGCCGACCGGCTGAACTCCCGCCCCGCGCCGTGCGGGGAGGAGTCCAGCGAGAGCCGGTCGCCCTTGCCCACCACGACGTAGCTCGCGGTGCCCATCGATCCCGGCACCAGTCCCGGTCGTCCCGCGTCGGCCCGGATCGCCCCCTTGCGGGAGAGCCAGACCTCACGGCCGAAGTGCCGTTCCCGCTCGGTGTAGTTGTGGTGGCAGTTGATCCGTTCCTGCTCCACGACCGCCTCCGCGAGGAAGTCGGAGAGGCGGGCCGCGACCCGGTCCATCATCTCCTCGCGGTTGAGCAGGGCGAACTGCTGCGCCCAGCGCAGGTCCGCGATGTAGTCGTCGAACTCCGGGGTCCCCTCGACGAGGTAGGCGAGGTCACGGTCGGGCAGCTCGATGAACCACTGCGCGCACAGCCGCTGGGCGACGGCGATGTGGTGGGTCGCCAGCTTGTTCCCCGGACCGCGGGACCCGGAGTGCAGGAACAGCCAGACGGCGTCGGTCTCGTCGAGCGACACCTCGATGAAGTGGTTCCCCGAGCCCAGCGTGCCCAGCGCCGTCCGCCACCGGGGGGCCAGCGACTCCCGGAACTCCGCCCGGTCGGGGTGCAGCGCTTCGAGCTCGGCGACCCGCGGGCGGGCGGTCGCCGAGACGTCGCGGTTCGCGGCCCCGGCCGAGAGCGGGACGCTGCCCTCGATCGCCTCGCGCAGCACCGAGAGGTCCCGGCCCGCGAGGTCGTCGGCGCGGAACTGGGTACGGACCGCGATCATCCCGCAACCGATGTCCACCCCGACGGCCGCCGGGATGATCGCCCCGTCCGTGGGGATGACCGAGCCGACGGTCGCCCCCTTGCCGAGGTGGGCGTCGGGCATGAGGGCGATGTGCGGGAACACGAAGGGCATCGTGGAGGCGGTCTCGGCCTGCCGGCGCGTCTTCTCCTCCAGGATCGACGCCCAGTTGACCAGTTTGCCGTTCAGCCGTTCCACGACGGTTCCTCTCCACTCCTCGTCCGGTGATGAGCCTGCGCGGCAACGATTCCCGCGCCAGGCACGAGGATCGACGGTACCCGCCGCGCTCGCGGGTTCCCAGGGGTTTTCACCCCGCCACCCCCGAACGCCAGCCGCCGGCGTCCCGCACCGCGACCCCGGAGAGCTCGAGCCGGCCGAGGACGGACTGGACGAGCGGCAGGTCGAGACCCGCCTCGCGCGCCAGCCGCTCCAGGCCGTGGCTCCCCCGGCGCGGCAGGCACTCCGCGACCCGGAGTTCCTCGCGGTCCAGGCCGTCGAAGGCCCGTCGCTCGACGCTCGGCACGGCCACCTCCTCCCGGCCGAGCTCGCCGAGGAGTTCCGCGACCTCGTCGGCGCTGGTGACGCAGACCGCCCCGCGCTCGCGCAGCAACCGGTGGCAGCCCGCCGACGCGGGCGAGGTCACTGGCCCCGGGACGGCCCCGACGGGTCGCATCAGCCGCTCGGCCCGGTCCGCCGTCGAGAGCGCGCCGGAACGCCACGCGGCCTCGACCACGACCGTCCCGCTGGTGAGCGCCGCGATCAGCCGGTTGCGTTCCAGGAACCGCCAGCGCGTCGGGGTGGAACCGGGCGGGACCTCGCTGACGAGGGCACCGCGTTCGGCGAGACGCGCCAGCAACGCGGCGTTGCCCGGCGGGTAGCTGCGGTCCACCCCGCAGGCCAGCACCGCCACGCTCACGCCGTCGACCGCGAGCGCCGCCCGGTGGGCTGCGGCGTCGATCCCGAACGCTCCGCCGCTGACGACGGCGAAGCCCCGGTCGGACACCCCCGCGGCGAGTTCGGAGGTGACGTGCTGGCCGTAGGCGGTGGCGGCGCGGGCGCCGACGAGGGCCGCGCTGCGGGCGGTGACCTCGCGCAGGTGCGCGGGTCCGCGGACCCACAGGCAGAACGGTGCGCCGAGGGGTCGTTCGCCGGTTCCGTCGTGGTCGAGGTCGGCGAGGCGTTGCGGCCACTCGTCGTCGCCGGGGACGAGCAGCCGTCCACCGGCCGCGCGGACGGTGGCGAGGTCGGAGGCGGGGTCGACGTCGGGCAGTCGGGTGCGCCAGCGATCGGGTCCGCGTCCGGTGAGCACGGCCTCGAGCGCGGTGACGGCGCCGACCTCGGCGACGAGGTGCGCGGCGGCCGCGTCACCCGGTTCGGCGAGGCGGCTCCAGGTGGCGCGGGCGAGGCGTTCGTCCGCCAGGGCGGCCCGCAGGACGCTGGGCACGCGACCCGTCGCCGGGAGGGCGTCCTGCCCCGGACCGGGACGGCGGTTCACGCGCCCGCTCCGACGATCAGGGTCCCGCGCAGGGCGAGAGCGCGTCCGACGTCGTCGCGGTCGGGTGCGTCGGCCCCGCGCAGGTCGGCGACGGTCCACGCGACGCGCAGCACCCGGTCGACCCCGCGCAGGGTGAGGACCCCGCGGTCCAGGGCGCGGTCGAGGTCGCAGGTCACGGCGGGGGGCAGCCGCAGGGGGCCCCGCAGCAGCGGGCCGCGCAGTTCGCCGTTGGTGGCGACGTCGTGACGGCGCAGCCGCTCCGCCTGGACGGCGCGCGCGGCGGCGACCCGGGCGGCGACGACGGCACTCGACTCCCCGGGGCGGGCGTCGGCCACCTCGGCCCGGGTGACCGCCTGCACCTGCAACTGCACGTCGACGCGGTCCAGCAGCGGGCCGGAGAGCTTCGCGGCGTAGCGGCGGCGGGCCTGTGAGCTGCACGTGCAGTCCAGGCCCTTGCCGGTGCTGCGCCCGCAGGGACAGGGGTTGGCCGCCAGCACGAGCTGGAACCGGGCGGGGTAGCGGGCGGCACCGCGGGTGCGGTGCAGGACGAGCTCGCCCTGCTCCAGCGGCTGACGCAGGGCGTCGAGGACGCGGGCCTCGAACTCCGGGGCCTCGTCGAGGAAGAGGACCCCGCGGTGGGCACGGGACACCGCACCGGGCCGCGGGATCCCGCTGCCGCCGCCGACGACGGAGGCCACCGACGCCGTGTGGTGGGGGTCCTCGTAGGGCGGGCGGGTGATGAGCGCCGTCCCGGCCCGACCGCGCAGGGTGCCGGCGACGGAGTGCACGGCGGTGACCTCGAGGGCGGCCTCCTCGTCGAGGTCGGGCAGCAGCCCCGGCAGACGGGCCGCGAGCATCGTCTTGCCCGCTCCCGGGGGACCGTTCATCAGCAGGTGGTGGGCGCCGGCCGCGGCGACCTCCAGCCCGAACCGCGCCTCGGGCTGGCCGACGACGTCGGCGAGGTCGAAGACGCCCCCGGGACGTCGCGGTGCGGGCGGCGTGAACGCCCGCGGCGCGTCCGGGAGTTCCACGGCCGGGTCGCCGCGGTAGTCGGCGACGAGTTCGGCCAGCCACCGGACCCCGCGGACGCTGATCCCGGGGACGAGGGCGGCCTCCTCGGCCGTGGCCTCGGGGACGACGACGCGCTTGACCCCGGCGCGGGCGGCGGCGAGCACCGCGGGCAGCACGCCGTCGACGGCGCGGACGCTGCCGTCCAGGCCGAGTTCCCCGAGGTGGACGACCTCGGCGGAGGGTTCCGGCGGCAGGACTCCGGCCGCGGTGAGCGTCGCCACCGCGACGGCGAGGTCGAACCCGCTGCCGGTCTTGGGCAGCGTCGCCGGTGAGAGGTTGACGGTGATCCGTTGCTGGGGCAGCGGGAACCCGGAGTTCGCCGCGGCCGCGCGGACGCGGTCCTTGGCCTCGTGCAGCGACGCGTCGGGCAACCCCACGAGCACGAAGGCCGGCAGCCCGGTGGAGATGTCGGCCTCGACCTCGACGAGGTGGCCGTCGAGGCCGACCAGGCCCACGGCGAGGGAGCGCGCGAGGGCCATCAGAACACCCCGCGGACGTGCTGGACCCGGGCCGGTCCCCGCGGCGGCAGGGTGACCGCGACGACGTCGAGGCGCACCTGCCCCGGGTGGACGCCGGGGTGGGCCTTGAGCCACTCCCCCACGAGGCCGCGCAGGCGGGCGACCTTGTCGGGGGTGACGGCCTCCAGGGCCGTGCCGGCGCTCTCGCTGCGGCGGGTCTTGACCTCGCACACGACGAGGCAGTCCCCGTCCCGCGCCACCAGGTCGATCTCACCGAGCCGGCACCGCCAGTTGCTCTCGAGGACCGTCATCCCGGCCTCGGTCAACCGCCGGGCGGCCACCCGTTCCCCGTACTGCCCCACGGCGTCCTTCGCGCGCACGTGCACCACCTCCGGCGAGAAGGGTGCGTGCCGGGGAGGGCGGGCGTGGGCCGGGCAGGACGCCGGTGTGGACAACGTCGGCGCGGGGCGTCCTGTGGAGACGGCGACGTCAGCGACCGCCGCGTCGGGAGCTGGGACGCGCCCCGACGACCCCCCGGCAGCGGAGCGCGTCCCGCCGGTCCATCGGCACCGGCGGCAGAAGTGTTACGGATCGGACCATCCACCGCGCGGATGGGTGGTCCCGTGCCTCAGCGGTCGCGCAGCTCCGGGGTGTCCGGCACCTCGATGTCGCGCTTCTGCAGCTCCTCGACGTTGACGTCCTTGAACGTCACCACCCGCACGTCGCGCACGAACCGGGCCGGACGGTAGACGTCCCACACCCACGCGTCGTGCAGGGTGACCTCGAAGTACGTCTCGCCGTCGGCCGTCCGCACCTGCAGGTCGACCGAGTTCGCGAGGTAGAAGCGACGTTCGGTCTCGACCACGTAGGAGAAGAGCGACACGACGTCCCGGTACTCGCGGTAGAGCTGAAGCTCCATCTCGGTCTCGTAGTTCTCGAGGTCCTCGGCGCTCACGGGACCATCATGCCTTCCGCGACAGCGTGGTGTCGGAGGTGAGGTCCGAGAGCGCGTCCTGCGCGTCGGCCTGCGCGGGCACGGCGGCCCCGAGACCGGGCAGGCGCCAGCTCCGGCGGTGCTGCTCGCAGCTGCCGTGGACGACGAGCGCCTCGAGGTGGTCCGGTGCGCTGTAGCCCTTGTTGCCGGCCCAGCCGTAGTGCGGGAAGTCCTCGTGGCGCGCGGTCATCATCGCGTCGCGGGTCGTCTTGGCCAGCACGCTGGCCCCGGCCACGGCCGCGCACGACACGTCGGCCTTGATGCGGGTGGTCACGGGTGGCGCCGCGCAGGGCAGCAGCGTGGACGGGCCCTCGAGCTCGTCGAAGAGCGACGGGTCGCGGGGGTCGCTCAGCCAGTCGTGGTTGCCGTCGAGGATCACCAGGTCCGGCAGCACCGGCAGCTGGGCCAGCGCCCGGCGCCCGGCGAGGCGCAGGGCGGAGATGATGCCGATGGCGTCGATCTCGTCCGGCTCGGCGTGCCCGACGGCCGAGGCGACCGCCCAGCGGGCGACCTTGGGGGCCAGGACCTCGCGGACGGCGGGGCTGAGCAGCTTGGAGTCGCGCAGCCCGGTCGGTGCGGTGCGCGTCTGCGCGTCGACCACGAGCACCCCGACGCTGACCGGCCCGGCCAGCGAACCGCGGCCCACCTCGTCCATCCCGGCGACGAGCGTGCGTCCCTCGCGCAGGAACTGACGCTCCAGGCGCAGCGACGGCGGGACCGAGGGCGAGGGCCGGCGCGGCCGGGGCGCGGTGGGGCTCACGTCGTCCCCCGCTCGCCGCTGACCTGGTCGAAGTCCGACGGGGTGGACAGCCACGTCCAGTGCGAGAGGGGCCAGACGACGGCGTACGCGCGGCCGACGACGAGGTCGATCGGCACGAAGCCGTCGTAGGGCTTGTCCTGGTTGTAGCGGGAGTCGGCCGACTCGGCGCGGTTGTCCCCCATCACCCACAGGTCACCGGCGGGCACGGTGACGTCGCACGTGGTCTCCAGCGGCGACGTCGAGGACACGTACGGCTCCTCGACCGCGGTCCCGTTGACCGTGACGGTGCCGTCGGGGGCGCACACCACGCGGTCCCCGGGCAGGCCGACGACCCGCTTGATGAGGTGGTCGTCGGACTCCTCGGGGAGCAGGCCGACGAACGTCAGGGCCTTCGCGACGGCGGTGCCGACCGGCCCGCGCGGGGTGGGGGCCGTCTCGCTCAGCCAGCCCCCGGGGTCGGCGAAGACCACGACGTCACCGCGGTGCAGGTCGAAGGGCCCCGGGGTCAGCTTGCTGACGATGACCCGGTCGCCGATGTCGAGGGTCGCCTCCATCGACTGCGAGGGGATGAAGAAGGCCTGCAGCAGGAAGGTCTTGACGACGAGGGAGACCACGAGGGCCACCACCACGACCAGGACGACCTCCTTGACCGCGGCGAGCACCCCACCGACCGCGGAACGCCGCGGCGGGGTCCGCACGGACCTCGTCGTCCCCTCCTCGGCGTCGCGTTCCCCGGTCACCGGGCGCTCACCCGCTCGACCGTGCCGAGGGAGCCGAACGGCCAGGTGACCGCGACCACGCGCCCGATGACGTCGTCGACGGAGACCGTCCCGCCGCCGGGCGAGCCGAGGTGCGAGCGGGAGTCGACGGAGTCGCTGCGGTGGTCACCCATCAACCACAGCCTGCCCTCGGGGACCTCGATGTCGAAGGGGAGCTCGCTGGGCGCGTCCCCCGGGTAGAGGTACGGCTCCTCGAGGGGCACACCGTTGACCAGCAGCCGACCCTGCGCGTCGCAGCAGGTGATGCGGTCCCCCGGCAGCCCGATGACGCGTTTGACGTAGTCGGACTCCCCGGGCCGGAACCCGAGCAGCCCCGCGGCGGCCGCGCCGACGGCGGCCAGGCCCTCGGGGTCGGCCGGGGCGTCGTCGAAGGTCCCGGTGCCGTCGAAGACGACGACGTCGCCGCGCTGGACGTCCGCCGCGTCGACGCGCCAGACCAGAACCCGTTCCCCCGGTTCGAGGGTGGACCGCATCGAGTCGGAGGGGATCGAGAACGTCTGCACCAGGAACGTGCGCACCAGCAGGACGAGCAGCAGGGCGATGGCCAGCACGAGGACGGCCCGACCTCCCCGGGAGCGCTGCCGCCCGCTCGTCTGGGGCGGCTGGGTGGTCGTCACGGAACTCCTGCCTGGCGGGGTCGTCACCGCGGGTCGCAGGGGTCAGCGAGGCGGCTGGGCGATTGTAGTCAGCCGTGACGGGGCCCCGCCCCGAACGACACGAGCCGGGCCCCGCGAGAGCGGGACCCGGCTCGGGTGCTTGCTGCTGAGGTCAGCCGCGGGGCTCGCGACGTTCCTTGATCTTAGCGGCCTTGCCGCGCAGGTCGCGCAGGTAGTAGAGCTTGGCGCGCTTCACGTCACCGCGGGTCACGACCTCGATCTTGTCGATGATCGGGGTGTGCAGCGGGAACGTGCGCTCCACGCCGACGCCGAAGCTGACCTTGCGGACGGTGAAGGCCTCACGGATGCCGCCGCCGGTGCGACGGATGACGATGCCCTTGAAGACCTGGACGCGGGAGCGGTTGCCCTCGACGACCTTGACGTGGACGTTGAGGGTGTCGCCGGCGCGGAAGTCCGGGACGTCGGTGCGCAGGCTGGCCGCGTCGACGTTGTCGAGCAGGTTCATGGTGGTACTCACTTCCCCTGGTGACGCCACAGGTCATCGCTACAGGCATCTGGTCCCGTGACGGGTGCTCCGGCGGGGCTCGCCCCCTGTGGCAGGCGCACCCTCCGCTGCCCGAGGGCAGCAGTCACCGGCCGTCACGGCTCGTTGGTGTAGACCCAGTCTGCCACAGCGGCGGGCTCGACCTGGAATCCGTGATCGCCGGGGGTCCAGCCGAGCTCGGCGAGGACGGCGAGGTCGCGCCGGTCGCAGTGCGCGGGGTCGAGGCGGGCCAGCACATCGGGACGGCGGGTCGCGGTGCGGCGCAGGGCCTGCTCGCGTCGCCAGCGGTCGACCGCGCCGTGGTTGCCGCCCGCCAGGACCGCGGGCACGTCCAGCCCCCGCCACGAGGCGGGTTTGGTGTAGGCGGGGTGCTCCAGCAGCCCGTCGTGCTCGGGGGCGTGGCTCTCCTCGGTCAGGCTGGCGGCGTTGCCGATGACTCCGGGCAGCAGCCGGGCCACGGCCTCGGTGATCGCCAGGACGGCGACCTCGCCACCGTTGAGGACGTAGTCGCCCAGGGAGACCTCGCGGACCCGGATGCGGGTGCCGTAGTGCTCCACGACCCGCGCGTCGATGCCCTCGTAGCGGCCGCAGGCGAAGACGAGCCACGGCTCGGCGGCGAGCTCGACGGCCGCGCGCTGGCTGAACACCTCCCCCACCGGTGAGGGGACGACGAGGACGGGTCCGCGCGGGTCGGCGCCCTCCGGCGGGTCGGCGAGGATCGCGTCGAGCGCCTCGCCCCACGGCTCGGGCTTCATCAGCAGACCGGCGCCACCGCCGTAGGGCGGTGCGTCGACGGTGCGGTGCCGGTCGTGGGTGTGCTCGCGCAGGTCGTGGACCCGGACGTCGAGCAGACCCTCCGCCTGCGCCTTGCCGATGAGGGACAGCTGCAGCGGCTGCAGGTACTCCCCGAAGATCGTGACGACGTCGAGCCTCACTCCTCGGGCTCCCCCGGGAGCTCGACGAACAACCCGCCCGGCGGCGACAGCAGGACCTTGCCGCGCTTCACGTCGACCCTGGGGACGAGCGCGGTGACGAAGGGGACGAGGACGTCACGGCCGTCGGTCCCGGTGATGACGAGGACGTCCTGCGCACCGCCGGTGAGCAGGTCCTTGACCGTGCCCAGCGGGGTGCCGGTCATGGTCACCGCGGCGAGACCCTGCAACTGGTGGGGGTACCAGGCGTCGTCCTCGGGGTCCGCCTCGTCCTCGAGGTCCACGACGAGACGGGTGTTGCGCAGAGCCTCCGACCCGGTCCGGCCCTCGACCTCGGCGAAGGTGAGCAGCAGGGTGCCGTTGTGCCAGCGCGCGGTCGCGACCGTCAGCGGCCCGCGGTCGGGGTCCGTGCGCAGGACCGCACCGGGCGCGAACCGGGTGTCCGGGTCGTCGGTGCGGACCTCGACGGTCACCTCACCGCGGACACCGTGCGGCCGCCCGATGCGGGCGACGACGTACTCCACGTCTGCTCCTGACTCGTGGGAAGACTCCGGGGAACTCGGGGGAAAGCAGCAGCGCCGGGGTCGCCCAAGGCGACCCCGGCGCTGCGGGTGGTGCTCAGCTCAGCGCTTGTCCACGTCGACGAGGTCGACGCGGACCGGCTTGCCGCCGGCCAGCGCACCGATGACGGTGCGCAGGGCCTTGGCCGTCCGACCGGCCCGGCCGATGACCCGGCCGAGGTCGTCGGGGTGCACGCGAACTTCGAGCAACGCACCGCGAGACAACGTCTTCGACGTCACCTTCACGTCGTCCGGGTGCCCGACGATGCCGCGCACCAGGTGCTCGAGAGCGTCCGCGAGCACGGGCTCAGGACTCTTCGGCCGGGGTCTCGGCAGCGGCGGCGGGCGCCTCGGCCGGGGTCTCGACGACCTTCGCGGTACCGCCGCCGGGGATGCGCGGGGGCTTCGTGTTCGGGGTCGGGACGCGGTAGGTGCCCTCGGCGCCCGGCAGGCCCTTGAACTTCTGCCAGTCACCAGTGACCTTGAGCAGCGCCGCGACCTGCTCGGTCGGCTGGGCGCCGACGCTGAGCCAGTACTGGACGCGCTCGGACTTGATCTCGATGGTCGAGGGGTCGGTCATCGGGTTGTACAGCCCGATCTCCTCGATCGAGCGACCGTCGCGCTTGTTGCGCGAGTCGGCGATGACGACGCGGTAGAACGGCGCGCGGATCTGGCCCATGCGCTTGAGGCGAATCTTGACAGCCACGGTGTGGGGTGTCTCCCGGTTCTGGTGTGTTGAGCGGAACCCCTCGGTGTGGGGACGCCGAGCGGTGCAACTCATGGACGCGTAGGTCCCGGGTGAGAGGGTCCCTGGACGAACGAGTGCACCGCCATTGTGCCAGAGGTCAGGCGACGAGCCGACCGCGCAGCACGACCCGCGACCGGCGCAGCACCCCGAGGTCGGTCCGCGGGTCCCCCTCCAGCACCAGGAGGTCGGCGCTCGCGCCCTCGACGAGGGAGTCGTGCCCGAGCCAGGACCGGGCCGACCACGTCGCCGCGTCCAGCGCCGCGGTCCGCGACAACCCGGCCGCGACGAGCTCGTGAAGTTCGTCGACGATCAGCCCGTGCGGCAGGACGCTGCCCGCGTCGGTCCCGGCGAAGAGCGGCACCCCCGCCTCGTGCAGCGCGGCGACGTTGTCGTGGCGACGGGCGTGCAGCGCACGTATGTGGGCCGCGTAGCGGGGGAACTTCTCGGCCCCGCGGTCGGCGATCCCGGGGAACGTCGCGATGTTCACCAACGTCGGCACCACGGCCACCCCGGCGGCCGCGACCCGGCCCAGGAGATCCGGCGGGAGCCCCGTCCCGTGCTCGATCCCGTCGACCCCCGCGTCGAGCAGGTCCTCGACGCCGTCCGCACCGAACTGGTGGACCGTCACCCGCGCGCCCAGCGCGTGGGCGGCGGCGACCCCCGCGGCCAGCACGTCGGCCGGCCAGCAGGGCGCGAGGTCACCCGTCGAACGGTCGATCCAGTCCCCAACGAGCTTGACCCAGCCGTCGCCGCGCCGCGCCTCGACCCGCACGTGCTCGACGAGGTCCTCGGGTTCGATCTCGTGGGCCAGCCCGCGCAGGTAGCGGCGGGTGCGGGCCAGGTGCCGACCGGCGCGGACGATGCGCGGCAGGTCCTCGCGGTCGTCGATCCAGCGGGTCTCCGACGCCGAGCCGGCGTCGCGCAGCAGCAGCGCGCCGACGGCCCGGTCGGCGAGGGCCTGGGCTTCGCTGACCTCGTCGGGAACCTGCCCGTGCGGCCCGATCCCGACGTGGCAGTGCGCGTCGACCATCCCGGGGAGGACCCACCCACGCACGGTCGTCGCGACCCCGGAGGGCTTCGAGAACGTCAGCCGGCCCCCCACGACCCACGCCTGTCCGACCACCTCGTCCGGGCCGATGAGGATCGGCCCGGTGAGGTGGAGGGTCACTGGCCGAGGTACTTGTCGAACCCCTTCGGCAGGTTCAGGTCGGCGGGGTCGAAGCCCTTCTCCGGATCCGGTGTCCCGAACGCGGACCCGGGCACGCTGACCGCCTTGGTGGCGGCCTCCTGCTCCTGCTGGGCGCGCTTGGCGGGGTTGCCGCTCTTGCCCTTCTTGCCCTTGGCCGCGGCGACGCGGGCCTTCTGCTTCTTGGAGGCGCCACCGCCACCCATGCCCGGCATCCCGGGGATGCCCGTCCCGCCGGCCATGCCGTTGCGCAGCGAGCGCATCATCTTCTGCGCCTGGCCGAACCGTTCGAGCATGTCGTTGACCGAGGAGGTCGTCTGCCCGCACCCGGCGGCCACACGGGCGCGACGCGAACCGTTCATGATCTTCGGCTGACGTCGTTCCAACGGGGTCATCGAGCGCACCATCGCCTCGATGCGGTCGAACTCGCGCTCGTCGAAGGCGTCGAGCTGCTGACGCATCTGCGCCATCCCCGGCAGCATGCCGAGCATCTTCTTCAGCGACCCCATGTTGCGGACCGCGTTGAGCTGCTGGAGGAAGTCGTCGAGGGTGAAGTCCTCGTCGGCGGCGAACTTGGCAGCCATCGCCTGCGCCTGGTCGGCGTCGAAGGCCTTCTCGGCCTGCTCGATGAGGCTGAGGACGTCACCCATGTCCAGGATGCGCGAGGCCATCCGGTCGGGGTGGAACATCTCGAAGTCGTCGAGCTTCTCGCCGGTGGAGGCGAACATGACGGGCTGGCCGGTGACCTGACGCACCGACAGCGCGGCACCACCGCGGGCGTCACCGTCGAGCTTGGTGAGCACGACCCCGTCGAAGCCGACCCCGTCGCGGAACGCCTCGGCGGTGGCGACGGCGTCCTGGCCGACCATCGCGTCGAGGACGAATAGGACCTCGTCGGGGTTGACCGCGGCCCGGATGTCGATGGCCTGCTGCATCATCTCGGCGTCCACACCGGTGCGGCCCGCGGTGTCGACGACGACCACGTCGTAGTGGTGGTGGTTCGCGTGCTCGAGCCCCTGGCGGGCCACCGAGACCGGGTCGCCGACGCCGTTGCCGGGTTCGGGCGCGAAGACGTCCACGCCCGCGCGCTCACCGGTGATCTGGAGCTGGTTGACGGCGTTGGGGCGCTGCAGGTCGCAGGCCACGAGCAGCGGGCGGTTGCCGTTCTGCTTGAGGTAGCGACCGAGCTTGCCGGCCAGCGTCGTCTTCCCCGCGCCCTGCAGCCCCGCGAGCATGATCACGGTGGGCGGGTTCTTGGAGAACCGCAGCCGGCGCGTCTCGCCGCCGAGGATGGCGATGAGCTCCTCGTTGACGATCTTGACGACCTGCTGGGCCGGGTTGAGGTTCTGCTGCACCTCCAGGCCGAGGGCGCGTTCGCGGATGCGGGAGGTGAACTCCCGCACGACGGGCAGCGCGACGTCGGCGTCGAGCAGCGCCCGGCGGATCTCCCGCACGGTCGCGTCGACGTCGGCCTCGGTGAGGCGCCCCTTGCCGCGCAGCGACTTGAACGTGGCGGTGAGACGGTCGGAGAGCGTGGCGAACACGCCCACAGCTTAACGGTCGGATCTAGCCCGGGACCTCCGCCGCGTCGGACAGCGCCCGGATCGCCATGGCCACCCGCGGCGGCGAGAGCCGCTCGCCGGAGGCCTCGGCCAGGTAGAGCACGTCGACGGCCTGCGCGGCGTAGGTCGCGACGTGGGCGGAACGGATGTCGATCTGCTCCTCCGCCAGCGCCCGCCCGAGGGCGTGCAGCAGTCCGGGCCGGTCCGCGGCCCGGATCTCCAGCACCGTGGCCCGTTCGGAGGCACCGGGGAGGATCACGATCCGCGGGTGCGCGACGAGCGAACGCACCCCGCCGGCCGGTTTCGGGGTCTGCGCGTCGCGGGCGGCGAGCCGGTCCAGGAGGGTGACGTCCCCGCCGACGATCCGGTCCAGGCTCTGGCGCAGCAGGACCGCCGACGGCGGGTCACCGCTGGGCGACTCCACCCACCAGGAGTCCACGGCCACGCCCTCCAGTGTCCGCACCAGCGCCGAGCGGACGAGGAAGCGGTGCCCGGCGAGCAGACCGGCGAGGTCGGCGAAGACCCCCGTCCGGTCCGGGGTGACGACGGTGACGACGAAGAACCCGTCGACCTCGCGCACGGTGACCCGGGTCTCCCCGTCGCGCGCGACGGCGGCGGCGAGCGCCTGCTCGGCCTCGTCGAAGGGCGCCGGACCGGGCGCCTCCTCCCCCGAGAGGCTCTTGCGGGCGCGGGCGACGAGGTCGTCGACGAGGCGGGCCCGCCAGGGCGACCACGCCGCGGGGCCCGCGGCCCGCGCGTCGGCCTCGGTGAGCGCCCGCAGCAGCTTGAGGGTCTCGGCCTTGCCGTCGACGGCGGCCACGAGGGCCGCGACGGTCTGCGGGTCGTCGGGGTCGCGTCGGGTGGAGAGGTCGACGAGCGTGAGGTGCTCGGCGACGAGCCGCTCGACGACGGCGGCGTCCTCGGCGTCGAGCCCGACGCGTTCGGCGACGGCCCGGGCCAGCGGCGCGCCGCGGCGGGAGTGGTCCTGGACCCCGGGCAGCTTGCCGAGGTCGTGGGTGAGCGCCGCGAGCAGCAGCAGGTCGGGTCGCTCGACCTCGCGCAGGAAGGGCTGGGCGTTGACCGCGGTCTCGATGAGGTGGCGGTCGACGGTCCAGCGGTGGACGGCGTTGCGCTGCGGGCGGTTGCGGATCGCCGTCCACTGCGGGATCCACGCCTCGACGAGCCCGACCATGTCGAGCGACTCCCACACCGGCACCTGCGCGGACCCGGCGGCGAGCAGTTCGAGCATCGCCTCCCGGGCCGAGGCCGGCCACGGGAGCGGCAGCGGCGGGCAGGTGGTGACGAGGTGCTCCAGCGTCACCGGGGACAGCGGCAGCCCGACGCGGACGGCGGTCGCGGCGGCGCGCAGCGGCAGGACGGCGTCGTCGGCGGGGCTGACCCCGGCGCCGAGGACGACCTCGCCGTCGTGCTCGACGAGTCCGTGGCCCAGCGAACGCAGCCGGGGACGTCGACCGGTGGCCCGGAAGCGTCGGGTCGGCATGGACTGGCGGGCCCGGCGGGTCGTGACGTCGACGGCCGCGGAGATGGTCCGGGCGGCCTGCGCGACGGCGGCCAGCAGCAGGTCGGCGTCGGCGTAGCCGCAGACGACGGCGGTGGCGTCCTGCTCGGGCAGGATCAGCCGGTCGCCGGGGCGACCCGAGGAGGTCTGCAGTCCGTCGCGGATGTCGAGCAGGACGGTGTGGGCCTCGTCGACCGCGCCGTGCGGGCGGTCGGTGAGCCAGCTGGCGGCCAGCGCGCGCAGGGTGATCGCGTCGCGCAGACCACCGCGGGCCTCCTTGAGGTCCGGTTCGAGGAGGTAGGCGAGCTCACCGAAGCGCGCGGCGCGTTCGGCGAGGCCGTCGAGGATCTGGGGCAGGCGCCGGCGGGCGCCGCCACGCCAGTCGTCGAGCAGGTGCCCGCGGGTGCGGGCCACGAGTCCGCCGTCACCGGCGATGACGCGCAGGTCGAGCAGGCCGGTGCCGGCGGCGAGGTCCGCGGCGGCGACCTCGCGGCACTCCTTGGCGGTGCGCACGGAGTGGTCCAGGCGCAGCCCCTGGTCCCACAGCGGGTACCAGACGCGGTCCGCGAGGGCGGCCACGTCGCCCCGCGGGAGGCGCCGGCCGTCGTGCAGCAGCACGAGGTCGACGTCGCTGGCGGGGCCGCAGTCGCCCCGGGCCAGCGAACCGACGCAGGCCAGGGCGACCCCGGAGGAGTCGTCGAGCAGTTCGGGCGCGTCCTGGGCCAGGGGGGCCAGGGCGTCCGCCCACACGTCGCGCAACCGGGACTCCACGAGCTCGACGAGCTCGGCGCGACGGTGCGGGCCGGGTCTGCCCGCCCGCACCGCCAGCGCGAGTCGCTCGGTGCGCAGGTCGGCGCTAACGCCGACCTGCCCGAGACGGGTTCATCAGGTGGTTCCTCCGTGCCGCTGGGTCAGGGGTCAGAGCGCGTCGGGGCCGTGTTCGCCGGTGCGCACGCGCACGACGTCCTCGACGTGCTGGGTCCAGACCTTGCCGTCACCGATGCGCCCGGTCTGGGCGCTCTTGACGACGACCTCCACGATGTCGGCGATGTCGACGTCGTCCACGAGGACCTCGACGCGGACCTTGGGCACGAGGTCGACGGTGTACTCGGCCCCGCGGTAGACCTCGGTGTGACCCCGCTGGCGGCCGAACCCGGACGCCTCCGAGATCGTGAGGCCCTGGATCCCGTAGGACTCCAACGCGGCCTTCACGTCGTCGAGCTTGTGGGGCTTGATGATGGCGGTCAGGAGCTTCATGCGGAGACCTCCGAGGATCCGGTGGAGGAGTGGCGGGCGTCGGTGGGGCTGGAGGGCGAGCCGATGACCCGGCCACCTCCCGCGGTGAGGGTGCCCCAGTCGTAGGCGGACTCGGCGTGGACGACGGTGTCGATGCCCGTGACCTCGTCCTCCTCGTCGATGCGGAAGCCCATCGTCTTGTTGATCACCGTACCGATGATCATGGTCATGACGAACGAGAAGACCATGACCGCGAGCGCCGCCACGACCTGCTTGCCCAGCAGGGTGGCCCCGCCGCCGTAGAAGAGCCCGTCCTGAGCGGCCGGGGCGTCCGCGGTGGCGAACAGGCCGATGGAGATCGTGCCCCAGAGCCCGCCGACGAGGTGGACACCGACGACGTCGAGGGAGTCGTCGTAGCCGAGCTTGAACTTCAGGCCGACGGCCAGGGCGCAGAGCGCACCGGCGATGACGCCGACGACGATCGAGGTGACCGGGTTGAGCGCGGAACAGGCCGGGGTGATGGCGACGAGGCCGGCGACGGCACCCGAGGCCCCACCGAGGGAGGTCGCGTGACCGTCGCGGACCTTCTCGGTGAGCAGCCAGCCGAGGATGGCGGCGGAGGTGGCGGCAAGGGTGTTGACCCACGCGACCGCCGCGGTGCCGTTGGCCGCGGTGGCCGACCCGGCGTTGAAGCCGAACCAGCCGAACCAGAGCAGACCGGCGCCGAGCATGACCAGGGGCAGGTTGTGCGGGCGCATCGGGTCGCGACCGAACCCGCGGCGCTTGCCGAGGACGATGGCGAGGGCCAGGCCCGCGGCACCGGCGTTGATGTGGATGGCGGTACCACCGGCGAAGTCGATGACTCCCCAGCCGGCGATGATGCCGCCGACCTCGGAGACGACGCCGTCGAAGGCGAACACCCAGTGCGCGACGGGGAAGTAGACGATCGTGGCCCAGACCCCGGCGAAGACCATCCAGGCGCCGAACTTGGCGCGGTCGGCGATCGCCCCCGAGATCAGGGCGACGGCGATGATGGCGAAGACGGACTGGAAGGCGACGAAGGCCATGGCCGGCAGGGTGCCGACGAGGTGGTCGGCGCCGAGGAGGCCGTTGAGGCCGAAGTACTCGAACGGGTCACCGAGCAGGCCGCCGCCGACGTCGTTGCCGAAGGCCATCGAGAAGCCGTAGAGCACCCAGAGGACCCCGATCAGGGCCATGGCGCCGAAGCTCATCATCATCATGTTCAGGACGCTCTTCGCGCGGACCATGCCGCCGTAGAAGAGCGCGAGACCGGGGGTCATCAGCAGCACGAGGGCCGCGGACGTGAGGACCCAGGCGGTGTCACCGGTATCCATGGGCAACAAGGCCTTCCACGAGGCCGGCGGAGCCGGCGGGGAGCAGGGACGGCCGCTTCGCAGCGGCTGGGAGCGGCTCCACCGTGACGTTCCCGCGTTACAGACCTTCGCGCGTCGTGTTTCGGGCACGTGACGAGGGCGGTGCCGGTGTGAACATCGCGTTACGCGGACGTCCCCGGTCGCCCCTCGTCACCCCACCGTGACCGCGCTGTCACCGGTTCACGATCAGGACAGGATCGCGTCCACGAACGCCTCGGGGTCGAAGGGCGCGAGGTCGTCCGCACCCTCCCCCAGCCCGATGAGCTTGACCGGCACGTCGAGCGAGCGCTGGACCGCGACGACGATGCCGCCCTTGGCGGTCCCGTCCAGCTTGGTCAGCACGATGCCCGTGACGTCGACGACCTCGGAGAACACCGCCGCCTGGCGCAGGCCGTTCTGCCCGGTGGTCGCGTCGAGGACGAGCAGGACCTCGTCGACCGGTCCGTGCCGCTCGACGACGCGCTTGACCTTCCCGAGCTCGTCCATCAGCCCGACCTTGTTCTGCAGTCGGCCGGCGGTGTCGACGATCACCACGTCCGCCTCGGTGTCGATGCCCTGCTTGACGGCGTCGAAGGCGACGGAGGCGGGGTCGGCGCCGTCCTTGTCCGAGCGCACGGTCGGGACCCCGACGCGGTCGCCCCACGTCGCGAGCTGCTCGGCCGCGGCGGCGCGGAAGGTGTCGGCGGCGCCGAGGACGACGTCCTTGTCCTCGGCGACGAGCACGCGGGCGAGCTTGCCGACGGTGGTCGTCTTCCCGGTGCCGTTGACGCCCACGACCATGATCACGGCCGGGCGGCCGTCGTGCCGGGTGGTCTTGAGGCTGCGGTCGACGTCGGTGCCCACGGCCTTCAGCAGTTCCGCGCGCAGCATCTCGCGCAGCGCGGCGGGTTCGCGGGTGCCGAGCACCTTCACGCGCTCGCGCAGGGCGTCGACGATCTCCGTCGTCGGGCCGAAGCCGATGTCGGCGACCAGGAGGGTCTCCTCGACCTCTTCCCAGGTCGCCTCGTCCAGGGTGTCGCGCGAGAGCAGCGCCAGCAGCCCCTGGCCGAGGGCGGAGTTGGAACGGGAGAGGCGTTCGCGCAGACGGACGAGTCGGCCGAGGGCCGGCTCGGGCGACTCGACGAGCGGTCCCTCGGGGAGGTCGACGGTGTCGACCGCGCGGGAGGGGGAGTCCCGCGGGAACTCGGCGTCGTCACCGACCCCGGGGAGCGGTTCGTCCTCGTCCAGGCCCGGCTGGCGGCCGGGGCGCGGCGGGAGCGAGCGTCGCCGGCTGCGCGGACGGACGAGGCCCACGACCGCCCCCACGCCCCCGAGGGCGATGACGACGACCAGGCCGATGATGACTTCCCAGGTGTCCACGAGCGTCGATCCTCCCAGACGCCGGGGCCACCACCCGTCAGCGCGCTCGGGCCGTGCGGCGTTCCTCGCCCTGGTGGCGGCGCTGGGCCTCCAGCCGTTCGGCGACCCGGGCGGCGACGCGTTCCCGGTGGTGGCGCACGACGGGCAGCACGCGACCCGCCCAGGCGTCGATGCGGGCGATGAGCCGGCTCCCGCGTCGGCGCATCGTCGGCGCGGCCACCGAGAGCAGCACCACGAGAGCGAGCCCCACGGTCAGGGCGAACGTCACGAGCAGAGTCGTCACCACGAGAGCACCACCACCCGGATCTTCACCCGCCCAGCGTGCCCCGTGCGTCAAGCCCGCACCACTCCACGCGCGCAACGTTGCCGCCCCGTGACCAGATGCTCACCGGGGCGTCACCGGACGGAGACCTGGGCGGGTGCGGGCTCGCGCATCCGCTGACTGACCACGGTGCTGATCCCGTCGCCACGCATGGTCACGCCGTACAGGGCGTCGGCGATCTGCATCGTCCGCTTCTGGTGGGTGATGATGATCAGCTGGCTGGAGGCTCGCAGTTCCTCGAAGAGCGTGATGAGCCGCGAGAGGTTCGCGTCGTCGAGCGCGGCCTCCACCTCGTCGAGGACGTAGAAGGGGCTGGGGCGCGCCCGGAAGATCGAGACCAGCATCGCGACCGCGGCGAGCGAGCGCTCACCCCCGGAGAGCAGCGACAACCGCTTGACCTTCTTGCCGGCCGGGCGGGCCTCGACCTCGATGCCGGTGGTCAGCATGTTCGAGGGGTCGGTGAGGACCAAGCGGCCCTCACCCCCGGGGAAGAGGCGGGGGAACACCTGCTCGTACTGCTCGGCGACCTCGGCGAAGGCCTCGGAGAAGACGCGTTCGACGCGTTCGTCGACCTCCTTGACGATGTCGAGCAGGTCCTTGCGCGAGTTCTTGAGGTCGTCGGACTGGGTGACGAGGAACTGGTGGCGTTCCTCCATCGCCGCGTACTCCTCGAGCGCGAGCGGATTGACCTGCCCGAGCTGGGAGAGCGCGCGTTCGGCGCTGCGGCGGCGCTTCTCCTGCTCGGAACGGACGTAGGGGCGCGGTGCGGGTTCCGTCTCGGGTTCGGGGTCCCCCGGGGCCGGCGCCGACGGCGGGACGAGCTGGTCGGGGCCGAACTCCTGCACGAGGACGTCGGGGTCGGTGCCGAGCTCCTCCAGCGAGCGCTGGCGCAGCTGGTCGATCTTCCAGCGCTGCTGGGCGCGGGCGACCTCGTCGGCGTGGCGGGAGTCACCCAGCCGCTGCTGCTCGTCCTTCAGCGACCCGACGGTCCGCCGGGCGCCGGTGACCTCCTCCTCGAACCTCGCCCGCGCGGCCTCCGCGGCGGCGCGCAGCGTCGCGGCCTCGGCGGCGGAGGTCTCCCAGATCACCAGCGCCCTGGCCGCCCCCTCGCGCACACGGGTGGCGACGCGGGACTGCTCGGCGCGCTGGGCACGGCGGGCGGCGGCGCGTTCGCGGGCCGCGACCTCCTCCCTGGCCTGCCGTTCGAGGCCGTCGGCCCGCCCGGCCAGCGCGCGGGCGCGTTCCTCGGTGGTGCGCAGGGTGAGGCGGGCCTCGGTCTCCGTCGCGCCGAACCCGCGGGCGACCTCGGCGAGGCGGTCGCGTTCGTCGGTGGTGACGTCACCGTCGTCCTCCGGGGCCGCCGAGGCGGCCTCGAAGCGTTCGGTGAGCTCGGCGAGCCCGGCCCGGTCGCCCGCGAGGCGTTCGACGACCTGCGCCCGCGTCGCGCGGAGGCGGTCCGCTTCCGCCGCAGCCGATCGCACGGCGGAGCCGAGCTGGCCCAGTTGTTCCGCGACCGCGTTCATCCGGGCGTCGGAGTCGTGCAGGCGGTCCAGGGTGGCCTCGACCCGTTCGGTCGCGGTGCCCCGGTCGCGCTGCGCCTGCTGGAGCGCGAACTGCGCCCGCTGGGCGCGGTGCTCGGCGGCCGAGAGCGCGTCGGTCGCCTCGTCGACGGCGGCCTGGACCTGCAGCAGGCTCGGGGCCGACCGCGACCCCCCGGCGGCGAGGTGCGCGCCCAGGACGTCGCCGTCGCGGGTGACGGCGACGAGATCGGGGCGGGACTCCGCGACCCGTTGCGCCGCAGCGAGGTCGTCGACGACGACGACGTCGCCGAGCAGCCGGACCAGCGCGGGGTGCAGGTCGGCCGGCGCGGTGACCAGGGTCATCGCGGGTTCCGCACCCGGCACCGTCACGGCGTCCCAGTCGGACGAACCGGCGGAGGCGACGAGCATCCCGGCCCGGCCGGCGTCGTCGTCCTTGAGGTGGGCGATGGCCCGTGCCGCGTCCGCGGGGGTCGAGACGGCGACGGCGTCGGCGGCGGACCCGAGGGCCGCCGAGATCGCCTGCTCGTAGCCGTTGCGGACGCCCAGCAGCGCGGCGACCGAGCCCAGCACCCCGGAGACGGCCGACCCGGCGGCGAGCAGCGCCCCGGTCCCGTCCTTTCGGGAGAGCCCGATCTCGAGCGCCTCCTTGCGGGCCGCCCAGGTCGCCCGCTCGCGTTCGGCGGCCGACAGCTCCGTGCGGGCGCTCTCGTGCGCGGCCTCCGCAGCTTCCAACTGCTCGGCGGCGCGCTCGTACTCGGCGTCGAGACCCTCCTCGCCCTCCTCGACCCCGGCGACCTGGGTCTCCAGCGTCGCGAACTCGGTCTGGGCGCGTTCGCGGCGCCGCTCCGCGTCGGCGAGGGAGCCGGAGAGCCGTTCCAGCTCGGACTCGGCGGCCTCGACGCGGCTGGTGCGGGCGGCGACCTGCCCGCCGAGGCGGGCCAGTCCCTCCCGGCGGTCGGCGGCGGCGCGCAGGGCGGCTGCGACCCGCTGGTCCTCGGCCCGCGCGGCCGCGTCGGCCTCGGCCCGGGCGGCGAGGACCACGTCGAGCGCGGCGCGGTGGGTGGCCACCTGCGCGGTGAGCTCGGTCTCCTCGGCCCGGACGCGGTCGGCGGAGGCCTGCAGCTCCTCCGGGTCGCGCCGTCCGGTCTGCTCCTCGGGTTCGTTCGCGAGCAGCCGGAGTCGTTCCGCCGCCAGCGCCTGCACCCCCCTGAGCCGTTCCGCGAGCGACTGCAGCCGGTGGTGGGTCTCGACGGCGCGCGCGAGGTCCGGCGCGGCGGCCGCGGCGGCCTCCTCGGCGGCGTCGAGGCGCTGCGCCGCCTCGGTCAGGTCGGCCTCGACCTGGGCCTGGCGCGCCTTCAGCGCCGCCTCGTCCTGTTCGTCGCGCCGCAGCGAACTGCTCGCCTGCACGATGTCGTCCGCCAGCAGCCGCAGCCGCGAGTCGCGCAGGTCCGCCTGCACGACCTGGGCCCGCCGCGCCGCCTCGGCCTGACGCCCCAGCGGCTTCAGCTGACGACGGATCTCGCTCACGAGGTCGGCCACGCGCGTGAGGTTGGCCTCCATGGCGTCGAGCTTGCGCAACGCCTTCTCCTTGCGACGGCGGTGCTTGAGGACCCCCGCGGCCTCCTCGATGAAGGCGCGGCGTTCCTCCGGCGAGGCGTGCAGGACCCCGTCGATCTGGCCCTGGCCGACGATGACGTGCATCTCGCGACCGATGCCGGAGTCGGAGAGCAGCTCCTGGACGTCGAGGAGACGGCAGGTCTGGCCGTTGATCGCGTACTCGGAACCGCCCGTGCGGAACATCGTCCGGGTGATCGTGACCTCGGCGAACTCGATCGGCAACGCCCCGTCGCTGTTGTCGATCGTCAGGCTGACCTCGGCGCGGCCGAGGGCGGAGCGCCCCTCCGGGCCGGTCGTGCCGGCGAAGATGACGTCCTCCATCTTCCCGCCGCGCAGGCTCTTCGCGCTGGACTCCCCCATCACCCAGGTCAGGGCGTCCAGCACGTTGGACTTCCCCGACCCGTTCGGGCCGACCACGCAGGTGATCCCCGGCTGCAGTCGCAGCGTCGTCGCGGAGGCGAACGACTTGAACCCCTTGAGGGTGAGGGTCTTCAGGTGCACAGGGCAGGAGCCTAACGAGGTGGGCCCCGTGATCCGCGCAGGCGAACGTCGCGCGCGGCGGACCTGCCGATGGTCATCACGACCCGGAATGACCGAAACCACGACACGCTCGGTACTCGATGCGTGACCGGGTGCCGATGTAGAACGGTGGAACACCCTCGGACACCGTGCACTCCCGGAAGGACCTCTGTGCCGACCCGCCCCACCGGCGAGCAGCGAACCAGCCGCCTCACCCGCAGTCCCCGCCCCGCCT
>NZ_CEEDMJ010000037.1:0-34940 GCF_979255925.1 Kineococcus sp. AC630
GCCACCCGCCGCGGACGACGCGGCGGGTGGCGGGGTCGAGGGAGAGGTCGCCGGCGGTGAGGACGGCGGGGCGTTCGGGGGCGCCGCGGCGGTGCAGGGCGCGCAGGTGGGCGAGCAGGACGGGGAAGGAGAAGGGTTTGGTGAGGTAGTCGTCGGCGCCGAGGTCGAAGGCGTCGACCTGGTCGTACTCGCCGTCCTTGGCGGTGAGGATCAGGACGGGGGTCCAGACGCCGGCGGTGCGCAGGTCGCGGCAGATCTCGTAGCCGTTGCGGCCGGGGAGCATGAGGTCGAGGACGAGGACGTCGTAGCCGGCGGTGGCGGCGCGGTGGTAACCGGTGGTGCCGTCGTGGGCGACGTCGACGGTGATGCCCTCGGCGCTGAGGCCGCGTCGGATGGTGTCGGCGAGGAGGGTCTCGTCCTCGACCAGGAGCACCCGCACGTCTGCAGGGTAGCCGCGGTGAGCCTCGACGCTCGGGACTCACGACGTTCCTGACTCACGACGTCGGTGACTCACCCGGCCGTGGGGTTCGTCCACATCACCTGCCAGCCGTGGCCGTCGAGGTCGAAGAAGCTGCGGGTGAGCATGAAACCGAAGTCCTCGAGCCCGTCGGCCTCGACGCCGCCGGCGGCGAGGGCGGCGTCGGCGATGGTGTCGACGTCCTCGCGGGTGGCGACGGTGAAGCAGTACAGCGCCAGGGCGTGGGTGGTGGGGTCGCCCGCGGGGAGCTTGGAGAGCTCCGCGAACCGGGCGCGGTCGGCGAGCATGACGCGGGCGTGTTCGCCGACGAGCAGGCAGGCACCGTGCCCGTCGGCGAAGTCGGGGTCGAACGTGAAGCCGAGTCGGGAGAAGAAGTCCTGGCTGCGGGCCACGTCGGCGACGGGCAGGGTGACGAAGAAGGTGCGGCCGGGGTGCGCGGGGGTGGTCATGGCGGGTCTCCAGTCGCTGGTGCGGGTGGTGTCGTGGTGACCGGGTGGGGCGGCGGAACTCATCGGCGACTCCTCGACGGCTCATCGACGGGGTCGACCGCGAGGCGGTCCGGCCCCGCGGAACCCCCGTGTGTCAGGATGCTGACATGGATGAGGGTGACGTCGGCATCGACCTGGACACGTCCCTGGGCTACCTGCTGAAGGAGGCCGCCAGCGCCCTGCGCGCGGCCCTGGAGGCGGTGCTGCGACCGCTCGGCATGACGGTGACGCACTACTCCTGCCTGGAACTGCTGGCCCAGCGCCCGGACCTGTCCAACTCCGACCTCGCCCGCGGCACGTTCGTGACCCGGCAGTCGATGAACGTCCTGCTCCACGCGCTGGAACGCGACGGTTCGGTGAGCCGGGCGACGCGGGCCCCGGTCGGCAAGGCCCTCCCCACGCGACTCACCCCCCTGGGACGGCAGCGGTTGGCGACGGCGAGCGCCGCCGTGCGCGCGGTGGAGGTCAGGATGCTGGGTGGGATGACCGCAGTGGAGCAGGCGGCGGCGTCGCGCGCCCTGCGGAGCATGGTCCGGTCCCTGGAGGAACCCGGAGGGAGCTCCTGAAGGCCGCGGCGAGGCGCTGCACGTCCTCGTCGGGCATCCCCGCGAGCGATCGGCGACGCAGGTGCCCGCCCTGCGGCAGGCGGATCGAGGGTTCCTCGTCCCACCGCCCGGCGGGGCGGACGTCGGCGACCTGCGACCAGGGGACGAGCGGGCCGAAGCGCCACCCGGTGCGCAGGCGGACACCGTCCGCCGCGACGAGGACCGCGGCGGGGAAGCGCCTGCGCAGCACCAGCACGGCCGCCACCACGGCGAGGAGGGCGATCGCGAACCCCTGGGCCCCGGGGTCGCGGGGGTGGTCGAGCAGACGGAGGACCGTGGACCCGGTGAGGGTCCCCAGCACCCCGGCCAGGACCCGCCAGGCGAGGAGCGGCGGGCGCAGCAGGTAGAGCGGCTGGAGGCCGGTGGTGTCCAGCTCCCGACCTGTCCCGCCCGCCGCGTTCACTCCCGGACCGGGGCGGCCCTGCGCTGGTGGCGCACCCCGACGGCGACGACCCCCGCGGTCAGCACCAGCGAGAGGCCGAGCTGCACCCGCTGCCCGGGGAGCACGACCATGAGGATCAGCACGACGGCGATGAAGGCGATGGTGGCGTAGGTCAGCCAGGGGAAGAGCCACATCCGCACCACGGGGCGCTCCCCCGCGGCGTCGAGGCGACGGCGCACGACGACCTGGCTCAGCGCGATGAAGGCGTAGATGACCAGGGCGAGGGCACCGCTGGTGGCGAGGAGGTAGTTGAAGATCGTGTCCGGCAGGACGTAGTTGCCGATGACGGCGACGAAACCCACGACGGTGGAGATGAGGATCGCCGGGTAGGGCACGCCGCGGCGGGAGACGTGCGACAACCACACGGGTGCGTCCCCACGCCGGGAGAGGGAGAAGACCATCCGGGAGGCGGTGTAGAGGGCGGAGTTGAGGCAGCTGGCGACGGCGGTGAGGATGACGACGTCCATGATGGCGCCGGCACCGGGGATGCCGATGGTCTCCAGGGTGGTCTGGAAGGAGCCGCCCTCCTCGAGCTGGCTGGAGTTCCACGGGACCAGGGCGACGACGATGAAGATGGAGCCCAGGTAGAACAGTCCGATCCGCCCGATCACGGAGTTCACCGCGCGACGGACCCCCTTCTGCGGATCGGGCGATTCCGCGGCGGCGATGGTGACGATCTCGGTGCCCATGAAGCTGAACATCGTCAGCAGCATCCCCGCGAGGACGGCGGAGAAGCCCTTGGGCAGGAAACCGCCCGCGTCCCCGGTGAGGGAGAACCCGGGTGTCCCGCTGACGTCGGTACCGGGCAGCACCCCGAAGATGGCCAGCAGCCCGACGACGATGAACCCGACGATCGCGACGACCTTCACCCCGGCGAACCAGAACTCGAACTCGCCGTAGTTGCCGACGCTGGCCAGGTTGGACGCGGTGAGGGCGAGCGTCACGAGCAACGCCCAGACCCATTGCGGGGCACCGATCCAGTCGCTGAGGATGTTCGCGGCCGCGGTCGCCTCGACGGGGATGACGAGGACCCAGAACCACCAGTACAGCCAGCCGACGCTGAACCCGGCCCAGCGGCCCATCGCCCGGTCGGCGTAGGTGGAGAAGGACCCGGTGTCGGGGTTGGCGGTGGCCATCTCCCCGAGCATGCGCATCACCAGCACGACGAGCGTCCCGGCGAGGGCGTAGGAGAGGAGCACCCCCGGGCCCGCTTCGGCGATGGCCGACTTGGACCCGACGAAGAGGCCCGCCCCGATGACTCCGGCGATGGAGATCATCGTGATGTGACGGGGTTTGAGCCCGGTGCCCAGACCGGGTTGTTCCTGCGTGGTTGTCACGGTGTCGACCTCTCGAGTGCGGAGCTGCTCCTCGGCTGTGCGAAACGGCGGCTCACGGTAGCGTCCCGACCCATGAGTCCGCGAACCATCGCCACGTCCCGTCGTGTCGAACTGCCCGAACTGCTGGACTTCGTCCGCACCCGCCACCAGGTGGTCCTCACCACCACCCGCTCCGACGGTTCACCGCAGATGTCGCCGGTGACCGCGGGGATCGACGAGCAGGGACGCCTGGTCGTCTCCACCTACCCCGACCGCGCGAAGGCCGGCAACGCCCGCCGCGACCCGCGGGGTTCGGCGCTGGTCCTCTCCGACGACTTCGGCGACGCCTGGGTCCAGCTGGACGGCGAGTTCGAGGTCCTCGACGGTGAGGACGCGATCGAACCGCTGGTGGACTACTTCCGCTGCATCTCCGGCGAGCACCCCGACTGGGAGGAGTACCGCCAGGCCATGCGCGATCAGGGGAAGTCGCTGCTGCGGATGACGATCCGGCGGTGGGGCCCGATCGCGACGGGTGGTTTCCCGGCGCGCCTGGCGGAGTGAGCGGCGCGGCTGAGCGGCGCGGCTGAGCGGCGCGGCTGAGCGGCGGGGACCGGGGCTCAGACCTCGTCGTGCAGGTTAGCCTCGACGGCGCGCACCAGGGCGTCGTCCACGTCGACGTGGTGGTCCTCGCGGGCGTGGGCGGCGACCTGGGCCAGGATGTCGGCGCGGTCGGCCCCGAGGAACTCGCGGCTGCAGCCGGGAACGACGTCACCGCAACGGAAGGCCTTCACGCGCCCATCCTCCACGGCTGGCGCCGGTAGCCGGCCGCCGGGTCGGCGGCGAGGTCGAGGACCACGTCCTCGACGCCGACGACCCCGACGTAGCGGCCGGTGGAGTCCGTGCAGACCAGCGGGTCGAAGCGGACTCCGGCGGCCCGGGCCAGGGCCCGTCCCGCGGCCTCGGACACCGGCGTCTCCGGCGCGAGGCGGATGTCCACGGGTTCGACGCGGGGCCGCTCCCCCGGGCGGTGACCGGGCAGGACGATGACCCGGGGCACGTCCTCGACGTCGACGACGACGACGGGGGCGCAGTCCTCGACGGCGACCCGCACCGCGGCGGAGACGCTGCGGGAGGTCTTGGTGCGCCGGGCGAGGTCACCGCTGCGGCGGACGGGGTCGAGAGCGGGACGTTCGGGGCGGTGCAGCATCCGCATCGCCTCCGTCCCCAGACCGGCGAAGTCGTCGCCCGGGCGGGCCAGCAGGAACCCCTGGACCAGGGGGACGCCCATCCCCCGCAGCACGTCGAGCTCGGCGACGGTCTCCACGCCCTCGGCGATGATCCAGGCGTCGAGGCGGCCGGCGCACTCGCCGAGGAACTGCACCAGCGACCGCTTCACGAGGTCTCCTTCGAGGCCCCGGACCAGCTGCAGGTCGATCTTGAGGATCTCCGGGCGCACCACGGCCATCCGCAGCAGTCCCGAGTGCCCGGTCCCGACGTCGTCGAGGGCGACGATGGCTCCCCGGGCCCGCAGCACCGCGAGCGGCTCGACGAGGTCGCGGGGGTCGCAGGCCGCGTGCTCGGTGAGTTCCAGCACGACGCCGGTGAGGTCCTGCGCGCGCAGGATCGACATCACCTCGGGGTCGGAGAGGGAGGTGGGGCTGGCGTTGACGGTGAGGAAGGCCCCGTGCGGGAGGCGGTCCAGCAGGCGCAGCGCGCCGCGCAGGACGACCTTGTCGAGGTCGGCGTCGCGGCCGAGGGTGCGCGCCGCGACGAACCAGTCCTCGGTGGGGATGGTGGAGGGGAACCGGCTGAGCACCTCGTAACCGGCGACGCGGCCCGCGGCGACGTCGACGACGGGGTGCAGGACCAGTCGGAACAGGCTCGGGTCCGCGCAGACGGCGTCGAGTCGTCGGCTCCACCGCGCGCGGTGCGTCACGCCACCCATTGCGCCGCCTCCCTGAACCATCACTCTCGGTGGCAGATACCCCATCACGCTGTGAACGAACCCTCGTCCGTGAGGGAACGGTGCAGATCCGTCGCAGCGTCGAGGGAGCATATAGCGGTAACCGCCCGACTACACCCCGCTGATGGAGTCCGTGCCTCAAGAACGACCCGGGGGCCGTCGATCACCTCCGGGTGAACCGTCGATCGCTCCCCGCGCTGGTGCTGGTGCTGGTCCTCGGCCTCGGCCTCGGCGCCGGTGGACTCGCCGGTGCCGCCCCCGCCCTGGCCGACCCCGGCACGGCGGCGCAGGCCCGCCAGGAGGCCGCCGCGGCCGCCCAGGCCGTCCAGCGGGCCGGTGAACGGGTCACCGCGGCCCAGGAGGCCCTCCTGCGGCAGCGGAGCGACGTCACGAGCGCGGTGAGCTCGAGCATCGGGGCGCAGGTGCAGGCCGACCACGAGGAGCGCGCCGCCGCCACGGCACGTTCCCGCACCGCCCAGCGGGTGCGCTCCATCTACATCGACGGCGGGGTCGTGGGCGGGGCCGGTCGCGGGCTCGCGCTGTTGACGTCGCTCACCCACGGGGCGGACCCGACGGTGGCGCTGGCCGGCCTGAGCGCGGCCCGCCGGGTCGACGACGCCACGGACGCGTCGGCGCGGACACGGGCCGCCTCCGCCCGCGAGGACGCCCAGCAGGCCGACGGGGGTGCCGTCGCGGCGGTCGCCGGACTGCGCGACGTCGCCGCGCAGGTGAGCGCGATGACCGACGCCCTGGCCGGCGCGCAGCAACGACTGCAGGCCCTCACCGCGGAGGCCGCCTCCCTGCAGGCCGCCGAGGACGCGGCCGCCGCCCTGGCCGCCGCCCAGGCTCGCGCAGCAGCGCTGAACGCCGCCGCCACCAGCTCGGCCGAGGGGGTGCACGCCCGCACCGTCCCGGCCGACTACGACGACCTCTACCGCCGCGCGGCGGCGACCTGCGCGGGGATGCGCCCGGAACTGCTGGCCGCGGTGGGTCAGGTGGAGAGCGGTCACGGGGTGAACGTCGGCCCGAGCTCCGCCGGCGCACAGGGCCCCATGCAGTTCATGCCCGCCACCTTCGCCACCTACGGAGTGGACGGCGACGACGACGGGAGCATCGACGTCCAGGACCCCGCCGACGCGGTGTTCAGCGCCGCGAAGTACCTGTGCGCCAACGGCGGTGGGCAGGGCCGCGACGGTGAGGCCGGCGCCCTGTTCCGCTACAACCACGCCGACTGGTACGTCGCCATGGTCCAGCGGGTCGCCGACGAGCTCACCGGGAGCGCCTCCCTCACGTCTCCGTGAGCCGCAGCACCGCCGTCCCGCTGAGGGTCTGCACCTCGACCGTGGCGATCTGAGACCGCGTCCACGACGTCGCGCCGCTCAGCCTGGCGTCGCGGCCGGGGATGGCGGTCCAGGTCCCGACCTGCTGGGTGGTGCCCGCGGCGTCGGTGATGACCAGCGCGTAGGGGAAGGGGTCCTCGGCCGCGGCCTGGGCGTAGGCGCACACCAGGTCGACCTTGGTGCCCCAGCCGACCTCGGTGAGCTGGACGGTCGCGGTGATCGGCACGGGCAGCAACGGGTCCATCTGCTGCACGTCGCCGCGGGTGGCGCCGGGGGCCGCGCCCGCGACGGGGGTGGACGTGCCGACCTCGTCGCCGTCGCGCCAGACGAGCGCGGAGACGAGGGCCGCGGCCGCGGCGAGTCCGCCCGCGAGCGCCGCCCGGCGGGTGGTGCGGCGTCGGCGCACGGCGCGCAGCAGCGCGGGCAGGACGGTGTCGGGGACGGCCTCCTCGCCGTGGCCGCGCTCGCGCAGGGCAGCGACGGGGTCGTCCTCGCCGAGGGCGTCGACGACCTCGCGGGGGGTGCGGGAGAGCAGTCCGGGGAGTCCGGCGAGTTCCTCGACGGCGCGCCGGCAGTCGGGGCAGGTGCGCAGGTGGGCCTCGAACCCGGCGCGCTCGCCCGGGGAGAGGGCGCCCAGGACGTAGGGACCCGCGGTGGTGGTGAAGTCGTCGTCGTACGCGGGGTGGTCGGTCATCAGCGGCTCACCCCCATCTCCTGCAGGGCCAGTCTGAGGTTCATCAGGGCGTAGTGGGTGCGTGACTTCACGGTTCCCTCGGGGATGCCGAGGGCACGGGAGGCCTCGGCGACGGAGCGGCCCTGGAAGTAGCACTCGCGCAGGACGGCGCGGTGCTCGGTGGAGAGGCGGGTGAGGGCCTGGGCGACGACCCACTGCTGGAGGACCTGTTCGGACTCGTCGACGACGACGCGGTCGGGGACCTCGGCGTGGACGCTCTCGCGGCGGTTGCGGGCCGAGCGCCAGTCGTCGATGACGAGGCGGCGGGCGACGGTGAAGAGCCAGGCGCGGGTGGAGCCGCGTTCGGGGTCGAGGGACTCGGGGTGCCGCCAGGCGCGCAGGAGGGTCTCCTGGACGACGTCGTGGGCGCTGACGCGGTCGCCGGTGAGGGAGACGACGTAACCCCACAGGGCGCCGGCGTGCTCGTCGTGCAGGGCCCGCACGAGCTCCTCGTCGGCATCGGTCATCGCTGCTCTCCTCCTCGTGCTCTCTCCGAGGACACCACGAGACAGCACCGGAAACGGTTCGACGGGGTTCCTAGGGTGGGCGTGTGGATGAGCAGGAACCGTCTCGGGGGTCGTCCGGGGAGTCGTGGCGCGGGGTCCAGGTGCCGGTCGGGCCGGTTCCGGTGCCGGAGCCGTTGCGGGAGGTGGTGGGCCGCTGGGGGGCGCCGGCGGGGGCGCGGGAACTGCCGGCGGTGTGGGTGAACGCGGCGGGCGGCACCACCTTCCCGCTGCAGGGGTCGGCGGTGTTCTGCAAGTGGGCCCCCGCGCGGATGGGCGGGCACCTGGCGGCGGAGGCGGAACGGGCGCGCTGGGCGATCCGGTGGCTGGCGGTGCCGGAGGTGCTGGAGCACGGCTCCTGCGCGGACGGGGAGTGGCTGGTGACCCGTGGGCTGCCGGGGCGCACGGCGGTCGACCCGGACTGGCGGGCGCGCCCGGAGGTGGCGGTGGTCTCGCTGGGGCGGGGTCTGCGTCGACTCCACGAGGCCCTGCCGGTGGCGCAGTGCCCCTTCGACTGGGGTGTCCCCCACCGGCTGGCGCGCGCCGTGGGAGACGTCAGCGGGTTGCCGGACCCGCCGCCGGTGGACCGCCTCGTGGTCTGCCACGGCGACGCGTGCGCACCGAACACGTTGCTGGCCGAGGGGACCGGGGAGGCGGTGGCGCACGTGGACCTGGGTGGACTGGGGGTGGCGGACCGGTGGGCGGACCTGGCGGTGGCGACGATGAGCCTGGGCTGGAACTACGGGCCGGGGTGGGACGCGACGTTCCTGGCGGCCTACGGAGTGGACCCGGACCCGGTGCGCACCGACTACTACCGGGCGTTGTGGGACGTGGGTCCGTGACGGGGCACGGCGTGGGCGCGGGTACCGTCGCGGGGTGAGCTCGGGTGGCGCGGACCTTCGACACTTCCTGGCCGGGTTGGCCTGGCCGGAACCGCAGGGACCCCTCTTCGACCCCGACACCGCCCCGGCGGATCCCGTCGAGCTGTTCGTGCGGTGGCTGCGCGAGGCGGTGGACCGCGGTGCGCCCGCGCCGCACGTGATGACGCTGGCGACGGTCGACGCGGCGGGCCGCCCCGACGCGCGGGTCACCGTCCTGGAGGACGTCGACGACGCGGCGTTCTGGGTCGCGGCGAGCGAGTCGAGCCCCAAGGGCAAGCAGCTGGGCCGGGTCCCGGTGGCGGCACTGGTCTTCCACTGGCCGCTGCAGGGTCGTCAGGTGCGGGTGCGCGGCACGGTCCGCCCCGCCGGGGAGGCGCGCACGGCGGCGGCGTTCGCACGCCTCAGCGCCCACGAACGCGCCGAGCTGCTGGTGGACCGCCAGAGCGGACCCCTGCACGACGAGGAGTGGCTCTCCAACGCCCTGGGGGACCCGACGGAACTGCTGGAGCTCGAGGGCGCCGGTCCGGTCGCGGCGCCGACGTGGCGGTTGTGGGGGGTCGACGCGGGTCGGATGGAGTTCTTCCAGGCCGCCCGCGACGGTCACCACGTCCGTCTGCGCTACTCCCGCGACGAGTCCGGCTACGCCACGGAACTCCTGCGCCCCTGAGCGGGCGGTCTCACAGCGCCCGGGCGGAGAACCTGCCGTCGCGGTGCTCGACGTCGAGGGCGAGCCCGAAGGTCTGCGACAGCGTCGCGGAGGTGAGGACGTCCTCGACGGGACCGCCCGCGACCCGGGCCCCCTCGCGCAGCAGCAGCGCGTGGGTGGTCCCGACGGGGATCTCCTCGACGTGGTGGGTGACCAGCACGGTCGTGGGGGCCGCGGGGTCACCGGCGAGGGCGGTGAGGCGACGCAGCAGGTCCTCCCGGCCGCCGAGGTCGAGCCCGCCGGCCGGTTCGTCGAGCAGCAGCAGCTCGGGGTCGGTCATGAGGGCCCGGGCGATCTGGGTGCGCTTGCGTTCACCGTCGCTGAGGGTGGCGAAGGCGCGGTCGGCGAGGTGGGCGACGCCGAGCAGGGCGAGGAGTTCCTGCGCGCGGGCCTCGTCGTCGGGGTCGTACTCCTCGTGCCAGCGGCCGGTGACGCCGTAGGCGGCGGTGACGACGACGTCGCGGACGCGTTCCTGGCCGGGGACGGAGTTGCCGAGCGCGGTGCTGGCCAGGCCGATGCGCGGGCGCAGCTCGAAGACGTCGACGCGGCCGAGGGTCTCACCGAGGATGCCGACGGTCCCCGAGGTGGGGAACAACCGACCGGCGGCGATGGAGAGCAGGGTCGACTTCCCCGCGCCGTTGGGGCCCAGGACGACCCAGCGTTCGCCCTCCTCCACGGCGAGGTCGACGGCGTCCAGCAGGACGCTGGTCCCGCGCCGGACGGTCACCGCGGACAGGTCCAGCACCGACGCTGGGACTCGGCTGGTGTCGCTGGTCATGCGGGCGACCCTAACGACCCAGGTGGGAGCGGGCCCGCGCGGGTCGTAGGCTTCCGGCGTGCTGGACCTGCCCCGCTCCGCGCGGTTGGCCGCCTGGGGAACGGGTGTGCTGAGCGCGAACGCCTCGCTGGAGTCCGCGGTCGCCGCGGTCGTGCGCGACGACGAACCCCACACGGTCTCCTTCGCGGAGTCCACGCCCACCCTGCCCGGTCTGCCCGGCGCGGGCGGGACCCCCGACGACGTGACGACCCTGCTGGCGGCGCTGGCCGAGTGCGCCCACGCCGCACCGGGCGGGGGCCGGTTGCTGCTGGCGCTGCCCGTGCCCGGGGACCCTCGCGGTCTGCCCGGACCGGCCGCCGTGAACGTCACCGCCCTCGAGGTCGGTGAGTGCGTCGTCGCCGAGCTCGGCGGGCACGACACCCGCTGGGCCCTGGTCCCGGAGGTCACCGAGTTCGGGTCGGTCTGGGAGCCGGGGGCCCTGGTCACCTGGACCGTGCTCGGCGCCGCACCGCGCCGGGCCCCGGAGAGTTCCAGCGTTGCGGAGTCCGAACGCGAACTGCGGGTCGCGCTGGCCACCGCGACCCAGGCGCTGGCGACCCTGGACGTGGCGCGCTGGCGCGAGGACGCCGCGGACCGCATCGCCGCGGTGCGCGACGGGGGCCTGGCCCGCGACGCCGTCCCCGCCGACACCTCCCCGCGGGCGATGCGGGTCCTGCAGACCGCCGCGCGGGTCCTCGCGATCGTCGACCTCGCCACCGAGGACGACGGGGCCGCCATCACCAGCCTGGAGGCGACGTCACGGGCGCAGGCGCTGCGCGAGGTCGCCGGGGTCGCCCGCCGCGCCCTGGTCGCGGCCGTGAACGCCCACACGGAGCCCGCCCGACCCTGACCCGGGCTGGCCGGATTCCAACGGGAGGTGTTCCTCGGAGCGCTCCCGGCGGATCGCGGAGTGCGCCACGATGGCGCCGTGAGCACCCGCACCACCTCCTCCGCGTCCTCCCCCGCGTCGTCCCCCACGTCGTCGAGACGCCGCCTCCACCCCGCCTGGACCGTCGCCGCCGTCACCTTCGCGACGCTGCTGGCCGCCGGTGCCTTCCGTTCCGTCCCGGCGACCCTCATCGACCCGATCTCCGCGGAGTTCGGCTGGTCGACGGCGTCGATCTCGGCCGCGGTCAGCGTGAACCTCGTCCTCTACGGCCTCATCGCCCCGTTCGCGGCGGCGCTGATGCAGCGCTTCGGGGTGCAGCGCGTCGTCGCGGTCGCGTTGCTGCTGGTCGCGGCCGGGTCGGCGGGGTCTGCCTTCGTCGAGGCCCGCTGGCAGCTGGTGGCGACGTGGGGTGTCCTCGTCGGTCTCGGCACGGGGGCGATGGCGATGTCGTTGGCGGCGACGGTCGTGGGGCGCTGGTTCGTGCTGCGCCGGGGCCTGGTGACGGGGTTGCTCGCCGCGGCGGCCTCAGCGGGTCAGCTGGTGTTCCTGCCGCTGGTGGCGCGCCTGGCGCAGGCCCACGGCTGGCGCACACCGTGCCTGGTCATCGCGGCGGTCGCGCTGGTCGTGGTCCCGCTGGTGGTGCTGCGCCTGCACGAGTTCCCCGCCGACCGGGGCGTCCTGCCCTACGGCGGGACGAGCGCGGTCGACGTCCCGGTGCGGCCCCTGGGGGCGCTGGGCGCGCTGCGGGTCGCGGTGCGTTCCCGGGCGTTCTGGTTCCTCGCGCTGGGTTTCGCGATCTGCGGGGCGTCGACGAACGGCCTCATCGGGACGCACTTCGTCTCCGCCGCCCACGACCACGGGATGCCGGCGACGACGGCCGCGTCGCTGCTGGCCCTCGTCGGGCTCTTCGACGTGGCGGGGACGATCGCGTCGGGGTGGCTGACCGACCGGGTCGACCCCCGGTTCCTGCTGCTGACCTACTACGCGCTGCGCGGGGTGTCGCTGCTGCTGCTGCCGAGCGTGCTCTCGCCGGGGGTGCAACCGGCGACGTGGGTGTTCGTGGTGTTCTACGGACTCGACTGGATCGCCACCGTGCCGCCGACGATCGCTCTGGCGCGCAAGCACTTCGGCGACGCGGGTCCGGTCGTCTTCGGTTGGGTCTTCGCCTCCCACCAGCTCGGCGCGGCGGCGATGGCCTTCGTCGCCGGTGTGGTGCGCGACGAGACCGGCGACTACCGCGGCGCGTTCCTGGTCAGCGGGGCGCTGTGCCTGATCGCTGCGGTGGCGTCGACGGCCGTGACAGGGCCGCGAGCGCGCGGTTCTCGGCCGGCAGCCGGAACCCCAGCAGCAGCACCGCGTTGAGGACGGTGAAGGCGAGCGCCGTGACCCACGCCGTGTGCACCAGCGGCAGGGCGAACCCCTCGAGCACGACGACGACGTAGTTGGGGTGGCGCAGCCACCGGTAGGGACCCCGGGCGACCAGGGTGAGACCGGGGACGACGATGACCCGGGTGTTCCACTGCGGCCCCAGCGCCGTGATGCACCACCAGCGCAGGCCCTGCGCGGCCAGGACGAGGACCAGCATCGGCCAGCCGAGGGCGGGGACGAAGGGCCGGTCGGCGGCGAGGACCTCGACCAGGCAGGCCAGCAGCAGCCCGGTGTGCAGGACGACCATGGGCGGGAAGTGGCCACGGCCGGACTCGACGCCGCCCTGCGCGAAGGACCACCGGGCGTGGCGGGTGGAGACGACGAGTTCCGCGATGCGCTCGAACCCCGTCGCCAGGACGAGGGCGGCGAAGAGCCAGGTGCTCACCGGGCCTCCAGCAGCAGGGTCTCGGTGCTGACGCCGGGTCCGACGCCCAGGACGAGGGCCCGTCGGCCGGGGGTGCGCTCGGTGTCGGCGAGGACGTGCAGCACCGCGGAGCTGGAGAGGTTCCCGCTGGCGCGCAACGCCGCCCGGCTCGCGTCGAGGGCGTCGGCGGGCAGGTCCAGGGCCGCCACGACGGCGTCGAGGACCTTCGGGCCACCGGGGTGCACCACCCAGTCGTCGACGCCGGCGACCCCGCCGTGGGGGTGGAGGAAGGCGCGGACGTCGTCGCCGACGTTGGCGCGCAGGACCTGCGGGAGCCCAGCGGAGAGGACGATCCGGAACCCCTTCGAGCCGATCTGCCAGCCGAGGGCGTCGGCGCTGCCCGGCAGCAGCCGGGAGGTGTGCTCCAGCACGTCCCAGCCGGGGCGCCCCGCCGCGCGCTCGGCGCCGGCGAGGACGACGGCGGTGGCTCCGTCGCCGAACAACCCGCTGGCGACGAGGTTCGCCGTGGAGGGGTCGTCCGGCTGCAGGGTGAGGGAGCACAGTTCGACGCTGACGAGCAGGCCGACGGCGTCGGGGTGGCCGGCCAGGTGGTCGTCGAGGCGGGCCAGCCCGGCCGCGCCCCCGGCGCAGCCGAGCCCGAACCCGGGCCAGCGCACGACGTCGGGGCGCAGGCCGACGCGCTCGACCAGCAGGGCGTCGACGGAGGGCGCGGCGACACCGGTGACGGTGGTGAAGAGCAGGACGTCGACGTCCTCCGGCTGCAGGCCCGCGGCGGCGAGGGCTCCCTTGACGGCGCGTTCGGCGAGGTCGAGGGCGATCTGGGCGAAGGCGGCGTTGGTGGCGTCGAAGGCGTCGGGCCGGGTGACCAGCTCGGGGTAGTCCGACAGCGGCAACGCCAGGTGCCGGAAGTCGACGCCCGCGGCGCCGTGCAGGCGCCGCATCAGTTCCCGGTGCCGGCCGGGACGGGACAGCAGCGGGGCCAGGGTGTCGGTGATCTCGGCCTGGGTGTGGCGATGGGCCGGCAGGACCGGCTCGGTGGCCAGCACGCGGGAGGGGTTCCGGGGGCGCGGCGTCACGCGGCGATGCTCGCACCCGTACCGCCCGGGCGCAGGACCTGGGGTCCGGCGGTGGCCGCGACGTCGTCGAAGGGGGGACCGCGACCCGGGTCGGCTGCTACGCCCTCGACGGAACGCTGCTGTCCTCCGCCACCGGCGCGGCGGGTGCGGCGCACCACGACGACGACGCGGCGCGCAACCTCGCCGCGGCGGTCGCCGCTGCGGTCACGAAGGGTGGGCTCGACCCCGCCGCGGCCCGCGGCCTCACCGCCGGGGTGGCGGGGATCGGTCGGCCCGGGTCCAACCAGGGGGTCGGTCGCGACCGGGCGTGGGCCGCGTCGTTCTACCCGCTGGACCTCCTGGACTGCCCCCGGACGTTCGTCAACGACGCCGTCGTGGCGCACCGCGGGGCGTTGCTCGGCCGGGCCGGGATCGTCGTGGTCGCCGGGACCGGTTCGATGGTCCTGGCGATCGACGAGAACGGCGTCGAGGTCGAGAGCGGGCAGTTCCAGCACTACGCCGGCGCGGCCCGCCACGTCGCCTTCGACGTCGTGCACCAGGTCCTCGCCGGCCGGGTGGAACCGGCCGACGGAGAACTCCTCACGCGGGTCCTGGGGCACTGGGGCGCCGCGGACGTCGACGCCCTGCGCCGCGCGCTCCGGCAGCAGGAGGACGTCGCCCACAACGACGTCAAACGCGTGTTCGGGAGCTTCGCCCCGGTCGTCACCGAACTCGCCGACACGTCACCCCTGGCGGACCGCGCGCTGCGGAGGCTGGCCGAGATCACCGCCGACGGTGTGCTGCTGCTCGCCGCTCCTGCAGCACACCCCCGTCCCGGTGAGTCTGGCCGGTTCCCTCGCCCTCGACCCGGCGTTCTCGACGCGTCTCGACGCCGCGCTCGACGTCCCCGGCGCCACCCCCGTGCGCCTGGCGCCACCCGCGCTGGACCCCTTGGCCGGCGCCGGGTTCCTGGCCCTGCGCCGCCTCGGCGTCCCGCTCGGCCCCGAGGTGGTGCGGCGGCTAGGTTCGTCGGGGTGAAGATCGTTCTCCCGGGCGGTACCGGTCAGGTCGGTGCGCTGCTGCGCCGCGCGTTGCTCGCCCGCGGTGCCGAGGTGGTGGTGCTCAGTCGACGCCCGGAGGTCCTGGAACCCGGGGTGCGGCACGTGCTCTGGGACGGGCGGACCCTCGGCCCCTGGACGCGTGAGTTCGAGGGGGCCGACGCCGTCGTGAACCTCGCGGGGCGCACCGTCAGCTGCCGCTACACCGACGCGAACCTGCGCGAGATGATGAACTCGCGGATCGACTCGACCCGGGTCGTCGGTGCGGCGATCGCGGAAACCCGGGAACCCCCGCGGGTCTGGTTGCAGATGAGCACGGCCACCATCTACGCCGACGCGCGGTCCCGGCCCGACGACCTCGCGCACGACGAGGCGAACGGGATCATCGGTGGTGAGGAACCCGACGTCCCGCTCTACTGGGAGTACAGCGTGCGCATCGCCCGCCGCTGGGAACAGGCCCAGGCCGACTCCCCCACCCCGCGCACCCGCCAGGTCGCCTTGCGGGCCGCGATGGTCATGACCCCCGACCGCGGCGGGGTCTTCGACTACCTCTCGGGGATGGCCCGCCTCGGGGTGGGCGGGGCCGTCGCCGGTGGTCACCAGTACGTCTCGTGGATCCACGGCGACGACGTGGTGCGGGCCGTGGAGTTCCTGCTCGCGCGCGACGACCTCGACGGGCCGGTGAACCTCTGCGCCCCGCAGCCCGTGCCGCAGCGGGAGCTGATGCGGGACCTGCGCGCGGCGTGGGGTTCCCGCGTCGCGGTCCCGGCCACTGCGTCGATGGCCCGGCTCGGCGCGTTCGTGCTCGGCACCGACGCGGAACTGCTGCTGAAGAGCCGGCGGGTGGTCCCGGGCCGGTTGCTGGACGCGGGTTTCACCTTCACCCACCCGCGGTGGCGACCGGCGGCGGCGGACCTCGCGTCCCGCGCCCGGGAACTCAGGACCCCGACACGTAGCGGTTGAGCACCGCCCGCAGGACCCGTTCCAGCACAGCGCGTTCGATCCGGTCCGGAACGGGGACGTGGGGAACGGTGACCGCGTCGGCGAGGACCCCCGCCGCACGCTGCAGGACACCCTCGACGCTGTCGCCGAGCCCGGCCAGCTCCGGCCGGTGCTCGCGCAACCCGTCGCGGACGTCACGCAGGAACTCGTGGTCGTCCCTCGCCAGCAGGTCGAGGAGTTCGCCTTCGAGCCGGGCGATGAGGACCTCCGGCGCGGTTCCCGCAGCGCCCTCGCTGCGCAGCACCGCCCGCTGGGTCCCGGCCACCCAGCCGTCGTCCATCCCGAGGGCCCGCCCCAGGTGGGCGACAGCGTCCAGGCGACCCCACCGCCAGTCCCAGGTCCGCCACGCGGACGGACCGAACGCACCGAAGTGACCGGCGCGGGTCCCGAACAGCTTGCGCCGGCCCAGGACCTCGGGATCGACGCCGAGGTCGGGGAGCAGGGGGGTCGTGACGTCGGGACCCAGCCGGAGGAACTCGAAGGAGGCACCCCGGGCGAACGGGGTGCGGGCCGTCAGCGCCCGGGAGGTCACCTCGACGGCGAAGGCGGCCCGCAGGACGTCCGCGGCCCCCGTCCCGCTGCGGGTCGCGGCGTGGACCGTCGCGATCCGCTGCAGCAGGTCCCCGAGGACGTCGGGGATCCGCAGCCGGGTGAACACCTCGTTGACGTGCCCGACCACGACGGCGTCGGACGCGGCGGCGACCTCGGCCGGCAGTTCCGCGAGGTGGCGTTCCAGCGCGTCGTGGACCGCCTCGACGTCCCCGAGCAACGCCGACACCGCGACGGCCGCGGTCTCGACCGGCTCACCGCGCTCGAGGCGGTGCCGCAGGTCGCGGGCCAGCAGCCGGGCGCACCGTTCCGCGGTCGCCGGCCCCCAGCCCCACGGGACGGCGACGAGGTCGACCGGTCCGGCCCCGGCCGTCCACGCCGGGGTCGGGCCCTGCGCCGGCCCGGTGGAGGGGGCGGGGCCGTTCAGCCGGTGCGGACGAGTGCGTTCCCCCGTGGCCGCCAGCGACCTGGCCTCGTCGATCCCCCCGAGGCGTCGACCCTCGCGGTAGAGGGGCAGCAGGCTCTCCGCGGCGGCGACGACCTGCGCCGCACCCGGTCCGTCCTGCCGCTCGGGGTCCAGCACGGCCTCGAGGAGGGCCTGCACCTGCGCGCCCGCGTCCGCGACGTCGACGAGGGCCTGCAGGTCCTCGACGTCGGAGCGGAGGTCGGCCTCCCGGGGCAACCCGAGCGCGGCCGCGACGACGTGGACCCAGTCCGGGTCCTGCTCGGGTGGCGGCTCGCTGACGGGTCGACCGGCGGAGGGGACGACGTAGACCAGCAACCGGCGCAGGCTCGCGTCGGGCGGGGTGCGGGTGATGCTGTCCAGCACGGGGCCGAACGGGGCGTTGTCGAGGACACCTCCATCCATCAGGAGTGCGGCACCACCCCCCGTCGCCGGCCGGATCCGCACCGGCGGGGCGGTCATCGCCCCGACCTCCTCGACGGGGACGAACGCGGCCGGGAACGAGGCCGACGCCCGGACGGCGCGGGTGAGTTCCACCGGGTGGTCGCCGAACTCGTCCAGCACCGCCCGCCGGAACCCCTCCCCGGGGTCGTAGACGACGTGGTGGGGGTCGTGCCGGAACCGGTAGAGCCTGCGGTGGTCGGGGACGGCGAACTCCTGACCGAAACCGTCGGCGTAGGAGCCGGCCGCGGGTCCGAGCGCGGTCCCGGTGGTGAACAGCGTCACCGCGCGCCGCAGCGCGGAGCCCTCCGGTCGGGGTCCGCGGCGATCGCCCGGGCTCGCACCGTCGCGTTGGGCCGCGAGGTCGCGCAGCGTGCGTCCGATCATCTGCTCGAAGTAGTCGCCGCTGAACAGCGACCGCCAGGTCTCGGGGTGCTGCGCTCGCAGCAACGTCGCGGTGTCGAGGGCGGCACCGTGTTCCCAGAGGTGGCGCAGGTAGGGGTGCTCACGGTCGGGGTCCGCCCAGTCGGTCGCCCCGTCGCTCGCGATCGCCCGAGCCAGGAACGCCGCGTTCAACCCCCCGGCGCTGGAACCGGCGAGGACGTCGACCACGACGCGCGCACCCCGCAGGGCCTCCCGCCAGCGCCGCCAGACCTCGCGGTCGTGGTCGGGCACGTCTTCCACCGAGCAGTCCGGGTCGCCCGCGCGCCGCAGCAGGTCGAGTTCGTGGGTCACCCCGCCCATCCAGACGGCGAGGCTGACCCCGCCGTTCATCACCAGCGCGATGCGCAACTCCCGACCCGTCGTGGTCACCGCCGGATCGTGGCACCCCCTGCGGAGGCTGACAACGCACTACGGTGCGGGCTGTGCCGGCGCCGGGGTTGTCGATGCTGTGGGAACCGACCGACCCGCAGGTCGCCCTGCGCACACGGTTCGGGTTCGACGGCGTCGACGCGGCGGCGGACTGGCTGAGCGCCGCCCTCGCGGGGACCTGGGGCGTCACCGTCCACGCGTGCCCGCGATTGGTGATCAGCGACCAGAACGTCATCGCCTGGGCCACCTCCGACCGGGGTGACCTGGTCGTGAAGTGGTCCTGCGACACCGGACGCTTCGCGCGGTTGGACACCTCCACCCGACTGCTGCGCGACCTCGCCCGCCAGGGGGTCCCGGTCGCGGCGCCGCTCGCGACCCGCGACGGGAACGACCGGGTGGTGCTGCCGGGCCCGCTGGGCGAGCTCTCGGTCGCCGTCCTCCCCGAACTCACCGGCGACTGGCTGGACGTGGCCGACCTCGCCGCGGTCCGCTCGGCCGGGGCGTGGCTGGCCAGGGTGCACGCCGCCTTCCCGTCGCCCACCGACGACGCCGTGGCCCCGCTGCGCGAGCGCGTCGAGGTCTGGCTGCGCTCCGCGGACCCGGGCCTCGTCCCGGCGGCCTCGACGCGCCTGGCCGCCCTGCTCGCCACGGCTCCCCCGCTGAGCGAGCGACCGCAGTACGTGCACGACGACTTCCGGGCCGCGAACCTGCTCACCCGGGACTCCGAGGTCGTCGGCGTGCTCGACTTCGACGAGGTGCGGGTGGACCACCGGGTGAGCGACCTCGCGAAGGCGAGCGTCTACCTGGCCACCCGGTTCACCGACTGGGGTCCCACGTCGCCGGCGGTGCGGACGGCGTTGCGCGCGGGCTACGAAGCGGTCCGGCCCCTGAGCCCCGAGGAAGCGCGCTGGCTCGAGGTCCTCGTGCTGTGGCAGGGGGTGATGGCGGTCCGCGGTCCCGGTGACGCGGCGGGGTGGGCCCTCGGCCTGTGACGCCGCGCACCGGGGCGGCTCAGCGGACCGAGCGGTAGACCTCCAGGGTCCGGGCCGCGATGGCGTCCCAGGAGAAGTGCTCCACCGCACGGACCCGGCCGGCGGCCCCGCGGGTACGGGCCCGCTCGGGGTCGGAGACGGCGTCGGCGAGGGTCGCGGCGAGGTCGGCGACGAACTTCTCCGGGTCGACCGGGGCGCCGGTGCCGTCGGTGACCTGCTCGATGGGGACCAGCCAGCCCGTCACGCCGTCGTCGACGACCTCGGGGATGCCGCCGGTGGCGGTGCCGACGACGGCTGCGCCGCACGCCATCGCCTCGAGGTTGACGATGCCCAGCGGCTCGTAGACGGAGGGGCAGACGAACACCGTCGCCTGCGAGAGGTGCTCGAGGAGTTCGGGACGACTCAGGTGCCGGTCGAGCCAGACGACGCCCTCGCGGGTCTTCTGCAGTTCGGCGACGAGCCCGGCCACCTCGGCGGCGATCTCGGGGGTGTCGGGAGCCCCGGCGCACAGGACGAGCTGCACCTCCGGCGGGAGCTGGGCGCAGGCCCGCAGCAGGTGCGGCAGCCCCTTCTGACGGGTGATGCGGCCGACGAAGACCACGCTGGGGCGGTCGGGGTCGACCCCGTTGGCCCGCACCAGGTCACGGCCCTCGACGGGGACCCACTCGGAGGCGTCGATGCCGTTGTGGACGACGTGGACGCGGGCGGGGTCCAGGGCCGGGTAGCTGCGCAGGATGTCGGCGCGCATGCCGGCGCTGACGGCGATGACGGCCGCGGCGGCCTCGAAGGCGGTCTTCTCGGCCCAGCTGGACACGCGGTAGCCGCCGCCCAGCTGCTCGGCCTTCCACGGCCGCAGCGGTTCCAGGCTGTGGGCGGAGACGACGTGCGGGACGCCGTGCAGCAGGGAGGCCAGGTGGCCGGCCATGTTGGCGTACCAGGTGTGGGAGTGCACGACGTCGGCGCCGGCGACGTCCTGGGCCATCGCGAGGTCCACACCGAGGGTCCGCAGGGCCGCGTTGGCCCCCTCCAGCGTCGCCGGTTCGGGGTAGGCGGTCGCGCCGGGCTCGGTGCGGGGCGCGCCGAAGCAGCGGACGGCCACCTCGGGTCCGCCGGGCACGGAACGCAGCGCTTTCACCAGTTCCTCGACGTGAACTCCCGCTCCGCCGTAGATCTCCGGCGGGTACTCCTTCGTCAGCAGGTCGACACGCATCGAACTTCCTTCCCGTACATGGTGGGCACGCCACCGTAGCGGGGCCTATCGTGCCCCTCGTGGCCACACCGAACGTCCTCGCGATCGTCCTCGCCGGCGGGGAGGGGAAGCGGCTCATGCCGCTCACCGCCGACCGGGCCAAACCCGCCGTCCCGTTCGGGGGGACGTACCGCCTCATCGACTTCGCCCTCTCCAACCTGGTGAACGCCGGGTACCGCAAGATCGTCGTCCTGACGCAGTACAAGTCCCACTCCCTGGACCGGCACATCTCCCAGTCCTGGCGGATGTCGAACCTCTTCGGGTCCTACATCGCCTCCGTGCCCGCGCAGCAGCGGGTCGGCAAGCGGTGGTACCTGGGGTCGGCGGACGCCATCTACCAGTCCATGAACCTCATCTCCGACGAGCGTCCGGACATCGTCGTCGTGGTCGGCGCCGACCACGTCTACCGGATGGACTTCTCCCAGATGGTGGAGGCCCACATAGCCTCCGGCTCGCCGTGCACCGTGGCGGCGATCCGTCAGCCCATCTCCCTCGCCGACCAGTTCGGGGTCATCCAGACCGAACCGGGTTCGAACAAGATCGCCGAGTTCCTGGAGAAGCCGAAGGACCCGCAGGGTCTGGAGGACTCCCCGCACGAGGTCCTGGCCTCGATGGGCAACTACGTCTTCACGGCCGACGCGCTCGTGGACGCGGTGACCCGCGACTCCGAGGACGAGGGCTCCAAGCACGACATGGGCGGCGACATCGTCCCCGACTTCGTCTCGCGCGGACAGGCCTCGGTCTACGACTTCAAGGACAACGAGGTCCCCGGGGCCACCGACCGCGACCGCGCCTACTGGCGCGACGTGGGGACGATGGACTCCTACTTCGAGGCCCAGATGGACCTCATCTCGGTGCTGCCGGTGTTCAACCTCTACAACTACGAGTGGCCCATCATCACCGCGCAGGACTTCTACCCGCCGGCGAAGTTCGTGCACGGCTGGCAGGGCACCTACGGCCACGCGGTGAACTCCATCATCTCCCAGGGCACCGTCGTCTCCGGTGCGCTGGTGGAGAAGTCGGTGGTCTCGCCCAACGTGCGCCTCGACTCCTGGGCCCACGTCAGCGAGTCGGTGCTGCTGGACGGGGTGCAGGTGGGTCGCCACGCCGTCGTGCAACGGGCCATCATCGACAAGTTCGTGACCGTCCCCGAGGACGCACGGATCGGCGTCGATCCCGACGAGGACCGGGCCCGGGGTTTCCACGTGACCGACTCGGGCATCACGGTCGTCGGCAAGGGCCAGACGATCCCGAGCTGAACCCGGACCTGGTGGCAGCGCCGGGCGGGATCTAGGGTCAGGACATGACCGCAGATCCGCGCCCGGTGCGCATCGGCATCCAGATCCAGCCCCAGCACGCGCAGTACCCCGCGATCCGCGCCGCCGCGGCGCGGGCGGAGGAGATGGGCGCCGACATCGCCTTCAACTGGGACCACTTCTACCCGCTCTACGGCGAGCCCGAGGGCCTGCACTTCGAGGCCTGGACGATGCTGGCCGCGTGGGCGGAGGCGACGTCGCGCATCGAGATCGGTGCGCTGGTGTCCTGCAACTCCTACCGCAACCCCGAACTGCTCGCCGACATGGCCCGCACCGTCGACCACGTCTCCGCCCACGACACGGGATCGGGCCGCCTCATCCTGGGCATCGGGTCCGGGTGGTTCGAGAAGGACTACGACGAGTACGGCTACGAGTTCGGCACCGCCGGCGGGCGGCTGAACAAGCTGCGCGACGACATGCCGCGCATCGAGAGCCGGCTGGCGAAGCTGAACCCGGCGCCCACCCGCAAGGTTCCCGTCCTCATCGGCGGCGGCGGGGAGCAGAAGACGCTGCGCATCGTCGCGAAGCACGCCGACATCTGGCACTCCTTCGGCGACGTCGAGACGTTCACCCGCAAGAGCGGGATCCTCGACGAACGCTGCGCCGAGATCGGCCGGGACCCCCTGGAGATCGAGCGCTCCGTCGGGGTCGAGCCCAAGGACGGGGTCGAGGCGGCGGAGGCGCTGCACGCCGCCGGCGGCCGGCTGTTCACCTTCGGTACCGGTGGACCCGACTACGACATGGGTTTCCTCGCCGACCTCATCGCCTGGCGCGACAGCAAGAACGCCTGACCTCGGTTCGACGGCACGCCCGGTAGGGTTCCGGGCGTGCCTGACAACCCCTCCGCGACCACGGTGCTGGTGACCGTCACCGGACCCGACCGGCCCGGGGTGACGTCGGCGTTGTTCGCCGCCCTCGCCGGGACGGCGGCCCACGTGCTGGACGTGGAGCAGGTCGTCGTCGGCGGGATCCTGACCTTGTCGGCGCTGGTCACCGACCCGGTTCCCGGGGCGGTGGCCCTCGCCGTCTCCCCCGGAACCGTCGCCGGCCTGCAGGGGCTCGAGGTGACCTGCGCCGCACCGGAAGAGGTGCTCGTCACGGCCCGGCCGCGACGGTTGCACGTGACGTTGCTCGGAGCGCCGCTGGTGCCCGCCGCGATCGCGCGGATCACCACGGTGCTGGCCGAGGCCGGGGCCAACGTCGACCGGATCCGGCGGATGTCGGTCCACCCGGTGACCAGCGTCGAACTCGACGTCTCCACCCACGGCGGCCCCGAGGAACTCCTCGCCCTGCGCCGCACGCTCTCCGTCGAGGCCGGCCGGCACGGCCTCGACGCGGCCGTCTCCCCCGCCGGTCTGGCCCGGATGGGTCGACGCCTCGTCGTGATGGACGTCGACTCGACCCTCATCCAGCAGGAGGTCATCGAACTCCTGGCCGCGCACGCCGGACGCGAGGCGGAGGTGGCGGCCGTCACCGAACGCGCCATGCGCGGGGAGATCGACTTCGCCGCCTCGTTGCGCGAACGCGTGGCCTGTCTCGAGGGTCTCGACGTCTCGGTCATCGACGCCGTCCGTGCGGCCGTCGTCCTCACCCCGGGGGCGCGGACCCTGTGCCGGACGCTGCACCGGCTGGGTTTCACCCTGGCCCTGGTGTCCGGGGGGTTCCTGGAGGTCGTCGGCCCCCTCGCCGCGGAACTCGGGATCGCGCACGTGCGGGCGAACCGGTTGCAGGTGGTGCACGGCACGCTCACCGGGCGGGTCACGGGACCCGTCGTCGACCGCGCGGCGAAGGCCGTGGCCCTGCGCGACTTCGCCGCCGCGGAGGGACTCCCGCTGCACCGCACCGTCGCCGTCGGCGACGGTGCGAACGACCTCGACATGCTCGCCGCGGCCGGGCTGGGGATCGCCTTCAACGCCAAACCCGTCGTGCGCGAACAGGCCGACGCGGCCCTCAACGTCCCCTACCTCGACGCCGTCCTGCCGCTGCTGGGCATCACCCGCGACGACGTCGAGGAGGCCGACCTGCTCGACCAAGCCGGACGGAGCGGTCCCGGGGACGCGGCGCTCAGCCGCGGTTGAGCGCCCAGGTGGAGAGCCCGGCCAGGCCGAGGATGACCACGATCATCACGACGCCGTAGAGGGCCAGGCGCCGGCCCCCGGAGGGTTTCGGGTCCGCCACCTCAGTGCCCCATCCCGAGGCCGCCGTCGACGGGCAGCACGGCCCCGTTGACGTAGCCGGCGTCGGCGAGGAACAACGCGGCCTGCGCGATCTCGGCGACGTCACCGAAGCGGCCGGCGGGGATGCTGCCCTTGTACTGGGTGGCGGTCGCCTCGGGCAGGGCACGGGTCATGTCGGTGTCGATGAACCCGGGCGCGATGACGTTGGCGGTGATGCCGCGGCTGCCCAGCTCGCGGGCGATGGAGCGGGCCAGGCCGATGAGACCGGACTTGGACGCCGCGTAGTTGGTCTGGCCCGGGGAGCCGTAGAGGCCCACGACGCTGGACATGAAGATCAGGCGTCCCTTCTTGGCCCGCACCATCCCGCGCACCGCACGGCGCGCCACCCGCCAGGCCCCCGCGAGGTTGGCGTCGAGGACGGAGTCGAACTCCTCGTCGCTCATGCGCATGAGGAGCTGGTCGCGGGTGGTGCCGGCGTTGGCCACCAAGACCTCGACGGCGCCGTGCTCGGCCTCCACGGCGGCGAAGGCCGCGTCGAGGGAGGCGGGGTCGGTCACGTCGGCGCGGACCCCGAACAACCCTGCGGGCGGCTCCCCGGAGCGGTACGTGATCGCCACCCGGTCACCGGCGGCCGCGAAGGCCTGGGCGACGGCGAGGCCGATGCCACGGTTCCCGCCGGTCACGAGGACGCTGCGGGGAGTTCGTTCGCCGGTGGGGGCAGTGAGCTGCGACACGATGGGCGAAAATAACGCATCCGGCTGTGAACTGGGCGGGTGGGGGTCGTCGGGCAGGCATAGCGTGAACGTGTGCAGGAGCAGGAACCGAGCTACCAGATCACCGCCGCCCCGACGTCCCAGACCGACGACATGGGGGTGCGGTACCGCAAGTACGTCATCTCGATGATCATCCGCACGCTCTGCTTCCTGTGCTTCGCGTTCATCGACCACCCCATCCGCTGGGCCTTCGTCGGTGGCGCGCTCGTGCTGCCCTACATCGCCGTGGTGCTCGCGAACGCCGGCCGGGAGTCCCGCGGGCCCGCCCCGGACTCCTTCGACATCACCGCGCCGGCCCCGCGGCCCCCGGAGCAGCTCCCGGCGATCGAGGCCACGATCACGTCCGTGCGCTCCCCCCGGGACGACGTCCGCTGACATCCGGCGTTCACGCAGGGTTGGACGGGACGTCGCTCGGTGCGAGACTGCTGACGTGGAACCTGGTGCACAGCCCGGTACGACTCATGGCGATGCCTCGCCGCACTACTCCCCTCCGACCGTGGTCTCGATGCACGAGCCGCCCTCGGACCCCGTCTGCAGCGCTCGGGGGTGCACCCACCACGCCGACTTCGGCCTGCTGTGGAACAACCCGAGCCTGCACACCCCCGAACGCCGCAAGACGTGGCTGGCCTGTGCCGAGCACCGCGACCACCTGTCGGAGTTCCTCGGGGCGAGGGGCTTCCTGCGCGAGGTTCTCGAAGTGGCACAGTTGCGGGCGTGAGCGTTCTGCGACTGCTGCGTGAACCACGGTGGCTGCGTGGACTGGCGGTCGCCGTCCTGATCGCGTTCGTCTGCCTCCTCCTGGGTCGCTGGCAGTGGCACCGCCGTGAGGAACGTCTGGCCGCGAACGCGCCCCTGGTCCAGAACTACGACGCACGACCCGTCGACGTCACCCGGGTGCTGCCCGCGGGCTCCGAGCTGGCCACGGCCGACGTGTGGACGCCGGTGCGGGTCACCGGCACCTACGACGTGGCCGACACCCTGCTGGTGCGCAACCGGCCGCGCGACGACACCGCCGGCTACGAGGTGCTCGTGCCGCTGGTGCTCGGCGACGGCACCGCCCTGGTCGTGGACCGCGGCTGGCTGGCGGCCGGCGACGACACCGACCGTCCGGACACGCTGCCCGCCCCGGCGCAGGGCGAGGTCACCGTCGTGGCGCGCCTGCGCCAGTGGGAGGAGGCCAAGCGCGGGACCGTCCCGGCCGGCCAGGTCGGCTCCATCGGACGTGCGCAGGTCGCGGCGGCCGTGCCGGGGCTGAGACTGCTCGACGGGTACGCCGTGCTCGCCTCCGAGGACCCGTCCGCGGCCACCGCCCCCGCTCCGGCGCTGCGTCCCGACGTCGACGAGGGGCCGCACCTGGCCTACACGGTGCAGTGGTTCGGGTTCGCCCTGACGGCGCTGGTCGTCTGGGTCGTCGCGGGCCGGCGGGAGCTGGACCTGCGGGCCGGCGAGACCGGCGAGTCCGAAGAGGCCAGGGAGACCACGGAGACCACGGAGGGTGAACGGGTCGAGGAGACCGTCGAGGCGGTCGAGGCGGCTCCCGCGCCACGCCGGGGTGCCCGGCGCGCGGTGCGGTCCGGGGTGGACGAGCAGGCCGAGGATGCCGAACTGGACGCCGCTGACCAGCGGTTCTAGAAGATCCCGGGTGTCTGCGGACCAACTGAGATTCGCCCGTTCGGGGGCAAACGATCATGCTGCGTGTACCAACGGCCACTCTGCGCAACAATGGACCCATGGACCTGGGCCTGAGTGACCGCGTGTACATCGTCTCCGGTGCGTCCACCGGGCTCGGGCTCTCCTGCGCCAGGGTGCTCGCCGACGAAGGTGCACTCCTCGTGCTGCACGCGGGAGACGAGGACGAACTGCGCACGGTGATGCCCAGCATCGGCGATCCGTCCCGTCTGCTGCCCGTCCCGGGCGACATCTCCGACCCCGGCACCGAGACCCGTCTCGTCGCCGCGGCCCACGCCCGGTTCGGGCGCCTGGACGGCGCGGTCATCTCCTGCGGGGCTCCGCCCACCTCCACCGTCCTGGAGGCCTCCGACGGGGCGTGGCGCGAGGCGTTCGAGTCGAGCCTGCTCGGCCCGCTGCGCCTGGCCCGCTCGGTCGGCAAGGCCGCGACCGGGGAGGGTGCCTCGATGGTGCTGCTGCTCTCCAGCACCGTCCGCACGCCCGTCATGGACGCCGGCGTGGCGAACGGGCTGCGTCCGGGCCTGGCGATGGCCGCGAAGGCCCTGGCCGACGAACTCGGCCCGCGCGGGGTGCGGATCAACAACCTGCTCGCCGGGCACGTCGACGCCAGCTCTCCGCTGGAGTTCGAGGACTCCGCCGAACTGGCCCCCGACGTGCTGGAGGACATCCCGCTGCGCCGGGCCGGACTCCCCGACGAGTTCGCCCGCGCCGCGGTGTTCCTGCTCTCCCCCGCGGCGTCCTACATCACGGGAGCATCGCTCACCGTGGACGGGGGAACCGACCGCTCGCTGTGAACGGTCGGCCCCCCGCTCGGCAGCGGCCTCTCAGCCCTGCCGGGTCTTGCCGCGCGTGGCCCCGCCACGACTGCGCAGGGTCACCTCGTTCTCGCTGAGCAACCGGTGCACGAAGCCGTAGGAACGACCTGTCTCCTCGGCGAGTGCGCGGATGCTCTTCCCCTCGGCGTAACCCTTGGACAGCTCGCCGGCGAGCTGCTCCCGTTCGGAACCGCTCAACCGGGTTCCCCGCTTGATCGTTTCGGTCATCCCGACCTCTCCTCAACGTCGTCGCAGACCCCAGGACCCCCTCCATGGTCACCACCAGCAGCGGTTCCGGCCACTCGAACGGGGAGATCACTGCTCCTTCCGTGATCTTCGGACCCCCACTCCGACCTGCACAAACGTTTCATCGTGGGAGGGTCGACCCGCCAGACCGGCGTGGTGACGCGGACGGGGAGGTGCGGGACCTCGGAAACCCGGCTGATCGTGGTCCGGGGGAACTCCGGCAGCGGGAAGTCGACGCTGGCCGCCGCGCTCCGGGCGGCGCGTCCCCGCGGCGTCGCGGTCCTGGGTCAGGACGTCCTGCGGCGTCAGGTGCTGCACGTCGAGGACCGGCCGGGCGCGTTGTCCGTCGGGCTCCTGGACCTCACGGCGCGCTTCGCCCTGGACCACGGACTCCACGTGGTCGTCGAGGGGATCCTCCACGAGGAGATCCACGGCAACGTGCTGCGCGGCCTGGTCGCCGAGCACGCCGGGACGAGTCGCTGCTACCGCTACGAGGTCCCCTTCGAGGAGACGCTGCGTCGGCACGCGACGAAGGGGGACGTGGCGCACGAGTTCGGAGAGGCCGAGATGCGTTCCTGGTGGCGGGACCGGGACCCGCTCACGGGAGTCGACGAGCGCACCCTCGACGCGGCGTGCACGGCGCAGCAGGCCCTGGCCACGGTCCTCCACGACTGCGGCTGGGGCTGACGGCCCCCGTGGGGAGGGACGTGATCGAGACGGTGCAGCTGCACGAAGGCGCCCGGTCGAGGACGGCGTCGCGCATCCGTCCGGGCGCCCGGCCCGTGGTGATCGTGCACGGCGGCCCGGGACGCTGGGACCACCTGGCTCCGGTCGCCGAGCTGGTCGGGATCTCGGGTTGCTGCCCCGCGCGGGACTGCGCCTCCTGGAAGGCGCCGGCCACCACCCGTGGGTGGAGCGCACCGAGGAGTTCACCGCCGTGGTGCAGGACTTCCTCGAGCCACCTCGACCTCGACCTCAGGCCAGCGAGACGAGCTCCTGGTAGCCCGCGTTCCACAGGTCCTCCACCCCGTCGGGCAGCAGCACCACCCGCTCGGGGCCGAGCGCCTCGACGGCGCCCTCGTCGTGGGTGACGAGCACGACGGCACCCTCGTAGTGCTTGAGCGCGTCGAGGATCTCGGCGCGCGAGGCCGGGTCGAGGTTGTTCGTCGGTTCGTCCAGCAGCAGCACGTTGGCGCTGGAGACGACGAGGGTGGCCAGGGCCAGGCGGGTCTTCTCCCCGCCGGAGAGCACGCCCGCCGGCTTGTCGACGTCGTCGCCGGAGAAGAGGAACGAGCCGAGGACGGTGCGGACCCGGGTGTCGTCGAGGTCCGGGGAGGCGGAGCGCATGTTCTCCAGCACGGAGCGGTTGACGTCGAGCGTCTCGTGCTCCTGGGCGTAGTACCCGATCTTGACGCCGTGGCCGCCGATGATCTCGCCGGTGTCGGGCTGCTCGACCCCGCCGAGCATCCGCAGGAGCGTGGTCTTCCCGGCGCCGTTGAGCCCCAGGATGACGACGCGCGAGCCGCGGTCGATGGCCAGGTCGACGCCCATGAAGATCTCCAGCGAGCCGTAGGACTTCGACAGCCCTTCCGCCATCAGCGGGGTCTTGCCGCAGGGGGCGGGCTTGGGGAAGCGCAGCTTGGCGACCTTGTCCTGGACGCGGACCTCCTCGAGGCTGCCCAGCAGCCGCTCGGCGCGCTTGGCCATGTTCTGCGCCGCCACGGCCTTCGTCGCCTTGGCTCCCATCTTGGCGGCCTGCAGCAGCAGCGTCCCGGCCTTCTTCTCGGCGTTGGCGCGTTCGCGGATGCGGCGCTTCTCGTCGGTCTCGCGCTGCTTGAGGTAGTTCTTCCAGCCGACGTTGTAGAGGTCGATGGTGGCGCGGTTGGCGTCGAGGTGGAACACCCGGTTGACGACGACCTCGAGCAGTTCGACGTCGTGGCTGATGACGATGAGCCCACCGGCGTAGTTCTTGAGGTGGTCGCGCAGCCAGGCGATGGAGTCGGCGTCGAGGTGGTTGGTCGGTTCGTCCAGCAGCAGCGTCTCGCTGGCGGAGAACAGGATGCGGGCGAGCTCGACGCGGCGGCGCTGACCCCCGGAGAGCGTCTTCAGCTGCTGCTCGAGGATGCGTTCGGGCAGGTTGAGGTTCGCGCAGATCCGGGCGGCCTCGCTCTCGGCGGTGTAGCCGCCGAGGGCCACGAAGCGGGCGTCCAGCTTGGTGTAGCGGTCCATGGCCTTGTCGCGGACCTTGTCGTCCTCGCTGGCCATGTCGACCTCGGCCTTGCGCAGCTTGGCGATGACGTCGTCGAGGCCGCGGGCGGCCAGGATGCGGTCGCGGGCCAGCATCTCGGGGTCGCCGGCACGCGGGTCCTGGGGCAGGTACCCGATCTCCCCGGAGCGGGTCACGGTGCCCGAGGCGGGCTGTCCCTCCCCGGCGAGGACCTTGGTCAGGGTCGTCTTCCCGGCGCCGTTGCGGCCCACCAGTCCGATGCGGTCGCCGGCGGCGACACGGAAGTTCACGCCCTCCATGAGGAGACGGGCCCCTGCACGCAGTTCGATGTCGGACGCGACGATCACGAGGGCAGCTCTCAAGGGTTTCGAACGACGGGGGTCGAGGACGATTCTACGGCCCTCGGTACCGGTGCACCGTCCGCTAGGTTTCGGCCCGTGACCTCGCCCACCCGCCGGCGCCCGGCGACCGCCCCCGACGCCGGTCTGCGCCGTCCCGTCGAACCCTCCCGGGACCTGGCCCTCGTCGCCGTCTTCGCCGCCCTGGTGTGCGCGCTGGCCCTCACCCCGGGCATCCCGATCGGGCTGCTGGCCATCCCGATCACGCTGCAGACGTTGGGGATCATGCTCTGCGGTGCCCTGCTCGGCCCGTGGCGCGGGGCGGCGGCCGCGGCGCTGTACCTCGTGATCGGGGCGGCCGGTGTCCCGGTCTTCGCCAACGGGGGCGCCGGGCTCGGCGTGTTCGCGGGGGCGAGCGCCGGGTTCCTGCTCTCCTACCCCTTCGCCGCCTTCGTCACCGGGCTGATCACCCGCGCGGGTGTGCGCCGCGGGCGCACCGTCCTCGGGCTGGTCGCCGGGACGGTGGTGGGCGGGCTGCTCGTCGTCTACGCCTTCGGCATCCCCGGGATGGCCTGGGGCGGCGGCCTGACCTGGGCGAAGGCTGCTGCGCTCTGCCTCGGCTACGTGCCCGCCGACCTCGTCAAGGTCGTCCTCGCCGTGCTCGTCGCGGCCCCGGTGCACCGCGCCTTCCCCCGCCTGACCGCCCGCTGAGGTCGCACGTCCCGTGATCCGCCTGGCGGGGGTGAGTGTGGAGGCCGGTGAACGGACCGTGCTGCACCACCTCGACCTCGAGATCGACCCGGCGAGCAGCCCGATGACGGCGCTGATCGGGCCCAACGGTTCCGGGAAGTCCACGCTGCTGCGGCTGCTGGACGGTCTCGTCCTGGCCAACGCCGGTCGGATCACCGTCGAGGGCCTCGACCCCGAACGCGAGCTGAAGGCGCTGCGGCGGCGGGTCGGTTTCGTCTTCACCGACCCCGACGCGCAACTCGTCATGCCGACGGCGGTCGAGGACGTGGCCCTGTCGCTGCGCCGCACGGAGGTCCCCCGCCGTCACCACGACGCCCGGGCCCGGGAACTGCTGGCCGCCGCGGGGCTGGGCGCCCTGGCCGACCGGTCGGTGCGGGAGGCCTCCAGCGGGCAGCGACAGTTGCTGGCGTTGACCTCCGTGCTGGCGACCGGTCCGCGGGTGCTGCTCTGCGACGAGCCGACGACCCTGCTGGACCTGCGCACCGCCCGTCGGGTCGGCGACGTCCTGCGGGACCCGCCGGCCCCCGTCGCCCAGGTCGTCGTCGCCACCCACGACCTGGACCTCGCCGGCCGCGCCGACCGGGTGCTGTGGATCGAGGACGGCCGGGTGCGGGGCGACGGGGGTCCCGCCGAGGTCGTCGCCGCCTACCGCCGGGCCGCCGGGTGAGGCGCGGCCTGCTCGGGGTGCCGCCGCTGCTGGGGGTGGTGGAACCGGGTGACTCCTGGCTGCACCGGGCCGCTCCGGGGGCCAAGCTGGCCGTCCTGCTCGTCCTGGGCACGGTGGTCGGGGTGGTGCGGCTGGTGGCCCCGGACGTGGTCGCCGCCACGGTCCCGGTCGGTCTCGGCGTGCTGGTCGTCGTCCTCGCCCGCGGTGGCGGGCTGCGGGTGCGGCTGCTGCTCGTGCAGGTGCGCCGGGTGTGGGTGCTGCTCCTCGCGCTGGCGGTGGTGCAGCTGTGGAGCGCGGGGCCGCTGCGCGCGGTCGCCACCGTCGCGGGTCTGCTCGCGTGCCTGTGGGCGGCGACGGTCGTGACCGCCACGACGCCCGTCCCGGCGGTGCTGGACACCGTCGTGCGGGCCGCCACACCACTGCGCCGCTTCGGGGTGGACCCCGACCGGCTGGCGCTCGGGCTGACCCTGACGATCACCAGCATCCCCGTCGTCGGTCGCCTGCTCGCGGAGTCGCGCGAGGCCGCCGCCGCCCGCGGACTCGGTGGCGACCCGCGGGCGCTGCTCGTGCCGACGCTGGTCCGCACGGTCGCGCACGCCGAGGCGCTGGGTGAGGCGCTGGCCGCCCGGGGGCTCGACTGACCCCACGAGGACCGGTCACCGTTGGGCCGACCGGGTGGTCACGGTGTTGTGGGGCTCAGGACCGAGGGTGACGACTGCCGACAAGTGGTGGAGAGCCTGCGGACTCCTCCGGCGGGACCCATGAGCGGAGAGTTGTGGCATGTCGCGTCTGCGGGACCTGAGGGTCGCCTCGAAGCTGTTCGCCGGCTTCACCGTCGTGGTGGTCCTGATCGTCACCGTCGGGGCCGTCGGGTTCCTCGGCCTGCGCTCGGCCCAGCACCGGCTCGAGGACATGTACTCCAACAGCGTGGTCTCGGTCAGCACCCTGCAGCAGGTGCAGACCGACTTCGTGCAGAGCCTGAAGAGCCTCGACGACCTCGTCATCGCCTCCGACGACACGCACACCACGGCGGCGGTCGGTGACCTGCGGGCCGCCGACACCGCCCTGGACACCGACTGGAAGGCCTACCTGGCCTCCGACCCGGTGCAGACCCCGGCGCAGCTCGACGCCTTCGAGACGGCCCTCGCCCAGTACCTCACGGCGCGCGGGGGCCTGGAGGAGATCGCCCAGTCGTTCGACTCCAGCGCCTTCAGCGGTCGGTTCGACGCGACGGTGAAGCCCCTGGAGGCCTCCCTGGAGCAGCAGCTGCGGGAGATGGACGACCGCGAGCTCGCCGCGGCGAAGGCCTCCCGGGAAGCCGGGGCCGCGGCCTACGCCCGCGCCGCCGTCCTCATGGTCGCGACCATCGCCGTCGCCGCTCTGGCCTCGCTGGTCATGGCCACCGTGATCGCCCGCAGCATCGCCCGTCCCCTGCACCGGGTCGTCGCGGTCGTGCGTGGCCTCGCCGAGGGGCACCTCGACGAGCGCGTCGGCCTCACCAGCAAAGACGAGATCGGCGTCATGGCTCAGGCCCTCGACGCCTCCACCGAGCGTCTCGGCTCGGTCATGGCCCAGATCGTCGCGAACTCCTCCACGTTGGCCGCCTCCGCCGAGGAACTCACCACCGTCGCCACCCAGATGTCCGCCGGCGCCGAGGAGAGCTCGCACCAGAGCCAGGTCGTCTCCGCGGCCACCGAGCAGATCTCCGCGAACATCGGGACCGTCGCCGCCGCCGGCGAGGAGATGACGGCCGCGATCCGCGAGATCTCCGCCTCCACCGCCGACGCCAGCCAGGTCGCCGGCACCGCCGTCGTCGCCGCCCAGGCCGCGGACGAGACCCTCACCCGCCTCGCGGTCTCCAGCCGTGAGATCGGCGAGGTCGTCAAGCTCATCACCTCCATCGCCGGGCAGACGAACCTGCTGGCCCTGAACGCCACCATCGAGGCGGCCCGCGCCGGGGAGATGGGCAAGGGGTTCGCCGTGGTCGCCGACGAGGTCAAGGAACTCGCGCAGCAGACGGCCCGCGCGACCGAGGAGATCGTCGCCAAGGTCGGTTCGACGCAGGCCGACGCGACCGCCGCCGGGGCCGCGATCGCGGAGATCTCCGAGGTCATCGCCCGCATCGACGCGCTGCAGTCGACCATCGCGGCGGCCGTCGAGGAGCAGTCCGCCACGACGTCGGAGATGGTCCGCAACGTCACCGAGGTCTCCGCCGGCGCCGGCGAGATCTCCGCCAACATGTCCGGGATCGCCCAGGGCGCCGTGGAGTCCGCGAACTCCGCCGGGCACACCGCGACGACCAGCCAGGACGTCTCCCGGGTCGCGAGCGACCTGCAGAGCCTCGTCTCGACCTTCCGCTTCTGAGACTCCCGGGCCCGCGGGCTCAGCAGGTCCCGCGCTGCGCCCAGGAGGCACCGAGGCGGTGGGCGAGATCGCGGCCCCGTGCGGCACCGGCCCGCGCGGCGGCCGGGCGCAGCGAGAGGTCCATCGCGTTCGCGCCGAAGAGGTGCTCGTGCTCGGCGTCGGGGACGACCGTCTCGACGTGGCTCCCGCCCGCCTCGAGCTCCTCGACCTGGGCCGCGAGCTGCATCCTCCAGGCCGGCGGGTACAGGGTCCTGCCGCCGAGCGGCGAGAGCACGAGGACCCGGTCGTACCCGGCGGCGAGGTCGGCGTTCTCGTTGCGGCGGTAGCCGCCGTCGAGGTAGCGGTCCTCCCCGATCCGGTACGGGAGACGGCTGGAACAACTGGCCGCGACGGCGTCGACGAGGTCCGCCCCGGAGTTCCGGTCGAAGGTGAACCCGTCGCCGGTGCGGGCGTCGAGCGCGGTGAGCAGGAGTCTGCGCTGCGGCCAGTCCGGGCGGGGCAACCGGGCCGCTACGGTGTCGCGCCACTGCATCGACCAGGAGGCGTCGGAGTCCGTCGCCAACGCCGCGGCCCCGAGCTGGCGACGCATGTCCGCCGCGTCCTGCGACCCGGCGATGAGGTCACGGAGGCGCTGCAGGTGGTCGCTCACCGGGCGGCCCGTTCCGCCTCCGGTCCGGGTGGGCGGTGGGACGAGCGCGGCGGCCAGCAGTTCCCTGGAGGTCGCCCCGGCCAGCTGTGCCGCGACCGTGGCCCCGGCCGAGGTGCCGACCGTCAGGTCGGCGTCGCTGACGTCGAGACCCGCCTCGAGCAGCCCCGCCACGACGCCGATCAGCCAGGCGTTGCCGGTCGAGCCGCCACCCCCGAGGACGAGGGCGGTGGTCGGGGCGGGGCTGCTCGAGGCGGGTCTCGACGTCAGCGACGCCGACCTGACGGGCGGCACCTCGGCCGGGGCCACGGTCGCGGCACAGCTGGCCGGGGCGAC